>JAGBIO010000030.1 GCA_017934955.1 Clostridia bacterium
AATAATAAAAAAGGCCTCTTTAGAGGCAATTAGAGAAAGAGGTGCGGTTGGCAAACCGCTTCGATGTGTCGACAGACACATGCCGGTAAAAGTCCCTTATAGGGACAGAGCAAACCGCCGGCTAAGCCGGCGGTTATGATTGAAAGTGGAATGTCAATAACCCGGGAAAACAGCATCCTAAAATGTGTTACAGTTCAGAATCAAATTTTTACAAATTTAAGCCGGAACTGTAACTTGAAAAATGTTACAAGCCAGTCTCAAAATTATAGAGAAGGCACAAACAATGTAGGGACACAATTTATTGTGTCCTAATTCTAAGCGGCTGCTTATTCCGCGGACACAATAAATTGTGTCCCTACAAAGGAATACAGGACATTTCGTACATATAGAAAATTATTAAGTCTGAACTGTAACTTGAGGAATAACAAAAATGCCTCTCTCGCTTTACATAACTTGAAAAATGGTGTATAATAATTTAGGGAGGTTATTTTTATTTCGAGCAATAGTGCTCAGTCGGCAAATTATTTTAGACGTAAAAAAAGAAGGAGAAATCAAAATGAAAAAATTGGTTAGCGTAATCCTTATGGTCCTGCTGTTGGTTTTGACGGCAGCGCTGGCGTATGCTGCGGAGGAATGTTCGCTCTGCGGACGAGTCCATAAGCTGCACGATGGAAAGTGCCCCGAGGCTTGTTCGGTGGAACATCACGGCAACGAACACCACTACTACGAGTGTCCGGACTTTGACGGATATTGCAGTATCTGCAAGTCGGTAACGGATCACTCCACGAATACGTGTCCGTATAGTGGGATGAGTTGGCTGGATTCTACCGGAGGTTGGAAAAAAGACAGTTATATTGCCGAAGGACAGAACGCGCGGAAGCCGATTTACTGCAGTTTCTGCGGTCACTATGGATATCACTATGAAAGTGAATGCTGGAGGAACCCAACTCCGGCGACATCGGAGCCTACCGCAACGCCAAAGCCTACCGCGACTCCCTGTGCACATAAATTTGTACCGGAACTTTTGAAGGAACGCAAGGACACTTCAAAGCGTTCGGCAGAATTGTGCTATATGCAGGTAAAGACGTACGGTTGGATTTGCGAGCTTTGTGGAGAGAAAGACAGTGAAACGTATGAGACGGAGGAACAGATTGGGCATAATTTTAAGAACTACGTTTGTCAGGAGTGTGGCTATGATGTAACTCCGGCAACCCCGAAGCCCACCGCGACGCCGAAACCCACCAAAACCCCGAAGCCGACAGCGACGCCTAAGTTTGAATGTGAGCATTTGAACATTCGCGAAGAGAAAGTCGGGAACGGAGACTATTGGTACAACAACGATAATATTTGCTATACGGCGTATTATCGAACCGTTTGCAGGGATTGCGGCGCAGTGACAAGTGCGGAAGTGTATCCGAAGAACGAACAGCATGAATATAATAATCGGCATGTTTGTATGAACTGCGGATATGTATCTTCCGCCTATCAGGCTACACCTACACCGAAGCCGACCGCCACGCCTATTCCTACGGAAGCACCTTGCGAGCATCAGCTTGTTTCTCAGAAGGTTGATGAGAAACTTGAGTCTTATGCCCGCAATAATGATTTGGTTTGCAGTAACGGAGTGGAAACGTACCATGTGACTTGCGGTCTTTGCGGTGAGTTCTTTAGAGCTTACTACGTACCGGTGCAGAAGCAGCATGATTACAATGAGCAGCACGTTTGCCGGAACTGCGGATATGTGCACTCTGCCTATCGGGCTACTGCGGCTCCGAAGCCTACTGCGACTCCGATTCCGACGGCGACACCTTGCCAGCACAAGCATACCGTGGACAACTATCTGAGGACAGAAATTCGTGAGACGTATTTCAACGATCCGAATAAGTGTCGTTGCGAAGTTTTTGTGTATCAAAAAGTTTGTAACGATTGCGGGATGAGATGGGACGAAGAACCGGATGATTCGAATCTTCAGATTAAGAGCGACCATGCCTATGGCGAAAACAATGTCTGTATCTACTGCGGAAGTGCAAAGCCCGTAACTCCTGAAGTGACAGCGATTCCCACGGCTACGTCGCCTGTGATGGAACCGACCGCGGTTCCGAATATCACGTTTGAACGTGTCGAGCAACCGGATTGGTTGACAATCATTGCGATTGTTGTTCTGGTTATCGTTGCTATCATCTTTGTGAAAGTGATGTTCTTCTAACCTACCACCCACGCAAAATGCCAAAAAAGCCTTTTGCGTGGGCTTTTCTTTTTAAAACTTTTTCTATTGACGAAACTTTCTTTCTAAGATAATATCAGGAGGAGGTGAGTCGAATGGTCATTGGAAATGATGCGTTGAAAGTGACATTAAAATCTGCCGGTGCAGAGATGACGAGCATAAATTACCGAGGAATAGAATATCTATGGAACGGCGATAAAAAATACTGGGGAAGGCATGCTCCGATTTTATTTCCGATTGTCGGAAGATTAAAGGACAATAAAACAGTAATAGAAGGAAAAGAATACGAAATGAGTCAGCATGGTTTTGCAAGAGATTGTGATTTTCAGTTAAATTTGGCAACATCGACGATGGCTTGTTATCGTTTAAAATATAATGAAGAAACGTTGAAGAAATATCCTTATCGTTTTGAATTATCGATTACTTATGAGGTGATGGAAAATTCGGTGAAGGTCACCTATCAAGTAAAAAATAAAGATGACAAAACGATGTTTTTTAGTATCGGAGGGCATCCTGCCTTTCGTTGGCCGCTTTTAGAGTCGGAAAAATTTGAGGACTATGTGATCGAATTTTCTGAAAAGGAAACCGCTAATCGGATTTCGGTAGAAGACGGCTATGTCTATGAGACAGAAGATTTGCTTCTGAAAGACGAAGATACGATTTCTCTTTCTAAAAAAGTATTTGATATCGATACCTTTATTTTTCATCACTTAAATTCGAAATCGGTAACGTTCAAATCGAAAAAATCCGAAAAAGCGGTAATTCTTCATTTTGAGGGATTCCCGTATTTGGGAATTTGGAGCAGAAAAGACGAAGCGGAGTTTCTTTGCTTAGAGCCGTGGTTCGGAATTGCAGACCGGAAAGAGACTAACGGTATTTTTGAAGAAAAGCCGGGAATAAATCGATTGGAACCGAAGGCAAGTTTTGAGTGCAGTTATAAAATTGAACTACAATAAAAGGTCGGTGATGACAATGAAAGCAATCCGAGTGACTTTGTGCGAAGAGCGAACGTTGTTCGGAAATCCTGTCATAAAAACGTCTCGAACGGAAAAAGGTTCCTATAAGAAAGTTTTAAGAAAATTAAAGCAGGAAGAATATGATGTCATTACTTTGAAAGAATATAATAAGAAGATTGTAGAATATTGCAATGGGCTTGGTATCATACCTGAGGAGGATGAAACCTTTTTAATTGAATATTTTACGAAGCTCTTAAAAAAGGCATTTGAGGAAAAAGGTCCCTTAAATTTAGGTGTATGCTTTGCGGTAGAAGATGCCAAAATAGCGGAAAAGATTATTGAAGAGACTTGCGTTTTTTGTCGAACCCTTTCGGTGCCGGCTTATCCGAGGTGTCGCCGGCTTTCGGAAAAAATTATGAGACAAAACGGTTTGAAAATAAATCTTGAAAATAGTCTTGCGAAAATTGAGAAAAAATGCGATAGTATTATTAATGTCAGTAATTTAAAAATTAGTAATCAGGAGGATGATTTTTCATGAGAAAAGTAGCAATATTAACAGGCGGTGGCGATTGCCCGGGATTAAATGCAGTCATCAGAGCAATTACAAAAACAGCAATTACAAAATATAATTTGGATGTAATCGGTTATGTGGATGGATACAGAGGGTTTGTGGAAAACAGATGGAGACCGATTACTTTAAACGATGTAGAGGATATTTTAGATAAAGGCGGTACTATTTTAGGAACTTCCAACAGCGATAATCCGTTTAAGTTCTTAAAAACAAGAGATTCAGAGCCTGTGGATATGTCGGATATTTGTATTAAACAAATGAAAGATTTGGGTGTGGACTGTTTATTTGTTGTCGGCGGAGACGGCACATTAACTTCCGGAAGAGATTTCTCAAGAAAAGGATTCCCTGTTATCGGAGTACCGAAAACAATTGATAACGACTTAAATGCAACTGAAGTAACATTTGGTTTTAATACAGCGGTTACCAATGCGGTAGATGCTATGGACAAGTTAAAGACAACCGCAGAATCGCATAAGAGAATTATGTTGGTAGAAATTATGGGACGTTATGCCGGATGGTTAACGTTGGAAACCGGTATTGCAGGCGCTGCGTCAGCAATTTTGCTTCCGGAAATTCCGTATGATTTAGATAAATTGTGTGACTTCTTAAAGGAAAAGACAGAAAATGGTCAGAAATATTGTATGGTAGCGGTATCGGAAGGTGCGAAACCGAAAAACGGGGAAGTAACAATTAGCAGAATCGTAGGCTACAGTCCGGATTCCGTAAGGCTTGGCGGTGTTTCCAATAAATTGGCTCGTGAAATCGAAGAAAAAACAGGAATCGAAACCCGTGCCACGGTTTTAGGTCATATTCAAAGAGGCGGACAAACTTCCGCTTATGACAGAGTATTGTCAACAAAATATGGCGTAAAAGCGATGGAACTTGCGATGGAAGGAAACTTCGGAAAGATGGTTGCGATGATAGACGGAAAGGTAAGTTATACAACATTAGAAGAAGCAGTGGGACAATTAAAGAACGTGCCGGTAGATTGTGATTTGGTTCAAACGGCTAAGAGTATGGGAGTTTATTTCGGAGAGTAGGACAGCATGAATGCTGTCCGTACAGAAAAGAAGAGGTACGAAGAGAGTGGACAGCATGAATGCTGTCCGTACAGAAAAAAAGAGGTACAAGCAATGTAGGGACCCCATTTATGGTGTCCGCTGAATTGGAGAATTCGTTATGAAGGAAGAAGAAAGAATTGTATGTCCCGGCGCGCGTGAAGAAGACGCGGAGGAAAATTCTTTAAGACCGAAATGGTTAAAAGAATATACCGGTCAGGATAAAGTAAAGGAAAATTTATTGGTATTTATTGAAGCAGCGAAAATGCGTAATGAAGCGTTAGATCATATTTTACTCTATGGTCCTCCGGGATTGGGAAAAACGACGCTTGCGAATATTATTGCGAATGAAGTCGGCGTAAATATTCGAATTACTTCCGGTCCGGCGATTGAGCGACCGGGGGATTTGGCGGCGATTTTGACGAATTTGTCGGAAGGCGACGTGTTGTTTATCGATGAGATTCATCGGTTAAGCCGAAGTGTAGAGGAAATTTTGTATCCGGCATTAGAGGATTTTGCGTTGGATATTATTATCGGAAAAGGTCCTTCTGCGAGATCGATTCGCTTGGATTTGCCGAAGTTCACGTTAATTGGGGCTACTACAAAAGCCGGAATGTTAACTTCGCCTTTAAGAGATCGTTTCGGTGTGATTCAACGTTTGGAATTGTATAATCCGGAAGATTTGGCGCAGATTGTCAAGCGTTCTTGCAGTATTTTGAAGACGGAAATTGAAGAAGACGCGTTGCTGGAAATTGCATCGCGTTCCCGTGGAACACCGAGAATTGCGAATCGTTTGTTAAAACGCGTTAGAGATTATGCGTTGGTAAAAGGCGATGGGACAATTACTTTAGAGATTGCAAGAAATGCGTTAGGAAAATTGGAAATCGATGAACTTGGATTAGATAATATTGATCGCATTATGCTAAATGCGATTATGAATAATTTTGCCGGTGGTCCTGTCGGGTTAGAGACTTTGGCGGCGTCAATCGGAGAAGATCCCGATACCATTGAAGATGTGTATGAGCCATATCTATTGCAGTTGGGATTTATTAACCGAACTCCGCGTGGCAGAATGGTGACGCAAGCAGCAAGAGACCACATGGCGATGTAAAGAGGGGCAAAGATGGAGAAAGTTATTTTAGAGGGAGTTGCCCAACAGCCGGAAACGGTACGAACTTTTTTGAAAAATCAATGGGAGTTATCCGAACGCTTATTAAGAAAATTAAAACTTAATAAGCGTATTTTGTGTAACGGAAAAGAAATCTGGGTGAATGAAATTTTAAATCCGGGAGATAAAGTACAGGCGGATATTTCTTTTGAGGAAACGAATGACGAGATTTTAGCGGAAGAACAGCCGTTGGAGATTTTATATGAAGATGCCTGTTTGCTGATTTTGAATAAGCCTGGAAATATTGTGGTCCATCCGACCTGCCTGCATCCGACCGGAACGCTTGCGAATGGCGTGAAGGCTTACTTAGAAGGAAAAAAGGAACATATTTTAACGCGATTTGTGAATAGATTGGATCGAGAGACTTCCGGTGTGATCGTGTTTGCGAAAAATGAATATACGCAGGAAATTTTGGCGAAGCAGATGCAGAAGAAGGTGTTTGAAAAGGAATATATCGCCGTTGTAAACGGTGTTATTTCGGAAGATTCCGGAACAATTGATTTCCCGATAAAAAGGGCGCCGGATAGTATTATGCTTCGTATGACGGCAACGGACGGAGAAGAAGCGATTACGCATTTTGAAGTAGTGCAACGTTTTTCGAAATATACGGTTCTTCGGTTGCGTCTTGAAACGGGAAAAACGCATCAAATTCGTGTGCATTGCAAAGCCATCGGGCATCCGATTGTGGGGGATGGGTTATATGGTGAAGAGAAAACGGAGTTGATTGGAAGGCAAGCATTACATGCTGAAAAAATTCGCTTTCTTCATCCGATTACAAAGGAGAAATTGGAGATTACGGCGAAATTACCGAAAGATATGGAAGAATTAATTGCAAGATTGACTTTTGAGGAAAAAATGGACAGCATGAATGCTGTCCGTACAACCACATAGAGAGTAGGGACAGCATTTATGCTGTCCGCACCACACCATAGAAGGTAGGGACAGCATTTATGCTGTCCATTGAATAAGCAGTCAGTAAAATAGGGAGGAATTTATGAATAGCAGAGAAACCGCGTTACAG
Organism: Clostridia bacterium; assembly: GCA_017934955.1. Taxonomy (GTDB): domain Bacteria; phylum Bacillota; class Clostridia; order TANB77; family RGIG9151; genus RGIG9151. The sequence goes on from JAGBIO010000030.1 coordinate 6,999, forward strand.
ATTTTAATGGAGTTTGAAGAAGGGCATCTTTATTCGAATTTATTGCTGAATAAGGAACTGAAAAAAGGCAATTTCAGTGAAGTGGATAAAACGTTTATTACCCAGTTGGTGTATGGAGTGATTTCCAACCGAATTTTTTTGGACTTTGTGATTCGGAAGTTTTCGAAAATTCGCTTGAAGAAGATTGCACCTCCTATTTTGACAACGCTTCGTATGGGAATTTACCAAATCTACTTTCTAAGCAGAGTGCCGGTTTCGGCGGCTTGTGATGAGTCAGTAAAACTTGCGAGAAAGTATGGCCATAATGCGTCTGCGAATTTTGTGAATGCGATTTTAAGAAATGTGGCGAAAACAGAAAAGAGGCGTATTTTGGATGAGATTCCTTCTTTAGATGAACGACTTTCGGTGGAATATTCCTATCCGCTGTGGTTGATTACGTTGTGGTTAAAGCAGTTTGGTAAGGAGGAGACGGTTCAGCTATTAAAGAAAAATGAAGAGGTGCCGTATCAGTGTTTGCGGGTAAATACCTTAAAACTTTCGAGAGAGGAATTAAAAGAGCGATTGACGGCAGATGGTGTGGAAGTACAAGAGGGAGTGGTTTCGGATATTTTATATACGAATACCTCGAAGAATTTATTAAACTCTTCTTATTTTGAGGACGGTTTGCTTACTTTTCAAGATGAGGCGCCGGCGCTGGTGGCGCATCTGTTGGAGGCGGAAGACGGGGAGGAAATTTTAGATATTTGTGCGGCTCCCGGCGGAAAGACGACGCATATTGCGGAATTGACGAAGGATCAAGCGAAGATTACGGCGATGGATTTATATGAACATCGTTGCAAGTTGATTGAGGAGCTTGCTGAGCGTTTGGGGATTCATTCGATTACGACTTTGGCGCAAGATGCTTCGATTTATTGTCCTGAGTATGAAGAAAAATTTGACCGAATTGTGGCGGATGTTCCGTGCAGCGGATTAGGCGTGATTCGAAAGAAGCCGGATATTAAGCTACGGGTGGAAGAAGGAGATATTGAAAAAATTAATGAAATCCAGAAGGCGATTTTGAGAAATGCAGCGAGATATTTGAAAAAAGGCGGAAGATTGCTTTACAGTACTTGTACGAATACCGCTTGTGAAAATGAGGATACCGTTCGTTGGTTTTTAGAAGAGTATAAAGACTTCGAGATTGATACGAAGGAAGAAGTAATTCCGGAGAAGTTTCGAAGCGGTTTGGTAAATGGGATGTTGACGTTGTCTCCGACACATCAAGATACCGATGGTTTTTTTATTTGTTCATTTTGTAAAAAAAGATAAAAAATTGTTACAATTCAGACTTAAATTTATAGAAATAGCACAAACACTGTAGGGACAGCATTCGCGGACGTAACATCATGAACGAAGTGAATGGCTTGTACGTCCTGTACAAAGAAACTCCAAGAACGAAGTGATTGGAAAGTTTTGACTGCTATGCTGTCCGCAGAAAAGGCGGAATGAAGGACAGCATGAATGCTGTCCCTACAAGGCTTTAGCGAAAATAATAAGTTGTTAAGTTTGAATAGTAACAAAAAATTGTAGGGACAGCATTTATGCTGTCCATTCCATAAATGTACTACATAAAAGAAGAAAAAACAGGGCATAATGAAACAGTGAAAAAAGTTATTTTTAGGAGGTTTCATTATGCCTAATTTATTGTCCGGAGAGAAGTCCCCGTATTTATTGCAGCACGCTGATAATCCGATTGATTGGTTTCCTTGGGGGAAAGAGGCTTTTGCGAAGGCGAAAAAAGAGAATAAATTGATTTTGCTGAGTATTGGATATTCCACTTGTTATTGGTGTCATAAGATGGCGCGGGAAGTGTTTAGCGACGAGGATACAGCGAAGTATTTAAATGAGCATTTTGTAAGTATTAAAGTGGATCGTGAAGAGCGTCCTGATGTGGATTTGGTGTATATGGAGGCGGCTTTGTGTATGAGTGAAAATGTGGGTTGGCCGTTAAATATCTTTTTAACACCGGATAAAAAACCGTTTTTTACCGGAACGTATTTCCCGATAGAAGATAATGAGGATCAACTTGGCTTTCTTTCTCTGCTAATTCGTTTAAATGAAAGTTGGGAGAAGAATCCGAATACGATTTTGACGACTTCAGAGACGATTTATACTCATTTAACGAAGAAAAAAAGAAAAAAGGAAGCGTTAAAAGAGAGCGTATTAAGCGATGCTTTGTGGTTATTAAAATCTTCTTTTGATAACAGTTTTGGAGGGTTTGGAAACGCACCTAAGTTTCCGTTGGCACAGCAGATTTTTTTCTTGTTACGCTATTGGTATTTGTATCGGGATGAGTACGCACTTTATATGGTAGAAAAAACGTTGGATCATATATTGCATGGCGAGATACATGACAAAAAAGAGGGCGGTTTTTATCGGTATGCGACGACAAAAGCGTGGAATGAACCGCATTATGAGAAAATGCTTTATACAAATGTTTTAATGGCGATGGCTTATTTGGAAGCGTATGAGGTGATTCGGAAGGATAGCTATAAAGCGACGGTAGATGAAGTATTGCATTATATTTTGTCGAAATTATCTTCGAAGGATGGCGCGTTTTATTCTGCAGAGGATTCCGAAGTAAGCCTAAATAATGAAGTTTTTATCGACAAGAAGATTTCGGTATCTCTAAACGGGCTTGCGATAGCGGCTTTTGCGATGGCGGGGAAAGCTCTTGATGTTGAGATGTACGTTGATGTTGCAAGAACTGCGTGTGATTTTATGTTGAAACAGTTTTATCGTAACAAAAAATTAACAGCGTCATATTATATTGATAAGGCGGTTTATCAAAACGCGTATGCAATCGATTATGCTTATTTTCTTTGGGGATTAATAGAACTTTATCAGGCGACGTATGAAGAGAAATATTTGACGATTGCGTCGGAATTAAACGAAACTTTCTTAGAGTGCTTTTGGGATTCGGAAAGTTCGGGAATTTTCTATTACAGTAAATTTGACGAACAGTTGATTATTAACCCAAAAGAGGTTTATGATGGTGCCATTCCGTCGGTAAATTCTATCTCGGCGATGAATTTGATTCGGCTTTCGAGATTGTTAGAGAAACCGGAATTGAATCGATTGGCGGGAGAAATTTTTTCACAATTCGGAGCGGAAATGAATCAGTCCCCATCGGACTATTTGTTTATGCTTTGTGCGGTTTTGTACGATAAAAGTACGAAAGAGATTATTGTGGCAGAGAAGGAAACGAGTCTCTTGGATAAGTTTAAGATTGAATTTAAACCGTTTACGTTAGAAATTATGACAGAGGATGAAAATTCAAAATGGTCGTAAACTTTAGAAAGAGTTTGACAGCTTGTAGGGGCGAGCACTGCTCGCCCGCTATGTTAACTTAAAAGGAGGAAGGCAAAATGATTGAAAAATTAATCGGAAAAACACCAATGCTAAAGGTTAACTTTCGACGAAATGGTGTAAAACAGCACATTTTTGCGAAAGCAGAGTGGTTTAATTTAACCGGCAGTATTAAAGATCGAGCTGCTGTATATATGATAAAAAAAGCAAAAGAAAGAGGGACGTTAAAAGATGGACAGCCGATCATAGAGGCAACAAGCGGAAATATGGGTATTTCCATTGCTGCAATCGGGGCGTGTTATCATCATCCTGTACATATTTTTATGCCGGATTGGATGACGGAGGAAAGAAAAAAGATTCTAATCGGTTATGGTGCTATTTTGCATAATGTCTCTAAAAACGAGGGCGGATTTCGCGGAGCGATAACGATGGCAGATGAATTGGCGAAACAAATCGGAGGGTTTCGAACAAGTCAATTCAGTAACGAAGATAACAGTGAGGCACATTATTACGGGACAGGAAGAGAAATTTTAAAAGATTTAGATGGGATAACGATTGCCGGTTTTGTTTCGGGAATCGGAACCGGAGGAACGCTGATGGGCGTTGGAAGATGCTTAAAGGAAGCCGATTCTTCGGTAAAAATTTATGCTTTTGAACCGGATACGTTATCTACCATGATAAATGGCGTTACCGAAGGTGATCATAAAATCGCCGGAATCGGCGACGGATTTGTGCCGGAATTGGTAAAGGAGAGTTTTATCGATTCGATTGATTTGATTCACGATGAAGATGCTATTCAAATGGCAAAAAAACTTTCTCGTGAGTTGGGGTTGGGAGTCGGTATCTCCGCCGGAGCCAATTTTTTAGCGGCTTCGAAATTAGCAGAGAAAGGCAATATTGTAACCGTATTTCCGGATGATAATAAAAAGTACCTTTCTACCGATTTGGCAGGCGAATTAGAGGCAAAAGAAGGCTATCTGTCAAGTGAAATTGAATTACTCGATTATGAGGTGATGTAGGGGGACGGCGTCCTTGATAAGCCGATTTTTAGTTACCATTCAGACTTAATGTCATTAAGTTAAGAACTGGACTATTAAACTCTACCGAAATAAAGGCAGAAACGCTGTAGGGACACAATTCGCGGACGTAACACCATAAACGAAGTGAATGGTTTGTACCTCCTGTGCAAAGAAACTCCAAGAACGAAGTGATTGGGAAGTTTCGACTGCTATTGTGTCCACGGAATAGGCAGATGGTTGAATTAGGACACAATAAATTGTGTCCCTACATGGCTTTAGTGCAAATAATAAATTGTTAAGTATGAATAGTAACGTTTCTATGTTCACTTTTATTTACATAACATTGACATTTCAACAGAAATTTGGTACAATAATAAGCGAAAATTAAATAGTAACTCTGAGAAACAGATAGTTTCGCTAACCATTATTCCGAACAGATTTAGGAGGAAGCAAAAATGAAGGCAACAACTGAGATGGAGCTCAAGGTATCCGGTGGTCGTATTCTTTCGGCAGAGGTGAAAGATGGTATTTGCAGACTGCTGATTGAAGTGGTGGAAGAAAAAGTGGAACCGACTCCTGCTGTGAAGGAAACAGAGTGTGTTTCTGTTGCAAAGGAAGACGACGACCTTTTTGTATGCATCAAGGCATCGGAATTGAGTCTTATTGACGAGTTCATGCAGCATCGACCGAAGAGCGAGAAAGAGCGGATTCTCAAAGGTCGGCTGAAAGATGTGATTCTGAAAAGGATTGATGACTTCTGGCGTCCGAGAATGGATCCGACTCTCGATGAAGCGGAGAATATCTGCTTCAAAGCAGGAAAGGAACCGGCGGTAGGCAGGTCTTACAACTGGTGGCATGAAAACGCTAAGAAGTATTGTCCCAAGCGTAAAAGCCGTCTCGGAACCAAGTCTCAGTACGTCGCGTTTCTCGGTGTGTTGATTAAGACACTTGTTGACGAGGGATGGACGGTGGATGAGGCTTGGGATGCGGTGTGCAACGACTCTAAGAAGTTGGGGCATTACAGGAATTCCGAGAATGCGAGGTACGATTTCGAACCTACCGGTTCGAGCGCAATTGCGGGTTTCTACGACCTCGTTAATACCTGCAAAATTTTGGCGGAAGATGAAGAAACCGGCGGGTTCTGGCTTGTGGGTGGTTGCTATTTCAATTTTAGCAGCAACCATCCGCTTGCTGATTTGGGTCATTACATCGACGGCTGTAATTACGACCTCAACAATGGCGTTGGTTGGCTTGTGCTTTCTTAAAGTAGCACTGTTCACTGAACACTGCCTTCGAAAAAAGTGCGAGTAAAATCGTGAGAGGAGAACTTTGATTTTTTTCAAGGTTCTTCTTTTTTTTGACAAACTTCTTCCTTCTTGAAAGTAATTTCAAGTAAACATTAAATGAAAACATATGTGTTAGTAGGAAGCCGAATACATGTATGTTTTTTATTGCAAAATTATCTAATCTATGGTAGAATAATAGACGACAACTAAATATGTAACTCTAAGGAGCAGTTTGTTCCTTTAACAAATTCCGAACAAATTTAGGAGGAAAAATATGAGTAAGATGGTAAGTATGAAGCTTCCGGCCGGACAGATTAAGAGCCTTAAGATGCTGGATGACGGTACTTATGAGGTTATCCTTGAAGTGGCGGAAGAGACAGTGGAAACGATTCCTGCTGTGAAGGAAACAGAGGTTGTTTCTTTTGCAAAGGAAGATGACGACCTTTTTGTATGCATCAAGGCATCGGAATTGAGTCTTGCTGACGCATTCATGCAGCATCGACCGAAGAGCGAGAACGAGCGGATTCTCAAAGGTCGGCTGAAAGATGTGATTCTGGAAAGGATTGATGACTTCTGGCGTCCGAGAATGGATCCGACTCTCGATGAAGCAGAGAATATCTGCTTCAAAGCGGGGGAGAAACCGGCGGTAGGCAGGTCTTACAACTGGTGGCGTGAAAACGCTAAGAAGTATTGTACCAAGCGCAAAAGCCGACTCGGAACCAAGTCTCAGTACGTCGCGTTTCTCGGTGTGTTGATTAAGACACTTGTTGACGAGGGATGGACGGTGGATGAGGCTTGGAATGCGGTGTGCAACGACTCTAAGAAGTTGGGGCATTACTGGAATTCCGAGAATACGAAGTACGATTTTGAACCTACCGGTTCGAGAGCAATTGCGGGTTTCTACGACCTCGCCAATACATATAAGATTTTGGCGGATGATGATGTCGGCAGGTTCTGGCTCGCGGGTGGTTGCTATCATGGTAGCGGCAACAGTCCGCTTGCTGGTTTGGGTCATCTCTACCAGTGTTTTGACTGCCTCAGCAATAGTGTTGGTTGGCTTGTGCTTTCTTAAAGTAGCACCGGTCACTGAATACTGCCTTCCCAAATCGCTGAGTAAAATTGCGAGAGGAGAACTTTGATTTTTTCAAGGTTCTTCTTTTTTTCAGCAAATAGTTGGAGTAATAAGTGGAATTGCTATGAATGGTTAAAAACAGATAATAATTTTTCTGAGGCAGTTTTTTTACAGCCCCTTTCGTTGTTATCGATATAACTTATGCTCCTCGATATACTTTAAAACTTCCTCGGGAAGTAAGTAATTTATCTTCTTTCCGTTCTTCAAACTCTTTCGAATAAAGGTAGAGCTGATGTTGGTGGAAATGTGACAATTTGCGAGTGTGAAAAGTTCCTTTACATTCTTTAATATCGGGTGTTCTGCAAGAATTTTCTCGGCATTATCGTTTCCGCGAGGATAAACTAAAATTTCGTACCGATTTAAAAGGTATTCATAGCGTTTCCACGTTTCAAACGTTTTTAAGGAATCGCTTCCGATAATAAAGCTGAATTGACAGTCGGGATAACGCTTTTGGAAGGCATCTAAGGTTTGATAGGCGTAAAATTGTTCTTCCTGCTGTATTTCAAAATCCGATACTTCTATTTTTTTATTTTTATTGCAAGCGAGTTTTAACATATTGTAGCGATGTTTTGCCGGAATGATTTCCGGCTTTTTATATTTATCTCCTACCGGCATGAAGATTATTTTTTCAAATTCCGGATGGTTATTTAAGATTTCCTCTGCAACGGCAAAGTGGAAATTGTGAGGCGGATTGAAGACACCGCCGAAGATTCCGATTTTTTTCATAGTAAATCACCGGAAACAAGTATAGCAGAAAATGAAATAAAAGGAAATAGTCGTTTCCTGTTGAATCTGAAAAAATATTGTGCGAAAATGAAGGTATGGGGGGATTTGTATGAAATTACGAATCGCAGTAATTTGTGTGTTACTTGTAGCAGCGCTTTCTGTAGTTGCTTCGTATCTATATGTCATGAAGGATAGGGCGGTTGCGGAAACAGAGAAGGAGACGATTGTTGAAAACTTACCGGAGGAAAAAGAGGAAGTGCCGAAGGTAGAGTTGGTGAAGTATGAAGGTCCGGTGCATCATATTTTTTTCCATAGCTTGATTGCGTATGATGAACTTGCGTTTGACGGAGACAGCAGGGCGGAAGGGTATAACTATTGGATGACGACGGTTTCGGAATTTGAGGCGATGCTTCCGGAATTGTTGGATAGAGGATATGTACTATATGATATTGAAGAGTTGGTAGAGATTGATTCGGAAACGGGAGAAATGCGAAAGAAGGAGATTTACTTACCGGAAGGAAAAAAGCCTTTGGTGCTTTCTGTGGATGATGTGAATTATTATGAATATATGAAAACGGATGGTTTTGCGACAAAGTTAGTGTTAGATGAAAACGGCGAAGTGGCGAATGAAATCAAGACACCGGAAGGAGATGTAATTGTTTCAAGGCGTGCAGACGTTATGCCGATTTTGGATGATTTTGTGAAGGCGCATCCGGAGTTTTCGCATAACGGTGCAAAGGGCATTTTGGCGCTTACCGGTTACCAAGGGGCGCTTGGCTATCGGGTGACGGATTTGACGGGGGAAGAACTAAATCTTGCGATTGCGGAAGCGACGAAGGTGGCGAATAAATTAAAGGAAACCGGATGGCGTTTTGCGTGTCACAGTTATACCCATAATCAGTATTTTAAGAATTATACTGTTACTATGGCACAATTAAAGCATGATAATGAGAGATGGAAGAAATATATTCAGCCGATTACCGGGGAAACCAATATTTATATTTCGCCGTTTGGTGTGAGATTCAAGCGGACAGATGAACGTTATCGGTATTTGGTAGAAGAGGGTTTTTCGATTTTCTGTCCGGTACAAAAAACGCCGGAACTCAGTTTTGAGAAAGATAATGTTATTATGACGAGATTTAATTTGGACGGCTATTCAATGGCGAAACGAAAAGAATATGTGAAGGAGACTTATTTTGATGTGGATAAAGTGTATGATTCCAATCGACCGGAATTAAAGTAATGTGCTATAGAAAAGAGGCTGTAAAAAACACCTCGGAAAATTTTATTTTTCCGAGGTGTTTTTTACAGCCGTTTAATCCGACAAGATTTTAATAACACCGCATCCGATTCGTTTTCCGGAGTTTCCTGCCGGTTGGGACTGATAATCGTCCGGACCGGAGTGGATAATAACCGCTTTTCCGATAATATCGAATACGGAAAATTTATTTGTATAAAAACAAATTCGAGAATATCCGTTATTTGAGAAGAGTACCGGAAAATCTCCGGCATGATTTCCGTGAGGTTGGTTTGTGGGATTATAATGTTCGCCTGCAGATGTAAATGGATTTTCCGGATCGCTGATTTCACATTTTCCAATGATGTGAAGATGAAATCCGTGAGGTCCGATTTGAGGAGTGTCAGACGTTTTTTTCTTAAATTCCGGAAGCCCGGTTACTTCCGCACAAACTTCTACACCGCCGGGAAGATCACGAAAAATTACCTTTCCCTTTAAGTTCGGTGCAAGCGGGCTGCCTGTTATTTTTGCATAAGCCAACATATTGATTACCTCCAAATTTTTTCTCATAGAATTTGTTCTCATACATATATATAGTATGAAAAGGAATGTAGTTTGGTGCCATGTTAACGTAATTATGTTGCATTTTTTAACAGGCGGTGGTATAATATAGGTAATGAGTGAGTTTAGTGACTTTGTTCAATGTGGAACAAAGGGATGTAAGGCTGTGCTGGGCCGACTCACTTTTTATATAAGTAGGATGTGTAAAAACAAGGACGAGACATAGGAGGTATAATATGTCTACTACTGAGTATAGAAGGAATCAGGCCCCTCATAATCAGCGTAAGAACGGCAAGGGAAAGGGCATTCTTGCCTTTTTGCTTGTAATCGTGATGCTGATTTGCATTCTCCTCCTTCTGAGGGGATGCACGCAGGAAGATTACCGTACGGAGTATGAGCAGGTGCTTGCGGAGCGTAACGCTCTGCAGGCGCAGCTGGATGCTGCCGGAAGCCCGGAAGAGATGGCTGCGCTTGAAGCGCAGATTGCTTCCCTCAACGGAACGTTGGGAGAGCTGACGACGAAAGTCGATTCTCTTTCCACGAGAGTGGATGAGATGAACACCAAGCTGGATACTCTGCTGACGCAGAAGGCAGATGCAGAGACGGCGTTGGAAAATGCCACTTCTCCTGAGGAGATGGTAGCTTGCCAGGCGAAGTTGGATGAAATCCTTGAGGCGATTAGAACCGGATTTACCTGTCACTGCACTTGCATGTGTCAGGCGATGACGGTGAGCGCGGACGGATGCCTGCACTGCCCCATTCATTGTCCTGTAGAGGACGATGGATGCCGGCAGTGCCCGATCCACTGCCCGACTGTAACGCCGACCGCGGAACCGACTGCAACGCCGACCGCTGTGCCGACGAGCAATCCGACGGCAGCCCCGACGAGCAATCCCACTTCTGTGCCGACGAAGGCACCGACTTCTGCGCCGACGAAGGCACCGACTTCTGCGCCGACGAAGGCACCGACTTCTGCGCCGACGAAGGCGCCGACCGCTGCGCCGACGAAGGCACCGACCGCTGCGCCGACGAAGGTACCGACTCCGGTTCCGACGAAGGCACCGACTCCGGTTCCGACGAAGGCACCGACTCCGATTCCGACGAAGGCTCCTACGCCGGTTCCGACTACTCCTGTTTATGAGGACGACGAACCCGGTAAGCCGGAGAAGGATGAGTCAAACTATGATGACTCCAATACCGGTAGTCCTGTGAAGGATGAGTCAAACTATGATGATTCCAATACCGGTAATCCTGTAAAGGATGAGTCAAACTATGATGACTCTAATACCGGTAATCCGGTTCGTGACGGGTCGGAGTATGATGATCCGAATACCGGCAAACCGGTAAAGGACGAAGCTTCGTACGACGATACCGATACGGATACGTCAGAAAAAGATGAATCTTCGTACGACGATACCAATCCGGATACGTCGGAGAAGGACAACTCGGAGTATGATGACTCCGAGCTTCCTGCTCCGGTGACGGAGAACTCCGTTCCGGTGTCGAAGGAAACTTCGACGCTGGTGATTGTCGTAGAAGATGCCAAGGCTTCTTCCTCTGTGGTAGAAGATGATTCCGTCCCTGCCCCTGTGGTGGAGAAGGAAAAATCCGCTCCTGTGGCGGAAGCACCTGCTCCTGTGGCGGAAGCACCCGCTCCTGTGGCGGAAGCGCCCGCTACTGTGGCGGAAGCACCTGCTCCTGTGGTGGAAGCGCCCGCTCCTGTGGCGGAAGCACCTGCTCCTGTGGCGGAAGCACCTGCTCCTGTGGCGGAAGCACCTGCTCCTGTGGCGGAAGCACCTGCTCCTGTGGTGGAAGCGCCCACTCCTGTGGCGGAGCAGAATGAAGTTGTTTATGACGACTTCGATGAGCCGGCTCCGGTTCCGGTAAATTGATTTTTGAAAAGAACGCTGTCAGCACACGGCGTTCTTTTCTTTTAAAACAGAAAAAGTAGAAGAATACGAAAAAATTCAACAAGAGGGACGTCGAGGACGCCGTCCCCTACAATGATGGCACAATCATCGTACGGACAGCATTTATGCTGTCCACAGAAAAGGCAGAAAGCCGGACAGCATAAATGCTGTCCGTACAATGGTTGCACCATCGTTGTAGGACGATACAGTTTGACCTGTAACGTTTTAGAGGGTTAAAAAGTAAGTTATAATTGACAATTAATGAATTATCATGTAATATGGGAGCTGAAAAAATCATAATGTAGAGGAGAGCGGAATGAAAAAACTCTGGCATCTGCATAATATTTAAATAAAAGTTTACATAAATTTAGCAAAAACTATTGCAAAATTACAAATTCTGTGTTATAGTTATATAGTAATTATGTGAATTTATTATAGGAGGTAACCAAAAATGAGAACTGTAATAAGAAAATTAACTTTAATTGTATTAACAGTATCTTTATTATGTGTAACAGCGTTTGCTGCAGATAATACGGCACCGGCGCTGACTATGAGCGAAGAAAGCGGTAGTACTTTAGAAGGAGGTTCGCCGATTACTTTAACGGTGGAAGATGAAAATAAAGTTTCCGAGTTAACGTATTATTGGAAAGGCGGCTCAGAGACGGTAAAAAATCCGAATACCAATAAAGTTACCGTTAATTTAAGAGTAGGAACCCAAGCAGGAAAGTACGTATTTTGCGTAAATGCGGTAGATTCTGAAGGAAACAGCACGGGTGAAAAATCCTATATTTATTATGTAGCATCTACCGATGAAGAAGCACCGGCGCTGACTATGAGCGAAGAAAGTGGTAGTACTTTGGAAGCAGGATCACTTGTTACCCTAACGGTAGAAGATGAAAGTAAAATTTCTGAAGTGAACTATTATTGGAAAGGCGGAACAGAAAAGACAATTACACCGAATACCAATAAGGTTACGGTTAATTTAAGAGTGGGAACGCAAGCCGGAAAATATATTTTGTATGTAAACGCAGTTGATGCAGAAGGAAATGCTACCGGGGAGAAGGCTTATACTTACTATGTGCCATCTACTGATGAGGATGCGCCGGAAATAACCGTTAGTGAAGAGAGCGGAAGTACATTAGCAGGCGGTACGCAAATTGTTGTGAATGTTAGTGATGAAAGTAAAATTTCGGAAGTGAAATATTATTGGAAAGGGAACAGCGAAAAAACACTGACACCAAATACCAATTCGATGAAATTAACGTTAAGCTTAGGTACTCAAAGCGGAAAATATGTTTTATATCTCCGAGCAACCGATGCCGAAGGAAATGATACCGGAGAGAAAACATATATATATTATGTAGCAGCAGAAGACGGAGAAGCACCGGTTATTACGCTTAACAAGGAAAGCGGAAGCACATTGCCGGGCGGAACAATCATTAATGTAAAAATTGAAGATGAAAGTAAAATTGCGGAAGTTACATACAACTGGGCAGGAAATACAGAAAAAGTAATTACGCCGAATACCAATACCGTAAATTTAAATTTAACTTTAGGAACGCAAGGCGGAAAATATATCTTATATGTAACAGCGAAAGATGCAGAAGGAAACAGCACCGAAAAACAAGCTTATACTTTCTATGTAGAGAGTGAAGATAAGGATGCACCGGCGATTACGGTAACCCCAAAAGATGGAGCTACGGTAGCCGGAGGAAGTGCCGTTGCGGTAAGAGTAGAAGATGAAAGCAAAATTTCAAAAATTACATACAACTGGGCAGGAAATACAGAAAAAGCAATTACTCCGAATACAAATATTACAACTTTGAATTTGAAGGTAGGAACACAAAGCGGGAAGTATATTTTATACGTAACAGCGGAAGATGAGAAAGGAAACAGCACCGAAAAACAAGTTTATACATTCTACGTAGAGGGTGAAGATAACGAAGCACCGGTAATTACAGTAACTCCGGAAAACGGAGCTACGGTAGCCGGAGGAAGTGCCGTTACAGTAAAAGTAGAAGATGAAAACAAAGTTGCGGAAGTGGCGTATTACTGGGCAGGAAATACAGAAAAAGTAATTACGCCGAATACGAATATTACAACTTTGAATTTGAAGTTAGGAACACAAGGTGGAAAATACATTTTATATGTAACGGCAAAAGACTCCAAGGGAAACAGTACCGGAAAACGAACATACACATTTTATGTGGATGCGGAAGATAATGAAGCGCCGGTTATTACAGCAAGTGAAAAAGACGGAAGTATATTACCTGCCGGAGCAAAAATTGTATTAAAAGCAAGCGATGACGGTAAAATTGCTGAATTGAAATATCAGTGGTCCGGATTGAGTGAAAAGACATTAAATCCGTACACAAACGATGTAACCGTTAATTTGGTTTTGGGTACAGAACCGGGAAAATATATCTTAAAAGCATCTGCAAAGGATGATAGCAACAACAGCAACAGTGAAGTATTTACCTTCTATGTGGATGGTGATAATGAAGCTCCTACAGTAACCGTAAGCCCTAAGGGTGGAAGTACGGTAGAAGCAGGCGATATTGTCGTAGCAATTCCGGAAGATAATGAAGCTTTAAGTAAGATTGAATATTATTGGGATAACAATACACCGCAATCGAAAAATATTTCGGGAACTTACGTAAGAGTAGATATGCCGGCTGTTCCTGAAAAAGCCGGAGAACACATCTTACATGTAAAAGTAACCGATGCGGCAGGAAATACCACCGATTGGAAAACTTATACATACTATGTAAAAGCCAATGAAAACGAATTCCCTACGATTTCGGTTAATCCGGAACACGGAAGCACAATTACACCGGATGACGATGTAAAAGTAACGGTAAAAGACAAAGAAGGATTAGCAGAAATTGAATATGCCTGGGATAATGATACTCCGGTTGCAAAGGCAATCAGCGGTACAGAAAAAACCTTAACCATGCCAAGTATTCCAAATAAACCGGGAAAACATACGTTGCATGTTACGGTAACCGATGAAGATGGAGCTGTTACTGTAAGCGATTTTGATTTCTATGTACCGGAAGAAGACGATGAAGCTCCTACCATTACAATGAATCCGGTAAGTAAAACAACAGTAGTTGGTGGTAAGATTATTAAGGCAACCTTAAGAGATAATGTTGAACTTGAAAAAGTAGAATATTACTGGGATGACGACGATGCTGAAACAAAACTGTTGAGCGGTGCGTTAAAAACCATTTCATTACCTGCGATTTCTAAGAAACCGGGAACTTATTATATGCACATTAAATTAACAGACGCTGCAGGAAATACAACCGGCTGGGAAAAACATATTTATTATGTGGAAGATGATGACGACGGAGATGGAGAAGATCCGGAAGTGTTCGCAGATCCGGATGGCGGAGATGTAGAATACGGCGACAGAATTACCTTATGGGCGGAGGACAAAGACGGTATTGAATATATCGAATATTATTGGGATGATGACGATGATGATACAACAATAAAGTATAGCGATGAATTTACCGTAAAAGTACCTTCTGACGAAGGAAAACATTATTTATATGTAAGAGCAATGGATGAAGTAGGAGATATGTGCGGATGGGAAAGATTTGTTTATAACATTGAAGAAAACAACTATCCGGGCAACCCTGATATTACAGGCGATGTTAATAAGAGAGTAAAAAATGTAAGAGTAGAAATCAGAAATGCAGACGATAAGATTAAATTCGAACCGGAAGAAGAAATTTTATACTACGTAGATTATTATAACGGAAGTTCTTCTAAGTTAACGAATGCAAAATTAGTAGTAGATTTACCGACTTATTTAGAGGCTAAAAAAGCAAGTGACGATGGTAAGATTACAACAAAACAAGTAACTTGGTCTCTTGGCACATTAAAAGCGGGCGAATCCGGGAGAGTATCCTTTAAGGCAGAATATACCAGTGATAAGTACAATGAGAAAATCATTACGGTACCGGCTAAGATTTATTCCGGTTCTTCCTTAAAAGACACTTCAACCGTAAGAAACTTGATTTATTGTGATGACGGAACAGGAACAGGATTCCATTCTGCCTACTGTATCGGATATCCGGATGGTTCTTTTAGAGCAAACGGTAACATTACAAGAGCAGAACTTGCGCAAATGATTGCGAATATTGAAGGTTTAAGAGGTACTTACAGAGGTCAATTTAGCGATGTTCCGAAGGATCACTGGGCGGCTTCTGCCATCCAAGCATGTGTCGATAAAGGGTATGTTTTATCGGTAGGATTTAACAATTTTGCTCCGGAACGTCCTGCAACAAGAGGCGAATTAGCATATGCAATTGCTGCGGCTTTGGGCGTACAGGACTTAGAACCGATTTTCATTGCTTCCTCTGATTTGGAAAACAGTGATTTCAGATGTTCTATGGAACAATTATTAAGACTTGGAATTATGGATGGTTACTCTAACGGAACAGCAAGACCAAATGCAAGTATTACAAGAGCAGAAGCGGTTACAATTATCAATAACTACTTGTTCCGTGGCGAATTAATTGTTTCCGGTTACGGTTATGGTCATACTTATAATTATGATACAAACTATAATTACGGTGGAAACGGCACAGTATTATCCTTTACGGATTTATCTACCGGTCACTGGGCATATGGCCATATCATGGAAGCAACAAACAATCATAAGTATGAAAGAATTTTGGATGGAAATGAAAGAATGTTATAATGTTTGATGGAAGTTTTAGGACTTTTTGTCCAAAATTCACATAATTAAAGGCGATGCCAAAAGGCACCGCCTTTTTGCACCTTTTTAACCGACTTCACATATTATGTTGTGTGAAGTAATTCACAAATTATTTTGAGGAGTGATTTTAATGGGTTGTTGCGGAGATAATGATTTTGATAATAATCGTCATGAACATGATCATGAAGGCGAATGTGCTGCATTCGTTCCGGACGATATAAGAGGTTTGTTAAAGAAGTTGGCTTGTGAACAGGTTGTATTGACATTTAAGAATAATTGTAATAAAGAAAGAGTAAAAATCGAGTGTGTTTCGGGAGATTTGTTGGTAGTAAAAGAGGATGGCAATTTCAGATTTATTGATATTAAGTGTATTTGTTCCGTTTCTGTACGCTGTGAATCGGTTTTAGAAAGTGTTATCAAACCTTTTGGTAATTGCCATAACTAATAAAGGGGCGGTTTTCCGCCCATACATATTTGTCGAATGAGGAAGAAACTTTATTTGGGCGGATGTCAGATTATGACATCTTTTTTTATGCGGTCAGAATATAGTTGATTTTACAGGGAGATTTGGACAAGGAGGTTTTTGAAAAAATGCAAATCAAGTTGGGAGATGTTTTGAAGATTGCGGAAACGGTTTTGTTAAGCCGAGTGACATTTATCGGGAATTTTATGCCGATTTCGATAGGATTTAATGAAGCAGAGCCGGATAATAGGATGAAAAAGGTGCTATATGTGGTTGCGACTCTTGCTGTGATGTTGCGTTTTTCGTGGCTTGTGGCGTTGAAGTTTTTATGTTCGGCGATTTTGTTTTGGGTAATTTGCAATTTGGTCGGTTCTTTGAATTTTCCCAAGAAAAATGTGATATATGTCGGTTTATTTGTTTCGGCGTTTGCGGTAGAGATTATTTGGAATTTGTTTGATACACTTTTGGTATATGATGTCATCATTGCTTTGATGAAGGGCGTTGCAGTGATGTTTGGCTATCGGATTTTTTCGGTATTGGAATTGCAGGATATTGCGGTAAATGATACGGAGTTTTTATGGAAGGTATTCGGAATCGGCATTTTGCTTTTGGGCATGAGTGATTTTAACTTGTTTACTTTGAGTCTCCGAAATGTGATTTGTATCTATTGTATTCTTTCTTTTGCAAATGTGGGTGGAATTAAGTATTCTACTGTTGCAGGATTGATTTTAGGAGCTATTATTGAATTTTCTGAGCCCAATATGGGTGTGTCGATTATTTCTTTTGCATTAGGCGGATTTTTAGCGGGATTGTTTTATCGAAAAAATAAGCTTTTTATGATTTGGGGGTTCTTATTGGGAAACAGCGTGTTGGCGTATTATATTACGGGTTATAACTTACTGGTGATGAAGTTTATGGAGATTGCGTTAGCGGGTAGTATTTTTTATGGAGCGACAAGGAAGAAGCTGAATATTCTTCCGGTATTTGATTTAACAGACAAGCCGATGCTGATTCCGAGTTTTCAGACGACTGATACGGAAGTGTCGAAGACGCTTGCGGATTCTTCCGAACAATTCGAGAATATTTCTGATTTTATTTCCGGAATCGAAGTGGAGGAAGATGAAAATGATGATGTATTTGAGAGAATAAAGGAGAAGATCTGTAATTGCTGCGAGAATTTTGAGTGTTGTTGGGACAGAGAGTATGATAGGACGTCGGATGAAATTTTTACGGTAGTTGAGTCTTTAGAAGAAAATGCAGGACTAACTGCGGAGGAATTTCAGCGTTTTGTGAATTCAGAGGTTTGCCCAAAAAGGGCAGAGATATTGGATGAAATTACTTTGTGTTATAACGAATATCGGCTGAAGAAAGATTCGATTTCGTTAAAAGGGTTACAGAATTGTATGGCCAACCAATTAAAAGGATTTTCGCAATATATTTCGGAAATTTCGAATAAAATTTCCGAAAGCAGTGAAAATATTGAGAAGAGGATACTTCATTCTTTTGAGAAGGAAAATGTGGCTTTGGAGAAAGTGGACGTTCGTGTGGATGATGATTCTTATCGTGTGATGTTGAAGAGTAAAGTACCTTTTCAAGAGAAGTTTTTGTCATTGTCTAATCGGATTTTGTCGCAGATATTGAATCGGCGAATGGACGTAACTTCTACCAACCGGGAGATTGCTTTTTTTCAAGAGTGTAACAGATATGTGGTTTTATCGGCGGTTTTGACGCGGAATGCTGACGGAGAGAATATTTTGGGGGACAGTTATAAAATTTTGGATGAGGAAGATAATAAATACATTATGGTGTTAAGTGACGGTATGGGAGTAGGGGAGGAAGCCAATAAAATCAGTTCTTCTTTGGTAAACTTGTTTGCAGAGATGGAGCGAAGCGGATTAAATCCCGGTACCGTTACGAATATGCTTAGTTCTTTTATGCAGTATATTTCCAAAAGTGAGAAGATTATCACGGTAGATGCGATGACAGTCGATTTGTTAACAGGGGAGTGCGATTTCTTTAAAATCGGAGGTGCGCCTTCTTTTATCATACGCAAGGATTCTATTGATATTGTCTGTTGTGACAGTTTGCCGCTTGGCATTTTGGATCGCGTCGATTTTTTTGAACAAAAACGGATGCTGGAGCCCGGCGATATCGTGGTAACGGTTTCGGATGGTGTAGTAGATTCTAAGCGGAATGTGATTAATAAAGAATTTTGGATTTCGGGATTCTTAAAAGAGTTGGAGATGAACGAACCGGAAGTGATTGCAGAGGAACTTTTGGAGAAAACAATTGAAAA
Organism: Clostridia bacterium; assembly: GCA_017934955.1. Lineage (GTDB taxonomy): Bacteria > Bacillota > Clostridia > TANB77 > RGIG9151 > RGIG9151. Next base: position 25,709 of record JAGBIO010000030.1, read on the forward strand.
CTACGGCGGAGTGGTGAAGGATGATATTACGATTATTGTGCAAAAGTTGGTGAAGGGCTGATTTTTCGATGTAAAAATAGGTTACAATTCAGACTCAAATTTATAGAGAAGGCACAAACAATGTAGGGACAGCATTCATGCTGTCCACAGAAAAGCAGGACAGCATAAATGCTGTCCGTACAAGGCTTTAACGAAAATAATAAGTTGTTAAGTCTGATCAGCAATAAAAATAGTAAAAATTTCCTTTGTTTTTCTTGCAATTCTCTTTATTTTCTTATACTATAGTTAGTATAAGAAAAAAGATGCAGGAGTTGAAGTTTGTGGAGAGAATTTTGGGAATTGATTACGGAGACAGCCGGACGGGGATTGCAGTGAGTGATTTGATGGGTTGGACGGCACAGGGTGTTGAGACAATTACCTATAAGGGTGATTATAAATTGTTGCTGAAGCGGATTGAGGAACTGATTAAGGAGTATGACATTAAAAAGATTTTGATTGGCTATCCGAGAAATTTGAATGGTACGGTTGGTCCGAGAGCGACAAAAACAGAGGAATTTATCAAAATATTAATAGACAAATTCAATTTACCTGTGATAAAATGGGATGAGTGGTTGAGTACAGTTTCTGCACATCGGGATATGAATGAGATGGGTGTGAAGAATCGGAAGAAAAAAGGATTGGTAGATACGATTGCGGCGGTTCATATTTTACAGAATTATTTGGATTCGCTTGCAATGAAATAATTTGAAAATTTTGCCGGAAACGGCGTATAAGGGGGATAAAGATATGAGTGAAAAAGAATTGGAAAATGAAGAAATGGATGTTGTGGTATTAACGGATGACGAAGGAAACGACGTGGAATTTGAATGGTTGGATACTGTAGAATACAATGGAAATCAGTATATTGTTGTAATTCCGACCGATGACGATGCAGAGGATGTTGTGATTCTTCGAATGGAAAAGAACGATGAAGAAGAGACTTTTGTCGGTTTGGAAGATGAAAAAGAAGTAAATGAAGTTTTTGATGTTTTTAAGGAAAAAAACAAAGAAAATTATGAATTTATTGATTAATTGAGAATAAATTACCTCCGAAATGTGCATATTAACTTTGTAACATATATATGTATTTTGCAGGAGGTGAGTTTTAATGGCAAACAGAAAGAAATTGGTTCCGGAAGCAAATGCAGCATTGAACAACTTCAAATACGAAACTGCAAGTGAAATGGGACTTAACTTAAAGAAGGGCTATAATGGTGAAATTACAGCTAAACAAGCTGGTTCCATCGGTGGTGCTATGGTTAAGAAAATGATCCAGAAGGCACAACAGGATATGGCTAAGTAATATACGGACGCGCTTGCGTCCTGTACATAAAGTTCATGGGAGCGTGATGACATGGATAACAATACGATTTTTATGAATTTGCAGGATTTGCAAAAGAAAGAGAAACATGAAAAAATTAAAAATATTATGAGAGAAGTGTATCAAGCGTTAAAGGAAAAGGGATATAATCCGATTAATCAACTTTGCGGTTATTTGATTTCTTCCGATCCGACGTACATAACAAATCATAATAATGCAAGAGCTTTGATTACGCAAGTAGAGAGGGAAGATATCTTAGAGGCGATTACCGAGGAATATATTGAGTCAATGTAATTGATTTGGCAGTTGACGTGCCGTTATTTCTGTGATAAAATTAACCGTAAAATGTAAAAATGAAAGGAAGTTTTATGAATGAGTTCAAAAGTAGAAAAATTAGAAGCAAATAAGGTAAAACTTGAGATTACCGTGAGTGCAGAGGAGTTTAATGCCGCATTGGATAAGGCGTTCCGCCAAAATGCGTCTAAAATTAATATTCCGGGTTTCAGAAAGGGAAAAGCACCACGTAATGTCATTGAAAAATATTACGGCGAAGGTATTATGTATGAAGATGCGTTTGATATCGTAGCACAACCTGCTTATGAAGCTGCAATTGATGAACATAAAGTAGTTCCTGTTGACAGACCTTCTGTTGATATTATTCAAATCGGAAAGGATCAGGATATGATCTTTACGGCAGAAGTTGTCGTAAGACCGGAAGTTACTTTGGGAGATTACAAGGGAATTAGCGTTGTAAAGAAAGTACATAGTGTCGGTGAAGCAGAAGTAACCGCAGAATTAAATTCGATGAGAGAAAAGAATTCTCGCTTGGTTACGGTAGAAGACAGAGAATTAAGAGACGGAGATATTTCGAATATTGATTTTGAAGGATTCGTTGACGGAGTTGCTTTTGAAGGCGGAAAAGGAGAAGGTTTCGATTTAACCATCGGCAGCGGTCAATTTATTCCGGGTTTTGAAGAACAATTAATCGGAATGAAGTTAAATGAGACAAGAGAAATTAACGTACAATTCCCGGACGAATATCATTCTGCTGATTTAGCCGGAAAAATGTCTATGTTCCGCGTTACATTAAATTCGATTAAGTATAAAGAATTGCCGGAATTAGATGACGAATTTGCCAAGGATGTAAGTGATTTCGATACATTGGAAGAATTAAAGGCTGATATCGTAAAGAAAATCAGCGATCGTAACGAGAAGAATATGAAACTTCAAGTAGAAGACGATGCAATTAAAACGGCAGCAAAGAATGCTACTATCGATATTCCGGAAGTTATGATTGAACATGAAATCGATCATGTCGTACAAGAATACAACTGGAGACTTCAAATGCAGGGGATGAACCTTGATACTTACTTAAAGATGATGAACATGGATATGCATGCATTAAGAGAGCAATTCAAGCCTGCCGCAGAAGAGAGAGTAAGAGTTCAGTTGACTCTTGATAAGATTGCGGAAGTTGAGAAGATCGAAGTAACGAAGGAAGATATTGATGCGAAGATTGAAGAAATGGCTGCAAACTACGGAGAAAAAGCAGATATGTTCCGTAACAGCTTAAAGCCGGAAGATATTAACTATTTCGAAGGTGAATTAAAAGTTCAAAAAATTGCGGAATTCTTGGTTTCTAATGCGAAAGTAACCGAAGAAGCTTGTGATTGTCATGATCACGAAGAGAAGCCGGCTAAGAAAACAACGAAGAAGACGACAAAGAAAGCTGCAGAAGAAGTTTTTGAGGAAGTTACTGAAGAAGCTCCAAAGAAGAGAACAAGAAAGACAACAAAGAAAGAAGAGACAGCTGAATAAAATGAAAGGCGGGTTTTTCCCGCCTAATTTTTAACGATATAGTACTAATTTTATGATGTTTCTAACTTTGTAGGGACACAATTTATTGTGTCCACGTCAGAAATTAGAAGCGGACACAATAAATTGTGTCCCTACAATGACCTGATATTAAAAGAGATGATAGTGAAAGAACAAAGGAGGAAAAACAATGGATATGAATATGAATTTGGTGCCTTATGTTGTGGAACAGACCAGCAGAGGCGAGAGATCTTATGATATTTTTTCGAGATTGTTAAAGGAAAGAATCATTTTTATCGGAGATGAAATCAATCAAGCGACATCCTCTTTGGTAGTTGCGCAGCTTTTATTCTTGGCAGCGGAAGATCCGGATAAGGACATTAACCTTTATATTAACAGCCCCGGAGGATCTGTAACTGACGGTTTTGCAATTTTCGATACGATGAATCACATTAAACCGGATGTTTCCACTATCTGCGTAGGAATGGCAGCCAGCATGGGTGCGTTCTTACTTGCGGCCGGTGCGAAGGGAAAGAGATTTGCACTTCCGAACAGTGAAATTATGATTCACCAACCTTTGGGCGGTGCAAAAGGTCAAGCGACGGATATTCAAATTCAAGCAGAACAAATTTTGAAAATTAAGGAGAAACTCACAAAAATATTAAGTGAGAGAACCGGTCAGCCGATAGAGAGAGTGAAGGAAGATTGCGAAAGAGACCATTATATGTCTGCCGAAGAAGCGAAGGAATACGGCTTGGTAGATGCTATTTTGTAATCGACGAAAACAGAAGAGAAACCTAAAGAATATGACTTCTAAGGTGATTGAGCGAGGTGTAAAGGAATGCCGAAATATGAAGACAGAAAGCAAATTAAATGTTCCTTTTGCGGAAAGGCGCAAGAGCAGGTAAAAAGACTTGTTGCCGGTCCGGGCGTTTATATTTGTGATGAATGTGTTGCTCTATGCAACGAAATTATCGGTGAGGAATTTGAAGAGTTTTCCGCAATTCCGGAACTTAGTGAACTTCCGAAACCAAAAGAAATTTATGATATTTTGAGCCAGTATGTAATCGGACAGGAAAAAGCCAAAAAAGCGTTGGCTGTGGCGGTATATAACCATTACAAAAGAATTAACGACGACGAGCCGGGAGATGTGGAACTTCAAAAGAGTAATATCTTAATGATTGGACCGACCGGGTCCGGTAAAACATTTTTAGCACAAACTTTGGCAAGAATTTTAAATGTTCCGTTTGCGGTAGCAGATGCGACGACATTAACAGAGGCCGGTTATGTGGGAGAAGATGTGGAAAATATTCTGTTACGTTTGATTCAAGCGGCAGATTACGATATTGAGCTTGCACAACGTGGAATTATTTATATCGATGAAATCGATAAAATTACTCGAAAAAGCGAAAATCCTTCTATTACAAGAGATGTCAGCGGTGAAGGCGTACAGCAGGCATTGCTGAAAATTTTGGAGGGAACGGTAGCTTCGGTACCTCCGCAAGGAGGAAGAAAGCATCCGCATCAAGAGTTCCTGCAAATTAATACAAGCAATATCTTGTTTATTTGCGGCGGTGCATTTGACGGAATTGAAAAAATTATTATGGAACGTATCGGAAAGTATTCCATAGGATTTGGTAACGCGAGCGAAAGCAAGAAGGATTTGGAACTGAGCGAATTATTGGAACAGTTACAACCACAGGATTTGTTAAAATACGGCTTAATTCCGGAATTTATCGGGCGTTTGCCGATTGTAGCGAAATTACATCCGTTAGATGAAAAGGCCCTTGTCGATATTTTGACAAAGCCGAAGAATGCTTTGGTAAAGCAATATGAGAAATTATTGGAATACGATGATGTGTTGGTAGAATTCGGAGAAGGCAGCTTAGAGGCGATTGCACAGAAGGCTTTAGAGAGAAAGACCGGTGCAAGGGGCTTAAGAGCGATTTTGGAAGAAATTATGTTGGAGAATATGTATGAACTTCCTTCGATGAATAACGTGGAAAAATTGATTATTACAAAGGATTGTATCTTAAACGGTGCAAAGCCGGAGTTGGTTTATAACGAAAATCGCGTTCCACTTAGAAAACCGAAGAAAACGGCACAAAAGCCGAATCAAAGATTAGCCTAAAAAGAGCCCGTAAGGGCTCTTTTTGTTATAGTTCATACTCAATGTCATTAAGTTAAGAATTGAATTATTAAACTCTACCTAAATAAAGGCAGAAACTTGTTGTAGGGACACCATTCATGGTGTCCAAGGAATAGGCAGAATAACATTCATTTCCTCTAAAGAAATATACGTAGAGTTAGGACAGCATAAATGCTGTCCCTACAAACAATTAGAAATAAAAAATACCAGGGAAATGAATTAGATAAGTTCTAAACTTTATGACATTGAGTAGAACAGCAATCTCTTTTTTCAACTTTAACAAAAGATATATTGACTCAAACGAAAATATGGAATAAAATGTAATTTAGAAGGACCGGGAAAGAGAAGGAAATTGTTGCATGAAAAAGAACAAAAGTGTAAATCTAAAAATCAAAGATTTTTGATTTACACATGTTGCCCCACGGGCAACAACACTATGGTACTTTCGTTGTTGTATAGGCAAAATCTTCGATTTTTCCTATACAATAAAAAGATTGAAACAGATGATTTGTTTGCGGAAATAGCGTATAATAGTAGTAGTCGTATTCATGAAATTTTTGATGAAAAGGTGATTACTATGGATAACAGTGTTTTGACGTGTTTTTTTTCAAAATTGCCGGATTTTTATAAATATGCTCCTAAAGAGATGTTAGAGACTTTTTGTGATGAGTTTGTTGCTCAATTTACGGATATTTTAAAAAATTATGATGAAGAAAAAATGCTTTGCTTGCTTGATGAATGGTTTGATACAGTTGATATATACAGTAATTCTGAACTTACCGAAAGACTTCAGAATATTGATTCAGAAATTGAGAAAGGATTATATTCTGAATGGAATTCGAAGGAACATATCGGTTAATAGAGCATAAGAGGGCGATAAAGTTTTTGAAAAATCAGTCAGCTGATTTTCAAGAGAGAGTTTTCAAAGCCTATCAAGAAATTTTGGAAAATCCTTTTTCGAATCGAAACAGTATTCCGTTAAAAGGAATTGCAAATCGATATAGAAAGAAAATAGGAGATTTTAGAATAATATATGAAGTTAGAAAAAAAGAATTATTGATAGTAATTGTTGATATTGATTCGAGAGGGCAAGTATATAACCGAGTTTAGTAAATAAAAACGGAGAGTTGTTTCTGCTGATATAGAAACAATTCTCCGTTTTATCTATACTAAATATTCACAATACTTCTCTGCATCTTTTCCTTTACATTCTACTGTCATTTTGATGCCGTTTTCTAAATAGGCGACATCATAAACATGGGAATTTTCTCGAAAATATTGTTCTAAATTTCCTTGGGTAAAAGGAAAGAGAAATTCGCATTTTTTATAGTCTTGAAAAAGCATTTTTTCTATTTTTTCGGTTAATTCCGGAAGTCCTTTTTTAGACTTGGCGGAGATATAAAGCTCGTTATCGGAAGCCAAGTGATTTTGAATATCCGGTAAGTCGGTTTTGTTATAAACGATAATTTCCGGAACACTTTCTTCTACGCCGATTTCTTTTAATACTTGGTGCGTGATATCTTTTTGCTCGGTTAAATGCGGATTGGTAATATCGACAACGTGGAGGAGTAAGTCAGCTTCTTTTACTTCCTCTAAAGTCGAGCGGAAGGCTTTGATGAGGTAGTGCGGCAGATTGCTGACAAAGCCGACGGTATCGATGAGAAGGAATTCTTTGTTATTTGGCAGTTTGATTCTTCTGGCGGAAGTTTCTAAGGTGGCGAACAACATATCACGTTCCAACACAAATTTGTTTTCTTGAGCAGAATAGGTCTCGAGAAAGCTGTTTAAGAGCGTGGATTTTCCCGAATTGGTGTAGCCGACAATGGCGACAATCGGGATTCCGTTTTTGGCTCTTTGCTTTCTTTGATTTTGACGGACTGCCACCAGTTCGTTTAATTCTTTATTGCATAGTGCAATTCGCTTTTCGATTTTTCTGCGGTCGAGTTCTAATTTCTTTTCTCCCGAGCCACGGTTAACCGTTCCGCCGGTACCTCCGCCGTATTGACGGCTTAAAGAAGCTCGTAAGCCGATTAGGCGTGGCATCATATATTTTAATTGAGCGATTTCTACCTGAAGTTTTGCTTCTTTGGTTTGCGCTCTTCTTGAGAAGATTTCTAAAATTAAGTAAGTGCGGTCGATGACCTTGGTATCGAGAATATCTTCTAAATTTCGAATTTGAGAAGGGGAGAGTTCGTCATTAAAAATAACGGTATCAATTTGCTTCTCTTTTATGATCTCTGCGATTTCTTCTGCCTTTCCGATTCCGATATAATGTGTCGCATTTTCACTTTCTAAATTTTGTGACATGGTTTGTACAATCTCGATGTCACAAGCGCCCGCAAGATTATTCAGTTCCTCCATCGAATAGTTAAAATGCGGGTTATTGTTGATATTAACGCCAACGGTAATTGCTTTTTCCATAATGACCTCCTAACTTTAGTTTATGTAAAATAGAAACAAATTATTTATAAAAGTGCATAAATTCAATCATCGCTTGAATGGTGAGAAATTCATCCTCTAAATACGGTTTTAAATAAGAAAGTGCCTGTGAAAGCGGATTTTCCAAGTAGAGATCGGTAGCTAAGCACAAGATTAATTCTTTTTCAAAATCGTTTTCCAAAGCCTTTTTCAATTCCGGTAGTTTACTGTTTCGCAAGGCGGTTTTTATCCGATTATATTTTTCTTGTGCAAGGGTATGTTTTTCATGCAGTAGTGAAAGAAAATCTTCAAAGGTATATTCCTGATACTTATCAATATCATAAAATTCTGCCGCAATTTCCAAGCCGTGTATGGTTTGAAGTGAAAAGTATTTTAGTAATTTGTCGAACTCGTGAAGCGGGAAATAATAAATATTCCCTCGTAAATGATTGAAAGCACGCATTGTATCTAAATAGCCTAATGCCATATTATTTCGAATTTTTCTTTGCTCAAATTCAAAGGTACCTCCTAAATCTTCGGAAGGGGATAGGATTTTTAAGTAAATGTTTTTATTCAGCATCTTTTGATGAAATCCGATTCCGGCGATATCGGCCACAATGATGTTTTCATAGCCTTTTTCAACTAACATATTGATCGGCGTATTATCGGAAAGTCCGCCGTCTAAATATTCTTCATTACCGATTTTTTGCTTTTTGAAGATGGGAAAGCAGGCACTTGCTAAGATGTAATCGATTAATTTGTCCTTCGGAATTTCCTTTTTAAATAAATGAAGCGGTTGCTTTTCTTTTACCGAGTAAGTCGCAAGTCCGAAATCCACAGGGGACTGATAGAATTCTTCAATATTTAAATTTTCCTCCAGCAATTCCCGAAGCGGTGCATTTTCGATACCGCCTTGTTCCGCGATATTGGTTAGTAAAGCCAATAAGTTGGAAGGATGAAAGATATTTTTGCTTTCATCTACTTTTCCGGTTAGCTTCATGACATCGTCGATTTTAAGATTGTCATAAAGAGTTTCGAGGGGAGTGAAATCTTTCTGTAGCATAAAAGCACCGTTAATGGCACCGATAGAAGTTCCTACAACAGTTGAAATCGGAAGTTTCAGCTTTTTTAGTGCTTTTATGACGCCGACTTGGTAAGCACCTTTTGTACCGCCACCGGCTAAAACAAGCCCAAACGTATTTTTATGGAAGAAATTCTTTTTAATCATATTGTCACCTCGTAAAGACATTGTATAGGATTCAAGCGAAAAATGCAAGGTTACAGAATCGAGTATATTTCCTAAAATAACGTCAGAAACCTGTAGAGACGCCATTTTCGTACATACAGAAGGAAGAGGCATAATGAGGTACGAGGATATTTGACATTTACATAATTTCAAGGTATAATAACTATGTAGCGTATGTGCTCAAACACCTACGAAGAATAGTAGTAGGGGACGAAAAGACGATGCCAAAGGGCAAGGAGGATGTATGAAGCAGGTTGTTGAACTGAATAACGGTGTTAAGGTGGAGATTTCTTCGGAAACGGGTATCAAAGTTACTTCTGTTTCCGGGAAGCAGGTGTGCTTTGACCAGTGCGGCAATTTACTTTCTGAAGAGAAGGCAACGACGGAACAGTCTTCCCGGCTGAAATATTTCTGCCTGATGGGGAAGGAAGAGCGTGAAGATGTTCGGCAGTGGCTGTCCGACGTAGCTTCTAAAACGAAGAAACAGGCGGACTTCCTGAAGATCGTGGGAGAGGCGCTTACGGCTATCGACTACAACTATCGGATTGTGACAATCGAACCGTCGTGGGATGACAGCCAAAGGCTGTTCTATATGAACGGTGAGAAAGTAGCAAGAGGACTCAGCTGTCGTGAATGGAAAGCCAAGTGCAAGAAATTTGCGCCTGAGTGGGATTCTGACCTTGCTAACCTGTACGAACTCTTCCTCTGGTACGGGTACCGGATTGCGAAGAGGTTGTGGACT
>JAGBIO010000031.1 GCA_017934955.1 Clostridia bacterium
AGAGAGTTGGTTATTAAAGCGCAGAACACAGGTGTGTTAACAGATGATGATAGAACTTCTATCAATACAGAGTTAAGTACCTTGCGTGATGAAATCGACAGAATTGCAACTTCTACAACATTTAACGGTAAGAAATTGTTGGATGGTTCTTTAGGAAGCCAATTGGATAAAACGAATACCGCTATGACGTATGCGGCAAACGTTAATGTAGCAAATGCAACTGCCGGAACAACTTATACGATAACAAAAGAAACTACCGCAGATGGTCTGGATAAGTTGAAGATAGCATGGAAAGATGAAAACAACCAAGATAAGGAAGCGTATAGTGATGTTGTAATTAAAGACGGTAAATTATCCGGCAAAGTGAACTTTTCTGATGCAGGAGTTGTTGTAGATTATGGTCCGGATGATGTTGCAGAAGGAAGTTTGGGAGGAACGATTGTAACAACAGATGTGGAAAGTAAAGCACAATTTAAGATTGGTGCCAATACTTACGAAGAAGACGTTTTATCCGCAGGTATTGCAGATATGTCTTCGAAAGGATTAAACAGAAAATACGATGGAGAAACAAAATTCTCAATTGATATTTCTACAGCAAGCGCAGCAAACGATACGTTAGATGCGATTGATTATGCAATCAATACGGTATCGTCCCAGAGATCTACAATCGGTACCATTCAGAACAGAATGGAATACGCAATCAGTAACTTGTCTACAACTGAAGAGAACTTAACGGCTGCTGAATCCCGTATCCGTGATGTAGATATGGCAGAAGAAATGGTAAGTTATACAAAGAATAGTATTCTTAATGAATCTGCTATGGCGATGTTGGCGCAAGCTAATCAACAACCGCAAGCAATTCTTTCTTTATTACAATAAGAAAAATTGACATACGGTAAAAGAAGTCATGGAAGAATTCAATAATCAAGGAGGAGATTATTATGAGAATTAACACAAATATTATGGCGTTAAACGCCCAAAACAAATTGACATCAAATCAGTCAAGTGTAGAAAAATCTATTCAGAAGTTATCTTCAGGTTTAAGAATTAACAGTGCCGCAGATGACGCTGCAGGACTTGCTATCAGTGAGAAGATGAGAGCACAAATTCGTGGCTTAGGTCAAGCTCAGGATAACGCACAGGATGGTATTTCGTTATTACAAACAGCAGAAGGTGCATTACAACAGACAACCGATATTTTACAACGTATGAGAGAGTTGGTTATTAAAGCGCAGAACACAGGTGTGTTAACAGATGATGATAGAACTTCTATCAATACAGAGTTAAGTACCTTGCGTGATGAAATCGACAGAATTGCAACTTCTACAACTTTTAACGGCAAAAAATTGTTGGATGGTTCGTTAGGAAGTCAGTTGGATAAAACCAATACCGCTATGACGTATGCAGCAAACGTTAATGTAGCGAATGCAGCTGCCGGAACAACTTATACAGTATCAGTACAAACAATAGGCGGAGAAGATAAATTAAGAATGGTGTGGTCGGATGATAATGGTGCTCACACAGCATACAGCGATGTTGTCATTAAAAAAGATAAGTTATCCGGAAAAGTGAATTTCTCTGATGCAGGCGTAGTTATTGATTACGGTGCAGATGATGTTGCGAAAGGAAGTTTGGGAGGAAAAATTGTAACAGCGGATACAGAAACAAAAGCACAATTTAAAATTGGTGCCAATACTTACGAAGAAGACGTTTTATCCGCAGGTATTGCAGATATGTCTTCGAAAGGATTAAACAGAAAATACGATGGAGAAACAAAATTCTCAATCGATATTTCTACTGCAACTGCAGCAAACGATACATTGGATGCAATTGATTATGCACTTAATACAGTATCGTCTCAGAGAGCCACACTTGGTACCATTCAGAACAGAATGGAATATGCAGTAAGCAACTTGTCTACAACGGAAGAAAACTTAACGGCTGCTGAATCTCGTATCCGTGATGTAGATATGGCAGAAGAAATGGTAAGTTATACAAAGAATAGTATTCTTAATCAATCTGCTATGGCGATGTTGGCGCAAGCTAACCAACAACCGCAGTCAATTTTAGCTTTATTACAATAGAAAAAGAAGGGTTAACCTTATAGATACGTTCTTCTAAATATACATATGAATTTAAGTGTGTTCTTAAATTGAACGGAAAAAAATGAAGATTTGCTAAACAAATGTGCTAAAAAATAAAGAAAGAGATTATTCTGAGTGAAGTAGGGTTGTGCACAACTTTACAGTAATTCAGGATAATCTCTTTTTCTCTTTAAAAGGTGTTAAAGTAAAATGAAATTTAGCCGATAAGAAAAATAGTGAAGAGATAAATTTTCACTTAAGTCCAAGGATGGGCTTATACAAAGAATTCAAGGAGGAATTTATATGAGAATCAATACAAACTTAATGGCATTAAATGCCCAGAACAAATTGCGGAACAACCAGACCAATGTGGAGAAGTCAATCCAGAAGTTATCTTCCGGTTTAAGAATTAACAGTGCAGCAGATGACGCAGCAGGACTTGCTATCAGTGAGAAGATGAGAGCACAAATTCGTGGTCTTAGTCAAGCTCAAGATAATGCACAAGACGGTATTTCGTTAATTCAGACAGCAGAAGGTGCACTTCAACAAACAACGGATATTCTCCAGAGAATGAGAGAATTGGTTATCAAGGCACAAAATACCGGTGTTTTGACAGATGATGACAGAACTTCAATTACAACCGAAATGAGTACTCTTCGGGATGAAATTGATAGAATTGCCACTTCTACCACTTTTAACTCAAAGAAATTATTGGATGGAACGTTAGCAGTTCAAAGAGGTACCGGCGATACGTTCGGTACACTTGGTATCGTAGATGTTGTTAATGCAAATGTGTCAACAACCTATACATTCACTGCAACTGCAGGGGATCGTGCTACAGTTTCTTATTTTGATTCTATTTCCGGTTCAACGGTTACTGTTTACTCTGATATTGTAATGGGGGCAACTACCGTGAAGGGGAAAGTGAATTTTGCCGATGCCGGAATTATGTTGAATTTCGGTAAAGAAGGAATTGCTGTAGGCAGCTTTAACGGCAAAACAATTGTGACTGCCGGTGAAGAGGAAGGTGCGAAAGCAGATTTCAAAATCGGTGCGAATACGTATGATGAGGATATTTTGTCAATCGGTATCGGAGATATGTCTTCGAAAGGTTTAAATATGAATGCAGACGGTACGAAATTTTCAATCGATATTTCGACTGCCGAAACTGCCAATACAACCTTAGATGTAATCGACTATGCGATTGATACCGTGTCATCGCAACGTGCTACGCTTGGTGCAATCCAGAACAGAATGGAATATGCTGTTAGCAGCTTGTCTGCGACAGAAGAAAACTTAACGGCTGCTGAATCTCGTATTCGTGACGTGGATATGGCAGATGAGATGGTTAAGTATACGAAGAATAATATTCTTAACCAATCCGCTATGGCGATGTTGGCGCAAGCAAATCAACAGCCGCAAGCGATTTTATCATTGTTGCAATAAATGTAGCAGTTTGGCCCGCGAAAGCGGGCTATTTTTTTGTTGAATAGGCAAAATCTTCGATTTTTCCTATACAACAAAAAAGAATAGAGAATAAAGAATAATACAAAAACTACATTAGTGCAGTTTCTTTATTATTTCTTATTTATTCACTATTCTTTCTTCTTTTAGAAATACGCCGGTATTTTGCTTCTGGTGCGGACGAAGGGATTTGAACCCTCACGAAATTGCTTTCATATGAACCTGAATCATACGTGTCTGCCGTTCCACCACATCCGCATGTTTATTGAGATTTACCTCTTTATCTTAGCACAGTTTTGAGGTTCGGTCAATTATTTTGTTATAGATCAGATTATAATCTGTTACAGTCAGACTCAAATTGTTACAAATATATCGGGACGTCGAGGATGCCGTCTCCTACAATGATGGTGCAAACGTTGTAGGGACACAATTTATTGTGTCCACGAAATAGGTAGATCGTAGGATTAGGACACAATAAATTGTGTCCCTACAAAGAGTTTGTGCCATTTTTATAATTTCAAGTCTGACCTGTAACCCTGTAACATTATTTTTTTAGAAAACATCTTGCAAAATAATTGTGTTTGTGGTATATTAATTAAGCATTGCGGAATTGTGTAACGGTAGCACAAATGACTCTGACTCATTTTGTCTAGGTTCGAATCCTGGTTCCGCAGCCATAAATGGCGCATTGGTCTAGCGGTTAGGACATCACCCTCTCACGGTGGTAACAGGGGTTCGAGTCCCCTATGCGCTACCAATTTTTTTTTTGAAAAACATTTTTGCGAGTGTGCTGGAATTGGCAGACAGGCACGTTTGAGGGGCGTGTGCTTATGGCGTACGGGTTCAAGTCCCGTCACTCGCACCAGAAGCGGAATATTAACATATTCCTAAAAGAAGAAAGAATAGTGAATAAATAATAAAGAGACTGCATTATTGTAGCTTTTGTATTATTCTTTATTCTCTATTCTTTTTTTATTTATTCTTTAATTTCTGTTACTGGTTATATATCCTACAATAATGGTACAAGCTTTGTAGGGACAGCATTTATGCTGTCCTGCTTTCTGCCTTTTCTGTGGACAGCATAAATGCTGTCCCTACAGTGTTTGTGTGGCTTTTATAGTCTAAATAGTTTCTAATTTCTTTTTGTAAGAATCTATTTCCATTGACATCCTTTTTGACGTATTGTACTATAAAATGAGGGATGTGATACATATGAAAAGAATCTTTAGTTGCTTGATCGCGGTTATCTTATTACTTTCTTTTTCCTTTGCTTATACGGTGGAGGAGAGTGCGGATGTTTTGGTGCGGTTGAATTTGATGAAGGGGTATGAAGATGGCTCGTTGCGGTTGGAAAATTCGATTACGCGGGCGGAGTTTTGTTCTTTGATTGTGCGAATGATGAAGAAAGAAGGAACGACGCCGGATACGGAGATTCGTTTTAGTGATATGAAGGAGACGCATTGGGCGTTTGGTACGGTTTTGACGGCGGTTTCCTGCGGATATCTTTCAGGTTATGCGGACGGCACCTTTAAGCCTTCCAATTCAATTACTTATGCGGAAACTTGTGCGATTTTGGTTAATGTATTGGGTTATAATGCCGATATTACGGGTAAGTGGCCGACGAATGTGATGCAGAAGGCGGAAGAGCTAAAATTAAATGACGGTTTGCAGATTGAGGAGTCGTCTTACAAAATGACTCGCGGAGAAGTTTGTGTGATGCTTGTGAATGCGTTGGGTGCGGTACCGAAGAAGTAGGGAGAGAGGATCATGGAGAAACGGCAGTCTGAGTATGATGAGATTCGGTTAAATTTGTTGAAAAAATCATTGGAGAGTAATGGAGAAGAGATTCGTATTCCTAAAGAACGCCGAAAAGGTGAGGACGGAATTTTAAAATTTATTAATTTTGTCAGTTTTACGGTATGGGGCGTTATTTTTATCTTATTTGCGATAATTACGAAAGCCGGCGTAAGTGTGGCATATATTCGGGAACATCAATTGCTATGGGTTTCATCTGATTTTTGGTTTAAGGATTATTTAAGGATTGCGTTAAATTTAACAATTGTTTGTCTTGTAATTTGTACTTTTTCGATTATTTTAAATTTTACGAGAAACAGAAGGAGGAACGATCGTATAAAGAAATCGATTATCGTTTATGAAATTATGGCTTTTATCATCGGAATTTTCTTGATTTTGAAATTGTATTAAAAACGGGCGAGCAGTGCTCGCCCCTACGATTTGAGGTTGTATTAAAAAATGGCGAGTCGCCATTTTTGTAATTTTACGGTTGTGCTACTTGAATGGAAATGTCGCTTAAGTCGATGTTTCCTATTTTTAATTGACTGCGAACCGTTTCAAGTGCTAAATCCGGGAAATTATTTTCTTCGCTTAAATGAGCTAAAATGAAATTTTTGGTTCCTTTTTTTATGAGATATTCTACGGTTTTTGCAGAAGTCGCATTCGATAAATGACCGAAATTTCCGATGATTCTCTGCTTAAGGGAATATGGATATTTTCCCGTGCGGAGCATATCTACATCGTGATTGGATTCTAACAGAATGGTATTACTTTTTTCCATGATGTTAAGAAGCTCTAAATTAATATGTCCTAAGTCGGTGGCAACCGTTACCTTTTCTGTTTTGTTAAAGAATGTATAACCGCAAGGTTCGTTGGCATCGTGAGGGATGGAAAACGGAAATACCGTTAATCCTTCCATTTGAAATTTATGGTTTGGCGTAAATGGATGTGCCAATTCTTGTGGCATTTCTTTTATTCCGCGGAAAGTTCCGTTTGTTGCGAATACCGGAATCGGATATTTTTTTAAAAATACTTTTAAGCCACTAACGTGATCGGAATGTTCGTGTGTGATAAAAATGGCATTGATGGTTTCTGACGGAACTTCGAGTTGATTTAATGCTTCGGTTACTCGTTTACAGCTGACGCCGATATCGACCAATATCCGGAGATGATCCGATTCAATGTATGTACAATTTCCTTTACTGCTGCTGAATAACGGTATTAGTTTTAACATTTGTATGCCTCAATTCTTTTGTATTTTTTCGAGTTAAAAGCGGGCGAGCAATGCTCGCCCCTACGATTTTGTGAATAGATATAACAACACAGAATCGATTTATTCGGAGATTCTTTCGATTTTTGCTCCCAATTTGCGGAATTTTTCTTCTACGTTTTCGTATCCGCGGTCAACATATTCGATTCGATAGATGTCGGTTGTTCCTCTTGCGGCAAGACCGGCAATAATCATAGCGGCACCTGCTCGTAAGTCTGTGCAATTTACCGGCGATCCGGTTAGATTTTTTACCCCTTCGATTAAAGCAGAACGTCCTTCAATTCGAATTTGCGCTCCGAATTTTTTTAATTCTTCTACATATTGAAACCGGTTGTCCCAAATAGACTCGGTTAAAATACTCATTCCGTTTGCTAAGGATAATAAAACCGCCATTTGCGGGTGCATATCGGTTGGAAAGCCGGGGTATGGCATTGTCTTTATATTAACTTTTTTTAATCTTTTATCGCATTTTACCCTTACGGCGTCTCCCATTTCCTGAACAGTAGCACCCATTTCTACTAACTTGGCAGAAATAGAATCTAAGTGCTTCGGAATGCAATTTTTTACAGTAACGTCGCCGCCTGTGGCTGCCGCTGCAATCATAAAGGTTCCGGCTTCGATTTGGTCCGGTATAATGGAATAGGTAGCATTTCCCGGAAGAGATTTTACCCCGACAATTTTAATGGTATCCGTTCCTGCTCCCTTAATATTAGCTCCCATTGTATTGAGAAAGTTTGCCAAATCGACAATATGCGGTTCTTTTGCTGCGTTTTCAATTGTCGTTGTTCCTTCTGCCAAAACACTTGCCAAAATCATATTGATGGTGGCACCGACACTGACGATGTCAAGGTAGATGGAAGTACCGATTAATTTTTTTGTAGAGGCTTTAATAACGCCTTGTGCCAAAGTTACTTGTGCATTTAAGGCTTCAAAACCCTTAATATGTTGATCAATTGGTCGGGAACCGAAATTGCATCCTCCCGGAAGCGGTACTTCGGCAGATTTGTATCTTCCTAAAAGAGCCCCTAATAAATAGTAGGAAGCACGCATTTTACTGCAGGTTTCAAAACTGCATTTTGTGGTAGTGATTCCATGATTTTCTACATAAATTTCTCCGGGTCTTTCTTCGGTTATTTTTAATCCCAATGATTTCAAAACTTCTATGTAACGGTTCACATCGCTGATGTTTGGCAGGTTCTCGATACGGCAGGACCCATCGATTAAAAGCAACGCAGGCAATATACAAATTGCTGCATTTTTGGCGCCGCATATCGTAACTTCTCCTTTTAACGGTTTTCCTCCTGTAATTCTTAATTTTTCCACGATTATAATCTCACTCCTTGTTACGGCATATCCTGCATTATTCTTCTTTCGAAACTTTTCCTTTTGCCGTTGCAATTGATTTAATATCCCCCAACTCATAGATTTGACTGACTGCGGAGGTGATATTTACGGAATCTGACATCGAGACATGAAACAACATTTCTGTTACATCTTTATCGGAATTTAAGGTCAGATTATTTACATTAATTGCGTTTGAGAACAGAATTTTTTCAATCTCGTTGGCATGTTTTACATTTGTTGTTTTTATTTTTAAGATCATTTTCTTATTGTCGTAAAATTTGGCAATTGTTTTGATATAGGATAAGATTAAGAAAATAGCTAATGTAGCAATTACAGCACCTTCATAATAGCCGATTCCGGTAGCAAGCCCGATACATCCGACTACCCAAATACTTGCAGCGGTTGTAAGTCCCTTAATGGAAGAACCGTTTCGGATAATTGTCCCGGCACCTAAAAAACCAATTCCGCTGATTACTTGTGCGCCAAGACGTGTAACATCCATGTTCGGTGAAAATTGATGATAATAATGATAAACATGTTCTGCGGTAAGCATCACCAAACAAGCACCGACGCAAACCAAAATATGTGTTCGCAGTCCCGCCGGTCTGTGGGCGTGCTCTCTTTCCAGTCCGATTAATGCGCCGAAGCAGGTCGCAAGAAAGACTCTGAATATGGTTTGCGCAAACTCCGAACAAACAAATTCGGATAGCAACAACATCGCTTTTTCCAAAAGAAGTTCACTCCTTTAAACGGCATTTTTTTCTGCCTTTGAAATATTTTTGTTTTCAATTTCATTCATATTGATTTTTCTGGTATGAGCGGTATGACTCCATTCTTTTTTGTCGGAATGAAGCATGCCGACAAGTGTAATCGGTACCCATGTAAGATTATAAAACGGATAAACGATATAAGCCAAAAGTACTTTCCAGTTAAATCTTCGTTCTGACATAATGATTAACGGGCCGTATAAGAATTGAGCAACCAAGAAAATGGCCCATATATAATTTGGTACGATGTAGTTCATTTGAAACAATCCGCCTTGCGGATAGAAAAATTGCAAATAAGCTAAAATCGTAATAATTCCAAAAACAATGATTCGGAACGGTTGTAACAAGTAAGTTGCGCAGTCAAAAGCAATTAGATTTTTTTCTTTGATTGCTTTTTTTAAGAGCGGAACTAAAAACCTTCCGGTACAATCCGCATAACCTTGCATCCAACGAATTCTCTGATTCCACGATTGTTTTAAGGTAAGCGGTTTTTCGTCATAAACTACGGCGTCATGCGACCAACCGACATAAATTCCACGTAAGGCTAATTTCATGGTAAATTCCAAGTCTTCCGTTAAACAAGTTGCACCCCAACCCATTTCACGAATCAATTCCGAATCAACGCAAAATCCCGTTCCGCATAATCCGCAAGACATATTGAGATAGAAGCGGGGAAGTTGGTAAAGACGGTTTGCAGTCCAGAATGCGATGGAGTAAGATGCGGTAATCCAAGAATCAAAAGGATTTTTGCTGTCGATATAGCCTTGAATGACACGATATCCTTCGCACATTCTTTTATTCATCTCTAACAAAAAGTTAGGAGAAACCAAGTTGTCCGCATCAAAGATACAAAAAGCATCGTAATGTTTTTCCATCTTAAAAATTTTATCAAATGCCCATTCAAGCGCGAACCCTTTTCCTTTTTCAATCTTATTAAAACGTCTTAGTACAATCGCACCATGTTCTTCGGCAATATCTGCTGTTTTGTCGGTACAATTATCAGCGACTACGAAGATATCATACATATCGTTGGGATATTTGATGTTTTTTAAGCTGTCAACCAATTCGCTGATAACAATTTCCTCGTTATGTGCTGCTACTACCATTGCAAAGCGTTTGGTTGGTTTAAAATCCGTCGCAGGTTTTTCTTTTCGTTTAATCCACCCGACAATAGAAATTCCAAAAAAATAAGCTCCCAAAATTAAAACTCCGATTTGAAGAGCCATGCTCAAAAAGTATAGAAAACCTTCTTTAATTACTACCATAGATAACATTCCTTTCGACATAAGAAACATTTGAACTTATGGTTCAAATGTTAAGAAAACGTTCTATTTATATCCTTAAATATCATATCTATTTTTTCCGAAAATGTCAATTCTTTTACACGAACGATAACGATACAGGGTTACAGGCTAGAATATATATCGGGACGTCGAGGACGCCGTCCCCTACAATGACGGCACAAATACTGTAGGGACAGCATTTATGCTGTCCACAGAAAAGCCAGAAAGCAGGACTGCACAAATGCTGTTCGTACAATGGTTGTACCATAATTATAGGACGATATAGACTGAATTGTAACAGGTAGACAAAGATAACAGTTGCATCTCCTTTTTGAAGAAATTTTGTATTAATATTTTTTCTTTTTTTATCGATATATTTACAGAAGTTTATTTTAAGGAGGATTTTTATGAAAAAATTATTGTTGTTTTTAGTAACTTGTATATTGTTGTCTTCGGCATCTTTAGCTACTCCTGTTGTTTATGAAAAGCCGGATATCGATATTTTTGTAGACGGCTCAAAGATTGCGGTAACGGATGTGCCGATTATTGTGAATAGCAGAACATTGATTCCGCTTCGAAATTTATTGGTTGCGTTGGGGGTACCGGATAATGATGAGAATATTCAGTGGATTCCGGATAAAAGACAGGTAAAGGTATTTTATAATGATGTTGTAATACAATTGGAGATTGATTCCGGTACGGCATACATTAATAATAAGGCGACCAAATTGGATTCGGCGGCGACGATTCATAACAGCAGAACCTATTTGCCGGCAAAGTTTGTGGGAGAAGCATTAGGGTACAGTGTATTTTGGGATCCGTATAATCCGGCTGTGATTGTAACCAAAAAAGGAAATTATGAGTTCAATTCCGAAGTCTTAAATACGATGAAAACTTCAATGGAGAATGCAACGGATTATCAAGCGGAATTTGCGGCAGAAACTTTGATTACGGTTTCGAATTCGAATTTTGAAGAAAGTAAGAAAAAAGTGATTAATGAAAAAGTAGATTTTGGTAGTAAGTTGATGGAAGTAAGTACCTTGTATAATTCGGGAGAGACAACGGGAACATTAGAATATTATAGTGATTATGCCAAATACTATAACAGAGATTATGCGAATGGGTTCCCGAGTTCTTCTTGGCAAGTAAGTTCGTATAACCCGAAAACTTCAGATAAAACGCCGTATGAGGCAAAAGAAAAGTTGATGGGATTTCAGATTGATGAATCGTTATACGGTATGATGGAATGTCTTTCGTCGGAAGAAACCTATTGCTTATATAGCATCAGCAACAATGAAGCGCTGTTGAAATGTTTTGCGGATGCGGGATTATATTTTGAAACGGTTGACGGAAACGGTACAATGAAGGATATGCGGATTGTTATGTATATTGAAAAGGATTTTTTACTACCAACCAAAATTAAGATTGAAACAACAAGAGAAATTACCGGTAGTGAAAAATATGGCGTGGAAAACGTAGTAACAGAAAATTCTGTATTTTATTTGACAGTTTCTTAC
>JAGBIO010000032.1 GCA_017934955.1 Clostridia bacterium
GACATTAAGCATTACAAGCGGAAGTTCGTATATTACATTGAGCAAAACAAGCGTAACCGGTAATTCCAAAGTAAAAGTAACGGGTAAAAAAGAAGGAAGCGCAACGATTAAAATCAAGTATGACAGCGGAGATACCGAGTATGTATATGTAGAAGTAGTCGATGATGACGACGATGAGGATGAGCTTGAAATCGAAGTTGGCGACTATGAATATATCGAGATTGACTTAGATGATTATGATGCAGATAAGGCGACATTAAGCATTACAAGCGGAAGTTCGTATATTACATTGAGCAAAACAAGCGTAACCGGTAATTCCAAAGTAAAAGTAACGGGTAAAAAAGAAGGAAGCGCAACGATTAAAATCAAGTATGACAGCGGAGATACGGAATATGTATATGTAGAAGTAGTCGATGATGATGATGATAATGAATATGATTATAATGACTTTGATTATGAAGATGAAATCGATGTAGATGTGGATGATTATGAAACTTATTACATCAATTTAGAAAAACATGATGCAACAGATGCTGAAATATCAATCATTAGCGGAAAGTCTTATATTTCTCTTGGTAAGATAAAAGTAACAACTTCAGAAAATATTAAGATTTACGGTGATGAAGAGGGAGAATCGATTATTAAGATAAAATACAGTACAGGTGAAATCGATTATCTTTGGATTGAAGTGAATGATTAGTATAAAAAAAGAGAATGTCCCGGTGGCAGGCGAGCAATGCTCGCCTCTACAAGGGGCATTTTTTCTGCCAATAGATATTTACGGTAATTTTACGAATCGAAATATTTACCGAAAGGACAGCATTGCGGACGTAACACCGTGAGTGCAACGAACGGATTGTACGTCCTATACAAAGAAACTCCAAGAACGAAGTGATTGGGAAGTTTCGACTGTTAATGCTGTCCCTACAACAATATGGCTATATTAGGACACAATGAATTGTGTCCCTACAAAACACATTTTAACGATATTTTTTTGAAAGGTATAAGATTATATAAATGCTGTCCTTACAGGAAGAAAACTACTTGCAAATTACGTGAATTAAAGTATAATTAGTATGTATTTGAATATAAGGAGGGGGTTATATGCCTTTAGTAACAACAAAGGAGATGTTTCAAAAAGCATATGGTAATTATGCGGTGGGAGCATTTAACGTAAATAATATGGAAATTGTGCAAGGAATTACAGAAGCGGCTATGGAAGAAAATGCACCGGTAATTCTTCAGGTTTCGGCAGGGGCAAGAAAGTATGCAAAGCATATTTACTTGATGAAATTAATCGAAGCTGCGGTAGCAGACACAGGAGTTCCGATTGCGGTACACCTTGATCATGGTGCGGATTTTGAGATTTGTAAGGATTGTATTGACGGTGGTTTTACATCGGTTATGATTGACGGTTCTAAATATTCTTTTGAAGAGAATGTTGAATTAACTAAAAGAGTAGTAGATTATGCACACGAACGAGGTGTTGTGGTAGAAGCGGAATTAGGAAAGTTGGCGGGAATTGAGGATGCGGTTGTGGTATCTGAAGCAGATGCAGCGTTTACCGATCCGGATCAAGCAGCGGAATTCGTTCATAGAACCGGCTGTGATTCCTTGGCGATTGCGATTGGTACAAGCCATGGTGCGTATAAGTTCAAGGGGGAGCCGAAATTAAGATTCGATATTTTAGAGAAAGTAACAAAGGTATTACCGAATACTCCGATTGTATTGCACGGAGCCTCTACGGTTATGCCGGAATTTGTAAAGCAGTGTAATGAATACGGCGGACAACTTCCGGGTGCCCAAGGCGTTCCGGAGGATATGCTTCACAAGGCCGGTACAATGGGTGTATGTAAGATTAATATCGATACCGATTTGCGTTTAGCAATGACGGCATCGATTCGTAAGTTCTTCGCAGAACATCCGGATAAATTCGATCCGAGAGAGTATTTATCTCCGGCAAGAGCGGCTATTAAGGATATGGTAAAGCACAAAATGAGAGATGTCCTTGGCTGTTCCGGAAAAGCGTAATTGACAAAAATTGTAATACATGGTATAATTTATCCATTCGGAGGTTCGAATGGATAAATTTTTTTTGCTTGAGACAATAATGAATTATATTTTTCCTCCGACTTGCGGATTCTGTGAAGAGATTACCGGGTCGGATTCTTTTATTTGCGAAGATTGTAAAAGAATAAAGAAACAGGAGTATATAAATCATTGCTGTATGTGCGGAAAGGTTTGCTATTCGGAAATTTGTCCGGAATGTCGAAAGAAAAAAATATATTATGACAAATTTTTCTTTTGTTATGAGTATAATGAAGATATAAAGGAGAAAATACATAGATATAAGTTTTTAGGAGAAAAATATTATTATCATTTTTTTACCGAGATGTTGTATGAACGGTTAAAGAATGAGACGGCAGATGGAATTGTCGCAGTACCGATTAGTCACGAGAGAATGCAGGAACGTGGATATAATCAATGCGAACTGATTGCCAAAAAATTATCAAGGATGTTGAAAATTCCCTACTTAAAAGGCGCTTTGGTAAAAGTTGTGCATAATGAACGCCAAAGTTTACAAACTTTTAAATTAAGAAAAGAAAGTGTTAAGAATGTTTTTCAAGTTGCCGATATATATGATATATCAGGTAAGAAGATTTTATTAATCGATGACATATTGGCATCGGGATCTACTGTGAATGAGTGTTCAAGGATTCTGAAACAGGCAAAAGTAAAGGAAGTAAAAGTCGGCGTAATTGCTGTCAGTCATATATTGAACAGATTGTGAAATAAAGCAGTTTATTCAATATTCAAAAAAAGAAAAAGATTAAGAAAAAACAGTTAAGTTTTTTTATAAACTGCCGATATATTATGTACAAGGCAAGAAAGATTTTTGAAAGAGGTGTCAATTATGAGAATTTCAGGAAACATTTCCGGTGTTACGGGAATTTATACAAACGATAAAAGAGTCTCTAAAGTAGAGAGTTTAAATAAGGTCACAGCGGCAAGAGATGATATTAAGATCTCAAATACAGGAAAAGATTTTGCAACGGCATTGAATGCTTTGAAAAATGTGCCGGATGTAAGACAAGATAAAGTAGACGCAATTTCTGCGAAGATTAATAACAATGAATACAAAGTATCCGGTGAAGATATTGTGAATAAGTTATTTAGTGAACATGTAGATTTTGAAGCGTAACTTTTGAAAGAGCAGACCTCGTAAAGAGGTCTGTTTTTTTGTTCGCTTTAGCGAGTTTTTGCTCTATGAAATAGAGCAAAAACAAAAAAACCCCCAGCTATGCTGGGGGAAGCCAATAGCTTTAGCTTCAAGAAAAAACCTCCTATGATATAATATAAGTGGGTTTGCCAACCA
>JAGBIO010000033.1 GCA_017934955.1 Clostridia bacterium
CAGGTCAGACTCAAATTTATAGAGAAGGCACAATCATTGTAGGGACAGCATTCATGCTGTCCACAGAAAAGGCAGAAAGCAGGACAGCATAAATGCTGTCCGTACAAGGCTTTAACGAAAATAATAAGCTGTTAAGTCTGAATAGATTATTGTGGATTTGGTGATGAATTTTTTGAATAATGAGTGAGAAGTAGCGGGTGGAATAAAAGAGCAAATTATGTTGGAAAATAATTTGTTCTTTTTTACTGTTTTAAATAGGGTTTATTTGTGCTATACTTTTCGTGGTGTAAATAAATGAGGATGACTTAAATTATATTCATCATTCCTATGATTAAGGGGGAGGAGATAAAATGAAAATTGGGATTGATATTGATGGGGTTTTGACAGATATTGAGCAGTGGCAGTTGGATTATGGTAGTAAGTATTATTATGAGAAGTTTCAGAAGGGAATTGTGTCGCCGAAGGCTTATGAGTTGTTTGAAATTTTTGGAATTTCGAAGGAGGCGGAACATGAGTTTTGGTACCGGAATATGGAGGAGTATTCGACGCATGCGGAGATTCGGATGTTTGCAGCAGAAGTGATTGGAAAGTTAAGAGCGGAAGGACATGAAATTTATATTATTACTGCGCGAGGTAGTTGGGTATCGAAGTTTGCGGATATTATGTCGAAAGAGAAAAGTCATGAAATTGTTATTGAGTGGTTGGAGAAGAATGGTGTGGCGTATGATGAGTTGATTTTTTCGGCGGAGGATAAGGTGAAGGTTTGTCAGGAGAACGGTATTGATGTGATGATTGACGATAGTCCGACGAATGTTGCAAAGATATCGTCGGCAGGAATTCCGGTTTTCTGCTTTCATGCGGGATATAATGAGAAGTGTGAGGGTGAGAAGATTCAACGGGTGTATAGTTGGTATGATGTGTATGGAACAATAGAGAAGATGGCAAAATAATATTTTTTAATATAAAGGGGAATTTGTGATGCAGATTTTGTTGGGAATATTGATACCGTTTTTCGGAACTTTATTGGGTTCCGCGATGGTATTTCTCATGAAGGATAAAATGGACAAAAAAGTAGAAAAAATCCTTTTAGGATTTGCTGCGGGAGTGATGATTGCGGCTTCCGTATGGTCGCTTATCATCCCGTCTATCGGTATGGCGGAGGAACAGGGCGTTGTTGGCTGGGTTCCGGCAAGTATTGGTTTTCTACTTGGCATATTGTTTTTATTGATTTTAGACAGTGTCATTCCTCATGTGCACTTAGAAAGCGAAGAGGCAGAGGGAATTAAGTCAAAATTAAAGAAAACGACAATGATGGTGTTTGCGGTAACACTTCACAATATACCGGAGGGAATGGCGGTAGGCGTTACTTTTGCGGGTGCTTTGATGGGAAATGTGGGAATTACGGTTGCGGGGGCTTTTGCATTAGCGGTAGGAATTGCGATTCAGAATTTTCCGGAGGGTGCGATTATTTCAATGCCGTTAAAAAGCGAAGGTCTTTCTAAATCGAGAGCATTTTTATATGGTACTTTATCCGGAGTTGTAGAGCCGATTGGGGCTATTGTTACGCTATTGATTACAGAAGCGATAACACCGATTTTGCCGTACTTTTTGTCTTTTGCGGCGGGGGCGATGATGTATGTTGTTGTGGAGGAGCTGATTCCGGAGTCACAGGCGGGGGAACACTCGAATATCGGAACGATAGGAGTGGCGATTGGTTTTGTGATTATGATGATTTTAGATGTAGCGCTGGGATAGAGACGATAATAAAATATTATAAAACTCAGCTAAAACTCAGCTAAAATATTATTTTAGATAAAGATATTCTATATCAAGGTGATATTGCAGAAAACTATGTTTTACAACAATTAAATATGCGATTTGAAAACATTTATTATTGGAAAAATGCCAATACAGCAGAAGTTGATTTTATAATAAATACCAAGGACGGACTTATTCCAATAGAGGTTAAAGCAAGTAATAACGTTGGCTCAAAAAGTTTAAAGATTTATACGGACCAATATAAACCTAACTATGCAATTAGAATTTCAACCAAGAATTTCGGCTTTGCTAATGGAATAAAATCAGTTCCTCTGTATGCAACATTTTGCATAAAATAACACTTTTATAAGTTTATCCGTTACAGTTCAGAATCAAATTTATAGAAAAGGCAGAACGCAGGACAGCATAAATGCTGTCCGTACAATGGTTGCGCATCATTGTAGGACGATATAGTCTGACTTGTAACGTTTATCCTGTAAAAAGTTTATTGTGAATTGACATAATACGAACGTTGTGCTACAATATACAAAGTTAATAATGTAATTAAGGAAAAGGAGGATAGTTTCTCGTTTGGACGTTGTTTTTTATTTAAGGACCAAAACAAGAAGGGAGATTTATTATGACTTTGAGTAATGCTTTGATGGGAGTTATTTTGGGTGCATTTTTACTCACTTTGTTGAGGGTTGCGTACTTTTTTCATGTTGATGAGAAGCGTAATCGTATTGAAAAGACTAATAAGCCGGTAAAGGCACCTTTTGCACTGGCCTATTGTACTTTTACGACAAGTCTGCTTGTAGGGTTTGGCATGATTAATCTGATTTACTTTTAACATAGAGACTTTCAATATTTGTTAAAAAACACAGAGGAAGTAATAATGACGAATATTGATAAATTGCTTCTGGTTTTGGCGGTTGAGGGTAAAGAAATCCCAATTAATTCGTTAACTCCGTATCAGAAGATTCTTGTTAAGGATGTTTATGATCTTTTCTATGATGCTGTGCAGGCTACGTATTTTCGTGGTGAATGCCCTCCTCTTATGGATGATACAAGAGTACAAATTTTTAATGGGATGAGACGTTTGCCAGAAAAAGGATTGTAACTAAAAATAGTTGTTTCGCATTTTTATATACACTTTCAAGTAATTTTGGGAGTGTATATTTTTTGTAAAAAAATCGAAGGCCATAAATTCGTTTTGAGCCGTTTGAGAGAATGGGGTAATATAGTTGAACATTTAAAAATAGAGAAGTGTAAGAAATTTTGCAGTATTGGCAGATGATATTTTACGTGTTTTTAGAATCAAAGTTACTGGTCAGATTTAAATTGTTACAAATATATCGGGACGTCGGGGACGCCGTCCCCTACAATGACGGCACAATCATTGTAGGGACACAATTTATTGTGTCCGTGAAATAGGCAGATGTTTAAATTAGGACACAATGAATTGTGTCCCTACATACCCTATGCTGCCGATATTTTTCGTAAGATACAAGCTTATAGTCTGACCTGTAACGAATCAAAACTGTCCTTTCTTAATACCTATGTCAATAATTTAGGAAAACTTCCCTAAAAATTAGCAATATTTTATTAGCAAAAATTTCACCTATGTATAATCTTGAGACTAATCCGCTCGCCGCGGGGCAGGCTCAAGATTTAATTTATGTTTAAAAATTTAATTTTTGTCAATAATATAATTAGGCGAGAGATTTAAATTTAAGATGCTTTAGCATCCTTTAGATAAAACTCATTAATCAAATCAATAACAACATTTGCAAGACGTTGTTGAGATTCTGAGTTATTATCTATTTTGCCTTTAGAAAGAATTTCTAAAGGCAGTACATCGTAAATTTTATTATTAGCTTTTACACGTAAACCAATCTTTTCACTTAAATATATTTGAATCTTCGTCTTAGGTGGTAAATTAACATCTACAATTTGAAATTTGTTATGGTTAAGAGAAAACACTCCGGCATTATCAATTGTTCTTTCAAACTTAACACATAGCAGTTCATCTAAGTTATATCTTTTTGGCAGTTTCAAGAATACACTTGTAGTATTGGCAGGTGCTATTGCAAATTTAGAATTATATTTCGGAATATAGTCAATGAGAAACTTATTAGCTTCTTCCATTGTTTTAATTTTATTAATTCTAAATTCGGTTAATAATCTGCTTTGTAGAGTTTCCCAGAGTCTTTCAATTCTCCCCTTTGCCTGAGGAGTAGAAGCCGGAAACATTTCAATACCAAGTTCTTCCGCAATTCTACCAAACTGAGTAATACCTTTTTGGCGACCATTTAGTTGTTCCTCAAGCGTTAAGTGGTCGTCAACTTTTTTTGGCGGAAAAAATACACTATACTTATCCGGGTAAATTGAAAGAGGAATTCCGTAATTTTCTAAAGTTTGCCTTAAAACCTCTAAGTACCCTAATAAACATTCATTTTTACACATATATAGCCCCGTTATCTTACCGGTAGCATCATCTATGAAACCATGTAAAGAATAGCTTTGTCCATTTTCAAACCAGTCAAAAGGTGTACCATCAGCCTGTAACATCATGCCCTCACAAGCTTTTCTTTTTCTTCTGTGATGCAGTTTACCTTTTCTGTGCTTTTTCGGACTTTTAATACCGGCATTTCTTAAAATTTTATAAAGAGCAGAGTAAGATATAACTATGTTTTCACGTTCTTTTAAAAGTTCTTGAAAATGCTTAAAATTAGATATTTCATATTCATAAGAGCGTCTGAGTTCCAATATTGTTTTTCTTGTTTCTTCAGGTATTGTATTTTTAGGTTTCTTTCCACGATTTCCATGCTGAATGGATTTGATGCCGTTTTCTTTAACCTCCTTTTTAATTTGCTTTACACGACGTTCGGAAAGCCCTAAAGCGTTAGCCACTTGTTTTATTGTACATTTACCTTGTATACATGCTTCAATCAAGGTTGCTCTTCTTAAATCTTTTTGTTTTAACAATAAATATTCCACCTTTCTATGTTGTCTATTTTTCCATTATTTATACATAAATGGTGAAATATTCGCTTACAAACTTTTAGGGTGATTTTATCACAAATCATATACAGTCCTTTCTTAATACCTATTAACAAAAATGACTTTTTATGGTATAATTTAGTCTGTTTAAGGCTAATATTTACTAATTGGTTTTATTAGTTTTTTATAGTTTGAAAAATTGAGTTTTGTGACCTGATTCGTAAAATGGCGAAAAATTGTATACATAACAACATCTTGAGTTAATTACAGAGTTCAGTCCTTTACGAATTTTGGGTGGATAGTAATCATAGTAAAACTCAAAAAAAGGAGAAAAAATGTTTAAATTACACTCGAAATTTAAGCCTACCGGTGACCAACCACAGGCGATAGAAAAGCTAGTTTCCGGAATTGAAAAAGGGCGTAAACATCAGACTTTACTTGGTGTTACGGGCTCGGGAAAAACCTTTACAATGGCGAATATCATTGAAAAAGTACAAAAGCCAACTTTGGTTTTGGCACATAATAAAACACTTGCCGGACAACTTTATTCTGAGTTCAAGGAGTTCTTCCCGGAGAATGCGGTTGAATATTTTGTATCTTACTATGATTATTATCAGCCGGAAGCTTATATTGCACAAACGGATACTTATATTGAGAAGGATTCTGCTATTAACGATGAAATTGATAAACTTCGGCATTCGGCGACGGCGGCGTTATTTGAACGGCGTGATGTGATTATTGTGGCGAGTGTTTCTTGCATTTACGGGTTGGGTGATCCGGATGATTACAGTAATTTGACGATTTCGCTTCGACCGGGGATGGAGAAAGATCGAGATGAGTTATTAAGAAAGTTAGTTGAGATTCAATATGAAAGAAATGAATTTGAGTTTACGCGAAGTAAGTTTCGGGTGAAGGGAGATGTTGTGGAAGTATTTCCTTCGGGCTATGATGATAAAGCGATTCGGATTGAATTTTTCGGAGATGAAATTGAGAAGATTTCGGAGTTTGATCCGTTGACGGGACGGGCTATTTCAACGTTGACGCATACCTTGATTCATCCGGCTTCACACTATGTGACGAGTGGAGAAAAGATGAAGCGGGCGATTCGAGATATTGAAGCGGAATTGCAAGAGACAATTGAGAATTTTAAATCGCAGAATAAGCTATTGGAGGCACAGCGAATTGAGCAACGTACAAATTTTGATTTGGAAATGTTGCAGGAAATCGGTTTCTGTTCGGGAATTGAGAATTATTCGAGGCATATTAGTGGAAGAAAGCCGGGAGAAGCACCATATACGTTATTGGATTATTTTCCGAAGGACTTTTTGCTGTTTGTGGATGAGTCGCATGTGACGCTTCCGCAGGTACGGGGAATGTATAACGGCGATCGTGCGAGAAAGGATATGTTGGTGAATTACGGATTTCGTTTGCCGTCTGCGTATGATAACCGACCGCTTAATTTCGGAGAATTTGAGAAGCGGGTAAATCAAGTAGTTTATGTGAGTGCAACGCCGGCGGAATATGAATTGGAGAAGTCCGGCGGTGAGTATGCAGAACAAATTATTCGGCCGACGGGATTGTTGGATCCGAGAATTGAGGTAAAACCGGTAGAGGGACAGATTGATGATTTAATTGGCGAAATTAACCGTTGTACCGAACGAAAAGAAAGAGTTTTGGTGACGACGCTTACCAAAAAAATGGCGGAGGATTTGACAGAATATTTGAAGGAAGTGGGGATTAAGGTAAAGTACCTTCATTCGGATATTGATACGTTAGAGAGAATGGAGATTATTAAGGAACTTCGCTTAGGTGTATTTGATGTGTTGGTAGGAATTAATTTACTGAGAGAGGGATTGGATATTCCGGAGGTTTCTTTGGTAGCGATTTTAGATGCGGATAAGCCGGGATTTTTGCGTTCTGAGCGTTCATTGATTCAAACGATTGGACGTGCGGCGAGAAATGCGGAGGGAAAGGTTATTTTGTATGGCGACGAAGTGACGCCTGCGATGCAGTATGCCATTCGTGAAACCAATCGTCGTAGAGAGATTCAGGCGAAGTATAATGAAGAACACGGTATTATTCCAAAGACGATTCATAAGGAAATTCGTGAGGATATCGAAGTGACGAAGGTGGCGGAAGAAACAGTTGCTTATGAGGTGAAAGAGGAGATTTTGGTAGAAAAATTGCAGAAAGAAATGCAGAAAGCAGCGAAGGAGCTTGATTTTGAGCGTGCGGCAATGCTTCGAGATAAGATACGAGAAATGGTAGAAAAGGATGAAATTTGACAAAAAATGAAAGCTGTAGTAAAATATACGCTATTAGTTATAGTGTTTCAACTCCAATTCTTTTTGCGGAGCGTTTGAGAACAAATCAGATTGGATTTGGAATATTGTAATTAATCCCGAGGGAAAAGGATGGCATAGCCATTACTATAAAACGACTCCGGGGTTACAGGAGGACGTAAAAAAGGAGAGAATATTGTGGAAAGAGGTTCTCAAAAGACGGGTAAGCAGTTAGTGTTCTTCCGGGATAAGGAAGAGTTTGACGTCTGTAACGATGACGTCATCAAGATTCTTCTACCGGTGGGCAAATATTGTGCCCACAATCTCAATTTCCTGAACTGCTTTCTGAATAATACTCCGCCGAAGGAGCAGCAGTTTATCCTTCACTGGAGTCGGAATCGTGTTCCGCGGAAGGCGTTCATGCAGGATGTTTTTGAAATTGTCACGGTACAGTTGACGAAGGATGGTGGCGAGCGTGAAGTTCACTATCTGATTCCGGTCCCTGTTCTTTTCGAGATTTTGGGAATTTCCCTCAGCAAGTTGCCGCATGATATGCTGGTGGATGAGACCTATCCTCGAGATCCTTGGGAAAGCTGTGAAGATGCTGCGATGGAGCGTGAAGCCGCCTACAATAAGGTGTTTGGCGCCTATTGCCAAGAAAACGGCATCACTTTCCACTGCATTCAGCGCCGCGTGAAGCGAAATCGGGCATATATGAAGCAGATGCAGATTATTTAAGAGAAAAGAAAACCGATCGGACGAAAGTCCGGTCGGTTTTCTTTTAAATTTTGGTTCTAAATCGAAACGTTCCTGAATAAAATACATACGAAGAGAACATATACAAAGGAGAAAGTTATGAAAATTTTAGGGTGTGTTTTGGTAATTGCGATTTCTATGGTCATTGGGCGTTTGTTAGCGGAATCTTATGTGGATCGGGTAAAGAATTTAAGCAATTTTATTACGGCGTTAGAGATGTTAAAGTCAAAAATTCTTTTTCAACAGGAGATTTTTGAAGATATTTTTGATGATATTTCACAGGTATGTAATAAAGTCTTAAAAGGCTTTTTTACAGAAATTACGGAGGAGTTACGTAATAGTAACATTCCTGTGAGTGAGATTTGGTGTCGGAAAGTGGAGGAACATTTTCCGTATTTTGATTTTACATACGAAGATGAAAAAATTTTATTGGATTTTGGTGCACTTTTGGGAAAGGATGATTTGGAGGGGCAAGTTCGTTTGATTAATTCTACAATAGAGCGATTAAAGGGACAGTTAATGGCGGCGGATGCTGAGAAGAATAAATATGCGAAGCTCTATCGGACGATTGGTGGAATCGGAGGAACTGCGTTGGCGGTAATTTTAATTTAATAAAAAGATCAGGTCATAAATAGGAGGGGATATCGATGAATGTGGATTTAATTTTTAAGATTGCAGCCATTGGTATTTTAGTGTCGGTATTGCATCAAGTTTTAGTACGTGCCGGGCGTGAAGATCAAGCAATGCTTACGACATTGACCGGATTGATTGTGGTGTTGTCTATCGTTATTAAGGAAGTAAGCAATTTATTTAATTCCGTAAAAACAATGTTTAATCTGTAGCTGAATTGGGAGGGAAGCCGAATGGATATTATAAAAATTATCTTAATTTCTTTGCTTGCGGTATCCCTTATCTTAATTATAAAGCAAGTGAAGCCGGAATTGGCGATGTTGGTTTCTTTAGTAACCATTACCATTATTTTTGCTTTTTGCATCGATAAAGTCGGACAAGTTATCGATTTAATTACGAGACTGTCACAAAGCAGCGGTATGCCAAGCGAATTTTTGACAATTGTCTTGAAAATTATTGGGATTGCTTATTTGACGGAGTTTGGTGCAAATGTATGTAAAGATGTTGGTGAATCGGCTATTGCGGCGAAAATTCAATTTGCCGGAAAATGTGTGATTATGCTGTTGGGAATGACGATTATCGGAAACTTTGTTGATACGCTTACGAAGTTAATTTAGGAGGAAAAACATGCGAAAATTTATTTTTGCGGTGTTATTGTTGATAGTACTAACCCCGGCGTATGCCACGGAGTATCGATTTGATACGTCGAAAATTAATGAGATTTTTAGCGAATATGACAACGAATTTTTCGATAGTCACGATTATAGCAAGATGATTTCTGACATTCAGCAAGGAAATTTTCAGTTTGACTATTCCAAAATGTTTCAAAAAGCGTGGCGATTGTTGATTCAAGAACTTCGACAAAATTTGGGTATTGCGGTGCAAATTGTGATGATTGCATTATTAACGGGTCTATTGGAACATTTAAAGGGAAACTTCGCTTCGGAAGGTGTGATGCAAATTGCATTTTATGTGACCTATGCGATTTTAGCGACGCTGATTGTGGGAAGTTTTTTGCAAATTTATGATATCGCCAAAGAGTTGATTGCGAATGTCACAAACTTTATGAAGATTTTGTTGCCGATTTTGGTAGGACTGATTACCGCATCGGGAGGAATAAACGTTTCTTCGATTGTATATCCGCTGATTTTGGTAATGAGTCAGTTTGTGACGTATTTTATGACGTCTTTTTTACTTCCGATTTCTATGATTGCTTTTGTACTAAGCCTTGTTTCCGGAATTTCATCCAAAGTAAAAGTGGCAAAAATTCCGAAAATGCTAAAGTCCTTTTCCATGTGGAGTATGGGGATTATGTTGACGATTTTTGTGGGATTGGTATCTTTGGAAGGGACAATCGGATCGTCGATTGACGGAATTACTTCTAAAACGGCAAAATTTCTTTTTTCCGGTGGGATTCCGGTTGTAGGAAAGCTATTAGGAGACTCGATTGATACGATTTTGGGAAGTACAATTTTAATAAAAGATGCTATTGGATTTATCGGAATTATGGCTTTATTTGGAGCGGTATTGACGCCGATTGTGAAGATTTTGTCTTTGCTGTTGGTATTTTACATTACTTCTGCTATTATTGAGCCGTTTTCGGATAAAAGAATTTGCCAATGTCTTTCGGATACGGCGGAAAACGGAAAGATTGTGTTAGGCGTCGTGATAACGGTGTGCATTATGTTTATGATTGCGACGGTTGCAATGATGAAAATGAGCAATACGGCGGTAATGTATAGGTAGGTGAGAGAAATGGAAGTACTTCAGAATTGGTCAAATTGCATTTTATTAACCATCGTTATTTCCGGCATTTTGGAGTTTATTACACCGGAAGGAGAAACGAAAAAATTCGTTTACTTGATGATTGGGATTGTAACTTCTGTTTTAATCGCGTCACCGGTGATTGCGGTATTGAAAGGAGATTTTGATTTGGAAGCGGTTTTTAATTTTTCGCAAATGGAAGATAATTTTTATTATATGGAAACCTTATCCAATGTAGGGGAGGAACAGCGGGAAATGTTACAGGAAGTGTATGGAGAAAATGTGATAAGAACATTTCGGATAAAGTATCCGAATATTCCGCTGTCAAATTGTACTGTTCAATTTCTCCATGACGATGAGAATAAAATCAAAGAAATTCGTGCGGTTACCGTCTATACGGAAAAAACAACAGAAGATGTTTCTTTTGTTAGGAAAAAAGTAGCTGAAATTTGCGAAATTTCGGAGGAGAAAGTGAGTGTGAAGATAAAATGAAAGCCATTTTTTTCAACATAAAAGAAAAAATTATGGATCCAAAGAATCGAAAAAAGAATGTAGAAAATTTAGTGTTTTTTTTAATTAGTATAGTAATAATTATTATTGTAAGCGGATATATTTTTAAAGAAGATGAGACGGTGCAGACGAAGGTAGAAAACAGTAGTAATTTTTTTGATTCCGAGACATTTGAGAAAAAGTTGGCAGATATTTTGTCGAAAATAAAGGGTGCCGGAAGTGTGGATGTGATGGTTTCTTATCAAGCCGGCGTAGAGACGGTCCCGTTGTTGGATACGAAGGACAGAAGTACCGTGACCAAGGAAAACGGAAGCGATACTTCAAGAGTAACCGAACAAAATGATGTAGAAACCAGTATTATTTTTAATCAAGAGAAAAACGGAAATAAAAATCCTTACATATCGAAAACGATTATGCCGAAAGTTGAGGGCGTAATTGTAACTTGTGACGGAGGAGGGGATGTGACGGTAAAAGCAGATATTATCAGTGCAGTGCAAGCAGTAACCGGCGTGAATGCTAATAAAATTCAAGTATTTCCGCGAGGAAATAAACGGTAGAAGAATTTTGATGAGGTGAGGGCGATGTTTGTGATCCATAAAAAGAATATATTGGTCGGCGTTTTAGGAGCTACTTTGGTAATGGCAGGTGTGATTAATTATACGAATCAAAGTAATGTGGAAGTCAGTGGAGATTTGACGTCTACGTTGGGTGAATCTACGTATGTTTCAGGAATGGTAGATAATTTAGAAGGAAATCGTTTAGAAGAATTGGCAGATGCTTATTTTGTTTCTGCGAGATTGGAGAGGGATAAGACATATGGTGAAAAATTAGAGGTACAGGAAAATATTTTGTATAATGAAAAGTCGGATGAATCGATGAAAAAGGCGGCGCAAGAAGAAATTAACTGCATTTCGGATAATTTAACGAAAGAAATGAGTATCGAGACGTTGTTAAAAGCGAAAGGATTTGAAGATACGATTGCGCTGATCAATGAGCCGAATGTGAATGTAGTAGTGAAATCGATGGAGGAACTAAATGTGGCGCAGGTAGCGCAAATTCAGAATATTGTTATGCGAGAAGCCAATGCAAAGCCGGAAAATATTCATATTGTAACGAAACGTTGATTTATGCCGAAAAATGCGGTACAATGAACAAAAGAGGAGGAATTAAGATGGATAAAGATATTAAAATGGTGTATAAAACCAATTCGAAATATCAGGAAATTGAAGGTTTAGTTAGCTTTTTACAGTCATCCGGAATTAACGTCATTCGTTCGCCACATTCCGTTGTTGCGTCGGCGTTAGACTTGGTAAACGGTACCTGCCTGTTTGTAAGTGCGGAACAGGAGGAGGAAGCGAAAACCTTGATTGAGGAATATTTTAATGATAATCCGGAATTTGTTGATTTACCGGATGAGTTGAAAGAGGAAGAGTAGAAGAAAAAAGAACGGATTCTAAGTAGAAGAGAATTCGTTTTTTTTGTTCGCTTTAGCGAGTTTTTGCTCTATGAAATAGAGCAAAAACAAAAAAACCCCCAGCTATGCTGGGGGAAGCCAATAGCTTTAGCTTCAAGAAAAAACCTCCTATGATATAATATAAGTGGGTTTGCCAACCA
>JAGBIO010000034.1 GCA_017934955.1 Clostridia bacterium
CTATAAAAGGATATAATGTGGTTGAATTATCGGGTGGATAAATTGATTCAATACAAAGGAGTAATTTTATGAGGATAAGCAGTAAGATAAAAAAGACAATTTGTTTATCTGCGTTTTTACTTTCTTTGCCGTTGTGCAGTGTATTTGCTGCGACCGGTGAAGTAAATGGAAATGCGGTAAGACTTAGAAAAGAACCTTCTACAGAATCGAAAATTATTACTTTAATGGAAAAAGGCAAGCAAGTAGAAGTTTTGGGAGAAAGTAACGGATGGTACCAAGTGAAGTGCGGTGAAAATACCGGTTGGGTGTTGTCAACTTTGGTAGATTGCTTGGAAACCGTACAAAGCGTTTCAAGCGGAATAACGGTTGCGACAGCGGCTGTAACGCAGGAAAATGCGGCGCCGATAACCGAAACGAAAATAGTTGCAGTTACGGGAAGTTCGGTTAATTTAAGAAAAGAGCCGAATACGGATTCTGCCGTTGTAGGAAAAGTTGTTGAGGGCGATAACTTGATTGTTCTTGAAACTTCTGCAGATATGCAATGGTACAAAATTCAATTTGGCGATATTGAGGGATACGTATTTGCCGAATTGGTAACGGAAGATATTAATCAGATTAAGGGAACCGGTAAGGTAAATGATACCGTTAATTTCAGAAGTGAGCCGACAACCGATGCGGCAATTCTTTCAAAATTAGCGCCGGGAACGAGCGTAACGGTATTGGATACACAAAATGAGTGGTATAAAGTTTTATGCAACGACCAAGAGGGCTGGGTTGTGGCAAGATGTGTTGACAGAGTAACGCCGACAACATCTCGTTCGGGTAACGGCTCAGTAGCAAGCAGAGTGGTTGAATTAGCAAAAGCACAACTTGGAAAGAAGTATGTTTGGGGCGCTACAGGACCGAATAGTTTTGATTGTTCCGGATTAATGCAATATATTTTCGGGAAAGTCGGCGTGACATTAAACAGAGTTTCTTATGATCAAGCGACGCAGGGAATTAAAGTGGCGAAAGCGAATTTAGTGCCGGGAGATTTGGTATTCTTTAGCGGAATCAATTCTTCTTCGGGAAGCAGTAAAATTTCTCATGTTGGTCTGTATATCGGCGGAAATGAATTTATTCATGCTGCAAATTCAAAACGTGGTGTGGTAAAAGATCGTTTGGATGATAGTTATTACAGCACTCATTATGTGACAGCGAGAAGGGTAATTCGTTAGTTTAGATGGAGTAAGAGATGAAGAAAAGACCGTTGTTATGTTGGATGGCAATGTTTGGAGCAGGCTTAATTTGTGAAAAGTATATAGAAGGGACCGTATTGATTACGGTCCTTTTGTTTTTATGCGGAATTCTTTTTTGTTGTATAGGAAAAATCAAAGATTTTGCCTATACAACAAAAAACGCTCCGCTTTGTTCCGTTGGGGAACGCCTCGAAAGACGGCAAAGAATTTCGATTTTTGTGATGCTTTTTTGTATTGGGGCGGGTTTCTTCTTTATGAAGGCAGATTGCGGGATAAAGGAGGGAAAAATAGGAGAGTTTGTCGGAACATTTACAGAGGTACAGGGAGTTGTTTGTGAGAGACCGATTCGGCAAGAAGGAAGAATACAATACACGATAAAGAATGTCTGCATAGAAGGGAAAAGAGTCCCTGTGAAACTTTTGATACGATGCACAGAGGAATATGACTTTGGAAATGAAGTTATTTTTGGAGGAATTTTGGAGCTTCCTAAGGGGATGAGAAATCGAGGGGGTTTTGATTATCGGACGTATTTGAAAACAAAAAATATTTGGGGAATGCAAAAGGCGGAAAAAGCGGAAAAAGTTGCGGAACATCGGATTTTCTTTTTGGAGAGGTTTGGCTATTGGGTAAGGGAAAAGTGTGAGGAGTTTGTTTTTAACAGTATGCCGGTGAAAGAAGGAGGCGTTTTACAGGCGCTATTGGTGGGAGAAGATGAATTTTTGGAAGATGAACTTTCAGAAGCTTATAAAGAGGCAGGAATGGTGCATTTATTGGTAGTTTCGGGAAGTCATGTGGCTTTCTTTATTCTGTTGTTTACTTATATTTTGTCGGTATTTGAGCCGGATAAAAGAGGTATGCCGTTTCTTTTAATAGCTGTGATTATTTTGTATGTGTTTATTACCGGCAGTTCTGTTTCAGTGGTTCGTGCCGGAATTGGTGCAATTTTTTTACTGTTATCGAAGTTTTTGGGACGAAAGAGCGATTCGTTAACTTCTTTATTTTTGGTGGCATTTTTGATTTTGCTCTGTAATCCGATGGCGATTTATTCCTTGAGTTTTCAACTATCTTTTGCAGGTGTCTTGGGAATTTTGATTGCTTTTCCGAAGTTGAAATGTTACTTGGGAGGATTGCCGAGGAAGATAGGAGAATGTTTGGCAGTGACAATGGCGGCGCAGATTTTTGTGACGCCGATTTTGGTATGTCAGTTTCATACGCTTTCTTTGAGTGGATTGTTTTCTAATCTTTTTGCTGTGTCTCTTTCCGGTATCATTATGATGCTGGGCTTTGCGGCATTTTTTATTTGGTTTTTCCTTCCTCCGTTGGGGTTATTGCTAAACAAGATAACGTATTGTCTGATTCTTTTGATGAATGGGATTGCGGAGTTTTTTGCGGGATTGGATTTTTTGTCTTATACGGTAGTGACACCGAAATTGAGTTTTGTGATGTTGTATTATTTATGGATGCTGTGTTTGTTTGGGTTTTGGAGGATTCGGAAGAGGTTCCTTGGGATGATTACGGGTGCTGTTTTGTTGATCGAACTTTTTCTTGGATGGATTCCTTCTGGTTTGGAGATTAATTTTATTGATGTGGGACATGGAGATAGTATTTTTATGGTTTTGCCGGATAAAAGGAGTGTTTTGATTGATACGGGCGGTGGCTATTGGATCGGAGAGAAGGAGTACAATGCAGGGCGTGATACGGTTGCGCCGTATTTGTTGAGTCGCGGGTATCGGCATGTGGATATGATGGTAATTACGCATTTTGATGAGGATCATGTGGGTGGTTTGGCGGAGATTTTAGAGGTGATTGATACCGATGTGGTGGCGGTGAGTGTTCATGCGAAGGAAAAGGAGCGGTATTCTGAGATTGCGATGTTAGCGAAGAAGCATGGGTTTGTTGTGAAAGAATTGGCGGCGGGAAGTGCGTTTTCTTTGGGAGATGTGCGGTTTGATGT
Source organism: Clostridia bacterium (assembly GCA_017934955.1). Classification (GTDB taxonomy): domain Bacteria; phylum Bacillota; class Clostridia; order TANB77; family RGIG9151; genus RGIG9151. The sequence continues at coordinate 3,193 of JAGBIO010000034.1, forward strand.
GTTGTCTCCTTTTCGAGAAGTAAAAGCGGAGTCGGAAAATAATGATTCGGTTTGTTTGATGTGCGAGTATGAGGGTGTGAAGATTTTGTTTACCGGAGATTTAGAGGCGGCGGGGGAAGAAGTTTTATTGCAACAAGGTGTTTCGGTGGACGCGGATATTTTAAAGGTGAGTCATCACGGATCAGTGACGTCGTGCAGTGAGGAATTTGTGAGGGCAGTAACCCCAAGAATTTCGGTGATTAGTGTGGGAACTCGATTTAAGAGTTTGCCGGGAAAGGCAGTATTAGAGCGCTTAGAGGAAGTTGGATCGAAGGTGTATCGGACGGATTTGCAGGGCGAAGTTTCGATTCGTGTGCGAAAGGGTTCTATTTCGGTGGATACTTGCGTAAATATGGACTAAATGTGGAAGATAACCGTAAGGGTATCAGATGGGAGGAAAAGGATGTCTATTCATTTATTAAAGGGTGTTGTGACAAGTTATGGATTTACTTTTGTGGCGTTTTTGGTGTTTGCAGTGATTTTGAGTTTTACCAATATTCCGGATTCGACAATGCCGGGAATGATTTTATTGATTTCGATTATCAGCATTTTGTTTGGCGCGGCAACTTGTACGCGACAGGCAAGTACGCAAGGATGGCTTTGGGGTGGCATTGTGGGATTGATTTATGCCGGTGTGATTTATTTGTTGAGTAGTTTTTTGGTGACAGGTTTTTCGACGCCAATGTCAACGCTATATTTAATATTGAGCTATGTCGGAACCGGCGCAGTGGGAGGAATTGTGGGGATAAATATGAAGAAGTAAAGGCTTGCGTATCCCTTCTATATGTGATAAAATCTTTCCATTGGAGGGTGCCATGGAATACGCTAATGATACGCAGGATAAGTTGATTGTGTTATATATTATCAGTAAATTGAATAAATCAATTACGAATTTGCAGATGGTGGATTTGATTTTGGATTCTACGGGAATTGATTATTTTACGTTGCAGGATTTGTTGATTCGGTTGCAGAATGCGGGATTGATCAATTTGTTTTATCAGAATGATATCCGCTATTATAAGATTACCGAAGAGGGAGAGCAATTATTGGACTCTTTGATGAATTTGGTCCCGGAATTTATTTTGTTTCGAATTGATGGGAAGATTGAGGATTCGAAAAAGGAAGTGCAACAGAAGTCTGTGGTTTATGCGGATTTTTTCCCGGATGGAAAAGGGTTGTATCAGGTAAAGTGTAAAATCAGTGAGGGCGGAGAGCCGCTGGTGGAGCTTTCAATTAGCGTAAATTCGCGTGAACAGGCGATTATGATTTGTAACGATTGGTATGAGAATCCTTCGAAGTATTATATTGATATTATTAAGATGTTTAACTAAGAATATTGCAGGACAGCGGGAAAGAAGCAGTGAAATTGTGTCCCTACAATGATAACATAATCATTTGATAGCGTTTGATATTATTTAGAAAACATAGTAAAATAATAATAGGAGTGTACTTTTTGAAAAAGATTATGTAGGAAAAATGGGAGTGAGAGTATGAGCGAGAAGGTTTATACAATTCATGAAATAAAGACAATTTTGGCAGAAATTTTAAAAAACCTACCGGTTTATCGTGTGATTTTGTTTGGCTCTTATGCCCAAAATACTGCAACCGGGAATAGTGATTTGGATTTGGTCATTGATACACGTGAAACGTTAATGGGATTTAAATTATATAGTTTGATTACAAAGATAGAGGAAGTTTTTCAAAAGGAAATAGATGCTTTTGAGCAAACAGAAATTATTGAAAATTCAAAAATAGACGAGGAAATCAAGAAAACCGGGGTGATTGTGTATGAGAAATAAAGAATATATTTCTTTAGAGAAAATGATTGAATATATCGATAAAGCACTTTCGTATACAAAGGAATATACATTTGAAGAATTTTCTTCTGATGATAAAACAATTGATGCAACGGTTTTTGCACTTAGTCAAGTCGGAGAATTAGTAAAGAATATTACGTTGGAAACAATGCAAAAATATTCTAATATTGAATGGAAAATGATAAAAGGATTAAGAAATCGAATTGTTCACGATTATGAAGGAATTAATCTAAAAAATATATGGTATATTGTAAAAAATGATGTGATTGAATTAAGAACAGAAATTAAAAAAATTATTGATGAAGAAAAATCGAGAAAATAATACTACTTAAATAATAAAAAGAAAGCATATTTCTCAATCTAATTGTAGGGACAGCATTCATGCTGTCCAAAGAAGAGGCAGTGACATTTATGGAGATTACGAGTTTGGAGAATAAGTCGGTGAAGTTGGCGGCTTCTTTGCAGAAGAAGAAGTACCGTGATTTGCATGGAAAGTTTTTGATTGAGGGAATGAAACTGATTCGTGAGGCGATGGCTTTCGGGTATGAGTTTGATTCTGTTTTTTATGTTCCCGACAAGGTTGCGTATGATTTAGATTTACCGGCTTATGAGGTTTCCTATGAGATTTTGTGTAAGATTACCGATACTGTGACTCCGCAGGGAATTGCGGCGATTGTGAAGGGGAAGGAACCGGATTTTGTGAAGCTTCAAAAAGCGCAACGTGTGGTGTATTTGGATCGGGTACAGGATCCGGGAAATGTGGGAACGATTATTCGGACGGCGGATGCGTTTGGGTTTGATGCGGTGATTTTGTCGAAGGAATGTGCGGATTTGTATTCTCCAAAAGTGCTTCGTTCCGCGATGGGGTCGGTGTTTCATTTAGAGATTTATCGGGATTTTTCGGCAGAGGATTTGATGAAATTGGGAAAAAAGATTTATTCTTCTTCGCTTGAGGCGTCGAATATGCCGGAGAAGATTGAGCTTCCTGCCGTTTTGGTGATTGGAAATGAGGGACAAGGTATTTCGGAGGAGATAAAAGCAGTAACGGACGAGTTTGTGAAGATTCCGATGGCGGGGAATGCAGAGTCGTTGAATGCGTCGATTGCGGCGGGGATTTTGTTGTATGAGTTTCGGTTGAAATATTGAGAAGATTGATAGAGATAGTTGTTACTATCCAACCTCAAATTTATAAAAAAGGCACAAATGTTGTGTGGACAGCATGAATGCTGTCCGTACGGATGAAAGAGGCAGTGGCATTGTAGGGACAGCATTTATGCTGTCCAAAGAAAAAGCAGGACAGCATGAATGCTGTCCGTACGGATGAAAGAGGCAGTGACATTGTAGGGACAGCATTTATGCTGTCCAAAGAATAGGCAGAGGCTTAGAATTAGGACACAATACAGGGAACTACAGTAGAGATTACATCAAATGTAGTCTTTATTTTTATGTATATAATATTTTAGCTTGTTTAAAAATAGTATCACAATGTTGACGATTGTAATACAATGTATTATAATTAAATTAAAGGGGTTGATTATTATGACTATTTCGGTAAGATTAAGCGATGATGATACAAGATTGATAAAAACTTATGCAGAAATGAATAATATGTTATTATCTGATTTGATTAGAATTGCAGTAATCGAGAAAATTGAAGATGAATATGATTTAAAATGCTATGAACAAGCTCTTAAAGAGTATAAAGAAAATCCTAAAACTTATACATTAGATGAAGTAAAAAAGGAGTTGGGATTGTAGTGAAATATAGAGTAGTATTTACAGAAAAATCTAAAAAACAACTTTCAAAATTAGATAGATCAATTTCAGCTTTGATAGTTGGATGGATAGAAAAGAACATCGAAGGTTGTGAAAATCCAAGGATATATGGTAAAGGATTATTAGGTAATAGAAGTGGACAATGGAGATATCGTATAGGAGATTATAGAGCGATATGTGAAATAAGGGATGATGAAATAATAATTTTGGTTTTGGAAGTAGGTCATAGAAAGCATATATATGAATAGAAAATAATATAAGAATTAAGTGTTATAAAATGCAACAATTTATTGTGTCCGTGGAATAGGCAGAGGCGTATAATTAGGACATATGTATAAAAAGTTCCTTTTTTACTAATAATAAGGTAAAAAAGGAGCTTTTTTATGATGAAGAATAAATCGGACAGAGCGGTTTCTAAGATGAATCGGGATTTTTCGGCTATTTTTTCGGTGTATCGGAGGTTGAATGATAATCGAAAATTGAAGTCGAATTTGGTGCCGGCGAGTGAGTGGCTTTTGGATAATTTTTATATTGTGGAGGAGCATACCAAGCAGATTAAGAGGGATTTTACGAGTAAAATGTATCGGGATTTGCCATTGGTGGAGAGTGGATATACCAGAGCGTTTACAATTGCTCGTAAGATTGTGAGCGAGAATGATGCAAAAATTGATGAGAATGTGATTGAGAGTTTTATTAATAAGTATGAAGAAGTGACGCCGCTTTATATGCGGGAGATTTGGTCGCTGGGCGTTTGTATTCGGATGGCGTTGATTGAGAAAATTCGGGAGATTAGCGATAAAATCAGTAAAACGTACAGCGAGTGGGAGCGTGCGGAGCGTTGGTTGGAAGAGTATAATTTGAATGCAGAGTTGAAACTTCCGGATGTTGGGGAGAATCCGTCTTTTTATGAGCATCTTTCGTATCAATTGCGGAGAATGGGAAAAAACGGTGTTGTGATATTAAACCGTATTGATCGGTACATAGAGAAATACGGGACGTCTTTGGAGTTGATTTCGCGGAAAGAGCATAGCGTGCAGGCGGCGATGAAGATTACTATCGGAAATTGCATCGGGAGCTTGAAGTCGATTTCTACGATTGATTGGAATGAGTTGTTTAATCGTGTGAGCGAGATTGAACGAATTTTTTATTCGGAAAAATCCGGTGTGTATCCGAAGATGGATTTGGAGAGTAAAAATGTTTATCGAAGCCGGGTGGAGAAGATTGCAAAGGATTTTGCAATTTCAGAATTGCATGTGGCACGAAAAGTTTTGGCTTGTGCGGATGAAAATTTTGATGATGAGAAATACGGGCATATCGGGTATTATTTGTTTGATAGAGAGGGGAGAAGAGAACTTCTTAACCGGTTGGATGTGAAGATTTCTTATGGGTATTTGTTTCGGGAAAATTTGAAGCAGAATCCGTTTGGAATTTATTTGTTGACGATTTTGCTGTTTTCGGCTTTGTCAACGGGACTTTTGGCATGGGTAATTAAGGCATTTTACGGTGGCTTTTCCGCTTGGAGTTATGTCGGCTTGGTGTTGGCTTTTCTGATTGCGTTTGATGGCGGGGTTTGCTTTGCGAATTATTGGTTTAGCAAAGTTTTTAAACCACGTGTGATTCCGCGGTTGGATTTTATGGAGGGTGTGCCGAAAGAGGCGACTACGATGCTGATTGTGCCGACGTTGCTGTCTTCGGAGAAGCGTGTGAGCGAGATGCTTTTGAATTTGGAAAAGTATGCGGCGGGAATCGATGACGATCATGTGTTTTATACATTAATCGGAGATGCGCGTGAGTATGATTTGGAGCTTTGGGAAGCGGATGAGAAGATTATAAAGGTCGGCGAGGAGCTTGTGGCCGAGATGAATTTACGGGCAGGAAAGACGCGTTTCTTTTTTGTGTATCGAAAGCGATTTTTTAATGCCTCTGAGAATAAATGGCTTGGTTGGGAACGAAAAAGAGGGGCAATTTTGAAATTTAATGAGTTCCTTCAAGAGGGAAATAAGGGTGATTACCGTTTCGTTTCGGAGGGATTTGAGGAGCTTCCTAAGATAAAGTATGTTTTGACGTTGGATGCGGATACTTTTGTTCCGATTAATGAGGCAAAAAAATTGATTGGTGCAATGGCGCATCCGCTGAATAAGCCGGTTTTGAATGAAGAAGGAACGGCGGTTGTTTCGGGGTATGGAATTATTCAGCCTCGTATCGGGATTGATGTGGTGAGTGCGAATAAGAGTCGCTTTTCAAAGATTTTTGCAGGAACCGGCGGAATTGATCCGTATGTGTGCGCGTCGTCGGATATTTATCAGGATTTGTTTGGAGAGGCGATTTTTACCGGTAAAGGAATTTATGATATTGCTGTTTTCCAGAAGGTATTAGCCGATACGATTCCGGATAATGCGATTTTGAGCCATGATTTATTGGAGGGTTCTTATTTACGGGCGGGTCTTGCGACGAATATTGAGTTGATTGACGGATACCCTGCTCGCTATAATGCGTATGCGATGAGAGCGCATCGCTGGGCGAGAGGGGATTGGCAGGTCTTACCGTGGCTTTCGGGGAGAGTAAGGAATCGAAATCATGAATTGGTGAAAAATCCGATTGATGGGGTTTCGAAGTGGAAGATTTTCGATAATTTGCGTCGTACGTTGACAGCGCCGTTGATGATGCTTTTAATCTTTTTGTCGTTTTTTGTGTTACCGGAGTCCGCGTTACTTTGGAGTGTGTTTGCGGTTGTTTTGGGGATTCGTGGAAATAAAAAGCAATTTTTGTATCAGTTGCTGTTTTTGCCGTTTCAAGCGTCTTTGATGCTGAATGCGGTGGTTGTAACGCTTTATCGAATGTTTTTTGTGAAGAAGAATTTATTGGAATGGGTTACCGCAGCGGATATGGAGACGAAGCTAAAAAATACCGTCGGGAGTTTTTATCGTTTGATGAATCGCAGCCTTTTGATTTCGACGGTGATTTTCTTGGTAGCGTACTTTGTGAAGGGCGATGCGATTTCGATTTATTTTTCGGCGTTCTTGTTCTTTTTATGGTGGATTGCGCCGCTTGTGGCATTTCATATCAGCTTATCGATTCGAGAACGACAGGAACGTTTGGATAACGCGGAAATTGAGGAATTACGAGAATTTGCAAAGAGAACGTGGTCGTATTTTGATACCTTGATGAATGAGGAAAATCATTTTTTACCGCCGGATAATTTTCAAGAGGAACCGCCGAATGGGGTGGCGTATCGGACTTCTCCGACGAATATCGGATTGGGATTGTTGGCGATTATCAGTGCGTATGATCTTGGTTTTATTGATGTGAACAATATGATTTTGCGTTTGGAAAAGAGTATTCATACCATTGAAAAGTTGGACAAGTGGAATGGTCATTTGTTGAATTGGTATAATACCAAGACATTGGTACCACTTTTCCCACGATATATTTCTACAGTAGACAGCGGAAACTTTTTGGCGTATGCGATTACGGCGAAAGAGGCTCTGAGGAAGATTTTGAAGGAAGAAAAAGAGATTGATGTTGTTCTTGTGCATAGTCTGATGAGCAAGTTGGAGTCTTTTATCAAAGAGATGAATTTTGCGGTTTTGTATGATGCGAAAAAGAATATTTTTTCGATTGGCTATAATTTGGAGGATGGGCGTTTAACGAATTCTTATTATGATTTGTTGGCATCGGAAGCGCGACAGACGAGTTTTTTGGCGGTGTGCCGGCATGAGGTCCCGTTAAAGCATTGGTTTTTGTTAGGAAGAAGTTTGACAAAAATGAATCGTGAAAAAGGGCTTATTTCTTGGACGGGTACCATGTTTGAATATTTGATGCCGTTGTTGGTGATGAAGAATTATCCTGAAACGTTGTTAAATGAAACGTATGATTTTGTGATTAAAAGTCAGATGGAGTATGCGAAGAGAAAAGGTGTCGTTTGGGGAATTTCCGAGTCGGCGTTTTATAATTTTGATATTAATTTGAATTATCAGTATAAGGCGTTGGGAGTTCCGTGGCTTGGATTGAAACGAGGATTGTTGGAGGATACGGTGATTTCGCCGTATTCCACGATGTTGGCACTTATGGTGAAGCCGAAGACGGCGTTTAAGAATTTGTTGGCGTTAAAGAAGTTAAATATGTTGGGACAATATGGTTTTTATGAGTCGATTGATTTTACGCCGGGACGTTTGAAGGTTTTAGAGGGGGATAGGAATTATGCGCAGGTTAAGAGTTACATGGCGCATCATCAGGGAATGAGTCTTGTGGCGATTAATAATGTGATTAATAATTTTGTGATGCAGGAGAGATTCCACCGCGATATCCGGGTGATGTCGGGGGAAGTATTATTACAGGAGAAAGTGCCGGGAGATATTATCTATACAAAGAGTGATAAGGAGAAGGTGGTCCCGGAGAAGAATGTGGTTTATGAGAGTGTGAATACCGATCGTTTAATTGAAATCGATACAGAAACACTTCCTTCTTGTAACGTTCTTACGAATGGTGCTTTCTTTACACAAATTAATGACAGAGGAGTGGGATTGGTGCGCTATCGGAATTGGGACCTTTCGCGTTATCGTAGTAATACGTTTGCAGAGAATTACGGACCGCTCTTTTATATTCGCTGCTTAAATGATTCACAAGTTTGGTCAGCAACGTACAAGCCGTTTTTGAAGGAACCGGATAAGTATTTTGTGGTTTTTTCGGGAGATAAGGCGAAGTTTGTGAGACGTGACGGAGATGTTGAGACGGTGACAGAAGTGATTGTGGCGACGGAAGATAATTTGGAGATTCGCAGAATTTCTTTGGTGAATCATGGAACCGCAGAGGTGGATTTTGAGATTACTTCTTATGTAGAGCTGGTAACAGGCGATCAAAACGGGGATATTGCGCATCGAGCGTTTTATAGTATGTTTTTGACGACGGAGATGCAAAAGGAAGTTTTGATGGCGAAACGACAGAAAAGACGTTCTTGTGAGGAAGATTTGGTTTCCTATCAGCATTCTTTTGTGATTGGCGAAAGTTTTGGGGATTTTCAGTTTGAAACGGATCGAATGAAGTTTATTGGCAGGTATCGGAATACCGAGACGCCGAATGTGATTTTGGAAGGAAAGCCGCTGTCGGGGACGGTTGGTGCGGTTTTGGATCCGATTTTTTCGGAACGGCGGTATTTGCGTGTGAAACCGGGCGAGACAGGAAAGGTGATTTTTATTACGGGTATCGAGAAAGATGTGGATAAAGTTTTAGAGGTTGTGGATAAGTATCAATCGGAGGAAGCGGTTCAAAGAGCATTTCGTTTGGCATATGCAAGAAATCAGGTGGAGCTGTCTTATTTGAATGTGACGTCGGAGGAAATTCGGGATTTTGATGATATGATGAAGTTTTTAATATAATTTAGGACAGCATGAATGCTGTCCGTACAGGAAGATAGAGATTGAAATGGATAAAGGTTGCACGATCCTTGTAGGGACACAATTTATTGTGTCCGTTGAGTATATCTATGTGGAGGATAGAAATGAGAGATACGAAGAGTATTCTTTGGAGTTATGGAATTTCCGGAGATTTACCGATTGTTTTGATTATTGTTCGAAAATATGAAGATTTGGATGTAATTGATGAGTTAATCAAGGCACATGAATATTGGAGATTGAAGGGACTTTTCATTGATTTGGTTGTGATTAGCGATGAGGAAATGAGTTATCATCATCCTTTGTGGAATAGTATTTTTGATATTATTACTTCGGGGCATTTGATTAATCTACAGAATGTGAGTGGCGGTATTTTTTTGCTGCGGGGAGAGATTTTGTCGAAGGAGGATATTTCAAAAATTCGGGAGATTGCGGCGATTGTGGCGGAGAATGGGAAAATTCTTTTGGAGGAAGAGTTGTATGGAGATAATAAGAAGTGCGGTTTTGAGCAGGAGAGTGTCCCGGAGAAGAAATGTTTGGAGAAGCAAAAGTTGGAGTTTTTTAACGGAATTGGCGGGTTTGATGCAGAGAAAAAAGAATATGTTGTTTATTTGAATAAACAGCTTTTTCCGTTACTTCCATGGAGCAATGTTTTGGCAAATCCGAATTTCGGAACAATAACGACGGAGTCCGGTGGCGGTTATACGTGGGCATTGAACAGTCATGAATTTCGTTTGACACCGTGGTTAAACGATAGCGTGAGTGACGGACAGGGAGAGTTTATTGAGATTTTCGATATCGATAAAAATCTTTCGTTTTCACCTTATTGGTTGCCATTTCGAAATCCTTTGGAGTATGAAGTGAGATTTGGACTTGGATATACAATTTATACGACGCAGGCAGATGATTTGAAGATTACGTTGACGGTGTTTGTGCCTTTGGAAGAGAATGTGAAAATTTCTTTATTGCGAATTGAAAATTTGGCGGATTCTCCGAAACGACTTGCGTTAAAGTATTATTTGAATCCGGTTTTGGCAGACCATAATCATAAGCGAGAGAATCGGATTGAGAGTTTTTTTGACGGTCATCGATTGACTTTTCGAAATTCTTTTGAAAAGACATTTATGGCAAATACGGTATATTCGCAGATTTCAGGGAATACAAGTTTCTTTCGAAATCATGAGTTTTATGTCTTGGAAAGTGACTTTGAAATTGCAGGGAAATCTGGAGCAGAGAAAGTTTGTTTATTGGGCATTTTGGAAGAGGACAGAAAAAACTTTTTGGATGCTTCTACTTGCCGAGAAGAACTTAAAAAAGCGGAGGATTTTTATCAAAAAGATATTTTGCGGAGTCAAGTGGATACACCGGATTCGGCGATGAATCTATTGTTAAACAATTTTTTATTGTATCAGACGTACAATTGCCGCATTTTAGCGCGAAGTTCTTTTTATCAGTCGGGTGGCGCCATCGGGTTTCGCGATCAGTTGCAGGATGTTCTGCCGTTTGCGTATTTGAAACCGGAGATTGTGAAGAAGCAGATTTTATTACATGCAAAACATCAGTTTGAGGAAGGCGATGTTCTTCATTGGTGGCATGAAGATTTGATGCGGGGTACGAGAACACGTTTTTCTGATGATTTGTTATGGTTGGTGTATGTGACGAATGAGTATGTGAATGTGACGCAGGATATGGATTTATTGGATTGCCAAGTGAATTTTGCGAAGGCACCGTTATTGGATGAGGGCGAGGATGAGCGATATTTGGAGTATTCTTATTCTGAGAATAGTGCGTCGGTTTTTTCGCATTGTGTGTTGGCGATTGAGAGAAGTTTGAAGTATGGGGAACATGGCTTGGCGTTAATGGGGTCCGGCGATTGGAATGATGGGATGAATGAGGTTGGAAATAAAGGAAAAGGGGAGAGTGTTTGGCTTTCTTGGTTTTTGTATAAGATCCTTGCGGATTTTTCTCCGATTTGTCGAAGTCGCGGAAGAAATGATTTGGCGGAGCGATATTCGAAGGAGGCGGCAATTTTACGTGATAATATTAATAAAAATGCTTGGGATGGAGAATGGTATAAGCGAGCCTTTTTTGATGATGGGACAGCGTTAGGTTCGATTTCGAATGAAGAGTGTAAAATCGATTCGATTTCGCAGTCTTGGAGTGTGATTTCGGACGCGGGAGAAGAGGAAAAACGTCGAAGGGCGATGAGTTCGTTAGAACATTATTTGATGGATGATGAAAATGGATTGATTAAGCTGTTGTCGCCGGCGTTTAAGGATTGCGATTTGGAACCGGGATATATTAAGAGTTATCCAGAGGGAATTCGGGAAAACGGTGGACAGTATACGCATGCGGCAATTTGGGCAGGAATTGCGTTTGCGTTGATGAAGGAAACGGATAAAGCGAATAAAGTTTTCGAGATGTTGAATCCGATTAATCATGCGAGAACGGATAGCGAGATGAAGAAGTATAAGGCGGAGCCGTATGTAATTGCGGCGGATGTTTATACGAATCCGCTACATGTAGGACGTGGCGGTTGGAGTTGGTACACCGGTGCGGCGTCTTGGATGTATCGATTTGGGGTTGAGTATATTTTGGGATTCCGGAAAAGGGGAGAACGTGTGATGATGGAGCCTTGCGTGAAGACGGATTGGAGCGATTATGGTTTGACATATCGCTATAAAGATACGGTTTATCATATTCGGGTATTCTTGAAAGGGGATAAGAAGAACAAAGTGATTGTGGATCATCATATTCAGGATGGAAATTCCTTTGAGTTGGTGAATGATGGAGAGGAACATTCGATTGAGGTTTATCGGTAGAATGAGCATTTAATAGATAAGTTCTAAAAAGTTGTATATAATTTGACTTTTTGGAACTTATCTATTATAATATTCTTAAGAGGTGTTTTTTATGAAAAGAGAAATTATGAAGGATTTGTTAAAATGGAAGGAATCGAATCATAGAAAGCCACTCATTGTTCATGGGGCAAGACAGGTTGGGAAGACGTATAGTGTGAAAGAGTTTGGAAAGCAGAATTATGATAATATGATATATGTTAATTTTGAGACGAATAAGGAATTGAGTAAGCAGATTGATGAAAGCATAGATGTACACTATATTATCAATAAATTGGAGTTATTTTTCGGAGAAAAAATTATTCCGGGAAAAACTTTGGTGTTTTTTGATGAAATTCAGGCAAATGAGAGGGCATTGACTTCGTTGAAGTATTTTTGTGAGGATGCGCCGGAGTATCATGTGATTGCTGCGGGATCTTTGCTTGGAATTGCCATTAATCGTGAGAACTATTCTTTCCCGGTAGGAAAAGTGCAAATGTTGAATATGTATCCGCTTTCTTTTCAGGAATTTTTGATGGCAGTCAATCGGGAGAATTTAATCGAGGAGATTCGGAGACATTTTGAGACGGATGAGAGAATGGATAACAATTTGCATGAATTGTGTTTGCGGCTATATCGGACGTATTTGATTGTAGGCGGAATGCCGGAGGTGGTTCAAACTTATTTAGAGGAAGAAAAAGTGATTGCGGTATTAGATGTGCAGGCAATGATTTTAGATTCTTATGTGAGAGATATGACGAAGTATGCTACTAATTCCGAGTCCAATAAAATTGTAGCGGCATTTGATTCCATCCCGGTTCAATTGGCAAAAGATAATCCGAAATTTCAGTATAAAGTGATTTCTCGTGGGGCAACCTCAAGTTTGTTTGGACCTGCGATTTTGTGGTTAAAAAATAGTGGAATTGTGAATCAGGTATTTAAGGTGAATCCGCAAATACCATTAGAAATGTATAAGGATTTAGCGTCGTTTAAGCTATATATGAGCGATGTGGGGTTATTTGTAAATAAGGCAGGTTATCCTTTATATCAGGTTGATTTAAGTTCACAACCGACGATGATTTCAATGGGACCTCTTACAGAACATTATGTAGCAAATGAGTTAAAAGTGAATGGATATGAAGCCTATTATTGGGAGTCAGAAGGAAAGGCAGAAGTGGATTTTATTATTCAAAGAGATATGAATGTTGTTCCGATTGAAGTAAAATCCGGAATTCAGATAAAGTCCAGAAGTTTGGATTTGTATCGGAAAACATTTCAACCGGAGTATGCAATTCGAATTTCCGAGAGAAATTTTGGATTTGAGAACGGAATAAAGTCGGTACCATTGTATGCTGTGTTTTGTATATAAAAGAAAAGCCCCTGTGCTGTTAACAGGAGCTTTTCTTTTAAAGCATTTGTAAAATAAATAAAACGGCAATTCCTGGAAGACCTAAAACGCCGGCAACGAGTGCGGTGACGAAGTTTAGATCGATGTGGAAACCAAAATATTGACCGATGAAATTAATGATGATGAGGGCGAGTCCGCCTAAAATTGCATTTGCAAAGAGTTTTAAAATAAATTTTATCGGTGCGGCAAATAATTTTGCGATTAGGCAGACGCCGATAATCGCGGCTATGTATATGAATATTTCCATGTGGATTCCTCCTTACTAAAGCCCTTTTTCCTTTGCTTTTTTGAGTAAGTACTGGTATCTCGTTTGGGTTGCTTTGATGTTATAGGTGTAGTAATCGACGAGTTCCGGATCGTTTGCAAATTCATAGTTGTTTACGGCTGTTTCAAATTCATTTTGGGCATTTTTTAAATTTTTAATTAATTCAATGGTGTCGGTATCTTCGGGCTTGGTTTTTGTTATTTTTTCAAGCAGATACTGAAAGATATTGGCATCTTTCTTTTCGATATTTGTGATATCATTGAAAATCTCTTCCATATGACTACCTCCAAAGTAATAAATACGAGGATCCTGTCCTCGTATTTACATTATAGTCATAGGTTTCTGAAATTATTCCATTAATCCATTAAAATGATAAGACTGGTATAATATTTTGAAGATTTTTCTTTGTATACGAAAACTACCACCTCATCGTCTTCGTCTAAAACATCTTCGTAGTCATCTGCATAGTAATATAAATCGCCTTCCGGGTCGTCGGAAGATCTTTCAATGATGACACAATCATCTGCAATTTCAAAGGAGTATTCTTCGCCGTCATCGTCTTCGATTACGAGCTCGTCGTCGTATAATTCCGTGATATATCCGAAAACATAACCGTCGTCGATATTACTGCTGCTTGAAGAGGAGGAATTGAAGGCTGATTCTTTTGCAGCTAATTCAATTTTTTCAATATAATCATCATCGTCTAAGGTCAGTCTTAAGAAAAGACCTTTTTTATAAAGATAAGATGTTGTAGAAACTGCAGAATAAGTCTTTGATACGGCGTTGTAGGAGAAGGTTGTCTTATTATCGAAATAGTAATCTTCGTCGCCTTCATCATATTCACCAAGGTAATCGTCCATTAAAACGTATTCTTTTCCGTCTTCATCTTCAATAATGAGATAACCGTCGGATTTACCGACTTCTACGATTTCACCGACAATTTTTTCCGGAGTTTCATCATCTGTTAAAGTGGATTCTTTTGAAGCAACTTCGATTTTAGTAAGATAATCGTTTTTATCCATTGTAATTTTTACATAGTAGCCTTTTTTATAAAGGTAAGATGTAGTTGCAATCGATTTATAAGATTTTGAAGACCCGTTATAAGTAAAGTCAGTATCGTCATCGAAATAGTAATCTTCGTCACCGTCGGAATATTCATCAATGTAGTCATCCATTAAAGTATATTTTTCGCCGTCATCATCTTCGATAATAATGTAACCTTCGTCGTCATCCGCTTTTGTGATTTTTCCGATAATGGTTTCTTCAGAAGAAGTAAATTCAGATTTTTTGGAAGCAACTTCGATTTTCGTAAGGTAATCATTTTTATCCACTGTAATCTTTACATAGTAACCCTTTTTGTAGAGATAAGATGTTGTGGCAATCGATTTATAAGTCTTTGAAGAACCATTGTAGGTAAATTTGGTATCATCATCGAAATAGTAATCTTCGTCGTTATCGGAATACTCATCGATATAGTCGTCCATTAAAGTATATTTTTCGCCGTCATCATCTTCGATAATGAGATAACCTTCGTCATCATCTGCTTTTGTAATCTTTCCGATAATGGTCTCTTCGGTTGCTGTTGCTTTTTTCGTTTCGATTTTAGTAATCGTATCCTCATTTTCTACCGTTAAAGTGATAGAATAATTCTTTTTCAAAGCTGAGGAAGCTGTTGAAGTTTTTCCGTCTAAATAGAATTTTGTAGAAGATGTGTAATTATAGGTTGTTTTCTTTGCATTTTTTGTAACAGTGACCGTCTTTTTGGAAGTATCAAAGTCGGAAATTGTACCACTGACGGTTGTAATTACATCTTTTGTCATCTTCATCATGGTAATGTATGTACTGTCTTTCAAGGTAACGGTTACCGTGAGTCCTTTTTCCATTTCACTTGACGTTTTCTTCGTGGAATTTACATAGAATTCCGTGGAAGAATCGTATTCGTATTCTTCGGTATTTCCGGAAGAGTCTTTAATAAATACTGTTTTTAAAGTGGTATCAATTTTAGTGATAGTACCGTTTAACACGGTAACTTTTCCTGTTGAAGTATTGGAATTTGAAGAGTTATTCGAAGTATCCGGTTTAATATCTACTTTTTTATAAATTCTTTGTAAAATACAAGCCGCTTGCGCTCTTGTTACATTTGTTTTCGGCGAGAAATTTTCACTATCTACGCCGGCCATAATTTTTTCGGTGGAAACGTAATAAACGTATGGCTTAGCACTTGGCGTGATGGAAGAAGCATCTGCGAAAGGAAGAATAATTAAAGATTTCGACTTTACTTCTTCAGCTTTTCCCATTACTTTTGTAATTAAAACTGCCATTTCTTCACGAGTAATCGGTGCGTTGACTTGATCCGCAGAAAGCAGATTATCTAAATCACTTGTTTCTAACACTTTTGTTCCCAATAAATAGGCAACATCTTTTTTATATTGGGTTGTATATTTTGAAAGCGTATCGTAATAAGTTTCTAAGTATTTGTTTGCTGCATCCGGATAATTGTTAATGCCGGCGATTCTTGCGAGTAAAATCAAACTCTCGATTTTTGAAATGTTTTTGGATGGACGAAACGTACCGTCGGTATAGCCGGAAATAATTTTTTGTTCTACCATCTCTTCTACTACTTTTTGTGCCCAGTGTGTTTCGGGTAAATCCGAAAAAGTTTGAGCTAACGATGTTGATAATAGCATTGCTGCCGCACATGACAGTGCAATAAGTTTTTTCATAAGTATCCTCCTTACGTAAAACACAATAAATTTTACACCATCATTCTATCATAAAACATTGGAGAATGGTAGTGTTTTTCATTTTTTCAACTTGGAAAATTTTCTTAACACATCTCATTAGACGAATTTTGGCAAAATTAAGTTTCACAAATTTGGAATTTTAAATTTTTTTTTCAAAATTTGTTAAGTAAGTTTGAAAAATGCCGATATGTTGGTTAGATAAATCAAAAGACAAGTGGAGGTTAGGAATATGAAGAGCAAAGGGAACGTTTTTATAAATGCAGAGGACTTATATCAAGGGAAGACTGCTAAGATTGTGTATAACGGATCTTTAGCAAAAACAGGAAGTGACGCATTATATATTCATTTAGGATTTGGTATGATGTGGGATAATCTCACAGAAATTAAAATGACAAAAACAAATGAAGGATTTGTAGCAGAGGTACCGATTGCAAAGGCTGATTCGATTAACTTCTGCTTCAGAGATTCGAATAATAATTGGGATAATAATTCTTGCAAGAATTATTCTTACGCTGTTTCGAAACCGAAGATGATTAAAGCGACAGCTGAAACGATCATTACTCCGGTAACGAATAAAGTAGAAGCCAAAATGTCTGAAATTGCAAAGATTATTGAGAACGCAACTCCTGCTGTTCCTAACGAACTCAGTTTGGTTCCTTCCAAGAATATTACGGAAGCGTATATTCAGAGAAAGAAGAATAAGTTGATGTTCTATAGATTGTTTAATTTTATTCCGAGAGAATTAACCGGAAACGGAAAGAAGAACAAGACTTCCGGCGGATTGTTCAGCGGATTGTTTGGAAATACAAGAATTAAATAAGAGATGAAAAGACGGTGCGGTACCGTCTTTTTTGCAATTCAGACTATAACTTATGGAGAACGTTTGCGCCATTATTTACCCAATTTCATATTGTAACTTATTTACTATAAAACCAATTATTGTTATACTTTTTTTTACTCTGCTGTAATGAAATTTTCTGTTAAGAAATAGG
Source organism: Clostridia bacterium (assembly GCA_017934955.1). Taxonomy (GTDB): domain Bacteria; phylum Bacillota; class Clostridia; order TANB77; family RGIG9151; genus RGIG9151. The sequence goes on from JAGBIO010000034.1 coordinate 20,461, forward strand.
AAGAGAATGCCGATATTTAGAAAGAATGAGGAGGTGTACCCGAAATGACTGAATTACAGAATTTATTAAGTGAAATGAACAAAAATATTTGCGAAATCAATATGGTAAAAACTGTAATTGGGGGGGGGGTACACTATTAGATAAAAAGAATAAAGAAGAAATAATAAAGCATAGGGAAGAAAGTAGTTTAAAGTCAGAAGGGCTTTAGACTGCTTTCTTTTTGTGTTTTAAAGGAGGAGCAAGATGAAAAAAGCAGTTATGGCGATGATTTCATTTGTAGTATTATTCAGCGTAGCGATGGGATATACTTTAACAATCCATGAGGAAAGCAGGGTTGTTACGGAAGAGGTGAGTGAAGGCGAAACGGTTACGATAGGCTTACCGGATCGTTCGCGAGCTAAATATACGGTAAATCAAGGAAATCCGCTATTAAGGGATTTTGGAAATCGATGTAAATTTATTATGCCGGCTGAAAATGTAGAAATTACAATAGAAAAAGTATATGTAATAACTTTTAACAGTAACGGAGGAAATCGGGTAGTTACTAAAAAAATGGTTGCCGGGGAACCATACGGAACTCTGCCCATACCGAGCAAAAGCGGAAGCACGTTTGCCGGATGGTATAGCGACAGTGGACTTACAACAGAAGTAACAAGTACCGATACCGTACCGGCGAGTGACCATACGTTATATGCAAAATGGAATCAAACAGAAGTCTTTACATTTGGGACAAACGGGAACACAACATGGGCAAAGTCCCAAGGGACAACAGTAAGTATCAGCGGTATAGCTGTAAAATCCGGAACTGCCAAATATCTCTGGAAACAAGGAACCGCAACAGCGGATGAAATCAGTAGTAGCGGAACAAGTTTTACAAGTGGAGATACAGTTACAAAGTCAGATGGAACAGGAAACAATTGGCGATTAAATGTTTATTGTGAAGACACAAATGAGAATCAATATATAGCAGCAAGTGATGTATTTTATTTAGATAATACAGCTCCAACTGTGACATTAGCAAGCAAACAATTCAAAATGTTTCCGGACTTACCATATAGATTGAGTAACATAACTGAAGAAACGGTAGATGGGGTAAAAACATACACAACAACAAGTACGATACCAATCATTTATTTAGAAACAGGACTAAAGAAAGGAATTAGCGGAGTTACATTCAGCATTTCTCCGGCACCGAGTGAAGACTTACCGATCAGAATTTATACCAACGAACACACTACTTTGGAAACGTCTATTTTAGGGTCAGTCCCTGCAGGTAAGTCAAGAGCAACAATAGAAATACCGGAAGGAGACTATACGCAGATTGGCGTAAGGGTCGGATCTGAAGCAGGATTAACTTTTACGATGAATCCGCTTGATGTTTTTGCAACGGATAATGATTTGTCGCATCCAACTTATATAAGATTTAATTTAAGCGGAACAGACGCTCATTCCGGAAATATAACATATCAAGTAAGCAGCGATAACAAAGCAACTTGGAGTGACGTGAGCGGAACTCAATATACGGCAAAAGAACCTGGAACCTACTACTTTAGAGCCAAAGATAAATTAGGAAATATAAGTGAAGCAATAGGTGGTTATACACACACAAGATCCTACAAACTTTACTTCAACAGTAACGGTGGAAGTACTGTAGCAACTCAAATAGTAAAAAACGGAGATACTTATGGAACGTTACCAACGCCAACAAAGACAAATTATACATTTGCCGGTTGGTACAAAGAAAGTAGCTTAACCAATCAAGTAACAAGTAGTACTACAGTAACTGCAACGGGTAACCATACCTTATATGCGAAATGGACGGGAGTAAAATCAAACGTAACGTTAAATAATCAAAGTGCGACAACAGCGGGAACAACGAGTGTAACAGCAACGTACGGAAGTGCAATGCCAAGTATAACAAAACCGTCAAAAACCGGTTATACTTTCGGAGGCTACTATACGGAAACAAACGGAGGAGGAACGCAGTACTACAAAGCAGACGGAAGCAGTGCAAAGAACTGGGATAAGACTGCGGCGACAACGTTATATGCAAAATGGACAGTCAATACGTATACGGTAACGTTAAATAATCAAAGTGCGACAACGGCGGGAACAACGAGTGTAACAGCAACGTACGGAAGCGCAATGCCAAGTATAACGAAACCGGCAAAAACCGGTTATACGTTCGGTGGTTACTATACAGAAACAAACGGAGGAGGAACGCAGTACTATAAGGCAGATGGAAGCAGCGCGAAGAACTGGGATAAGACTGCAGCAACAACGTTGTATGCAAAATGGACAGCGAATACGTATACGGTAACGTTAAATAATCAAAGTGCGACAACAGCGGGAACAACGAGTGTAACGGCGACGTACGGAAGTGCAATGCCGAGTATAACGGTACCTACGAAAACCGATTATAGGTTTTTAGGATATTACACCGGAACAAATGGAACTGGTACGCAGTATTATACATCAACAGGGACAAGTATAAAAAATTGGGATAAAACAACTGCGACAACACTTTATGCGGCCTGGAAAAGTGTAATTCCAACCTATACGTATACAGGAACTTCAAGTACCTCCAAAGATGATACATATTGGTATATTTATTTGAAATCCAGTGGTAATTTAACCTTTAGCGAAGCACAGTCAATCGACATATTCCTTGTAGGTGGAGGCGGAGGCGGATATAATCAATCTTCTGGAACCGGACGTCGTGGAGGCGGAGGAGGTGGTGGATATACTGCCACACACAAAGGAATATATGCCGCTAATGGTACTACTTATTCTATAGTAGTTGGAGCCGGTGGTGCAGTGAACTGCAAAGGTGGTACAACATCTGCGTTTGGTAAATCTGTAAGTGGCGGATATCCTGGAACACACTGTGATAATATTAAAGATGGAGGTGATGGCGGCTCCGGTGGTGGTGCCGGTGCAGATTTTAGAACAAGTTCTAGTTATTCCGGTACAGCCGGTGCAAGTAATGGTAACAGTGCAACAAGTGTATCCTATGGTAGTCCTTGGAACGACTATAACTATGGAGGAACAGGTCAGGGATCTACCACAAGAGCCTTCGGAACAGGTGCACTCTATGCCGGTGGAGGAGGCGGCGGTGGACAAAATCCAAGCTCCGGTGGTGCCGGTGGAGGTGGTGCCGGTGCAGGTAATGTCGACGGAATTTCCGCTGTTGCCGGAACTGCCAATACCGGCGGCGGAGGCGGCGGTGGTAGTGGAGATTCTACTTGGGCACGTGGTGCAGCCGGTGGTTCCGGTGTTGTAATTATCCGCGGTCTTCATTAAGTGTTGCTCTATTGAAAGAATAAGTTGATGTTCTATAGATTGTTTAATTTTATTCCGAGAGAATTAACCGGAAACGGAAAGAAGAACAAGACTTCCGGCGGATTGTTTGGAAATACGAAAGTTAAATAAGAGATGAAAAAAGGCGACGAAAGTCGTCTTTTTTTTGAATAGGCTGACTTTTATGTAAAACTGTGGTAAAATAAAGTTAAAATAGAAAAAAGTTACTATTCAGACTCAAATCTATAGAAAAAGTACAAGTACTGTAGGGACAGCATTCATGCTGTCCACAGAATAGGCAGAAAAGCAGGACAGCATAAATGCTGTCCCTACAATAAATTGAGAAAAATTTAAGGTCATATATATAGGTAAGTCTGACCTGTAACAAAAAAGGAGTCGGGTATGAGGGTAATTGTGATTGGCGCAGGTGCGTCGGGGCTTATGGCGGCGGGTGTTGCGGCTAAGAAAGATGACGTGCTTGTGATTGAGAAGAATGATAGGGCAGGGAGAAAATTAGCGATTACGGGGAAGGGCAGATGCAATATTACAAATGCGGCGGATATTGGTGATTTTATCGATATGGTGCCGGGAAATGGGAAGTTTTTGTATTCTGCGTTTTATTCTTTTACGAATGAGGATGTAATTGCGTTTTTTCGAGAATTAGGGGTTGAAACGAAAGTGGAACGTGGCGGAAGAGTTTTTCCGGTTTCGGATTCGGCGAAAGATGTGGTAAATGCGTTGGTGAAATTTTGCAGGAATACCGGTGTAAAATTTCGTTATAATAGCAGTGTGAAAAGGATTTTAACGGAAAATAAAGCTGTAAAAGGCGTTATTTTGCAGGATGGGTCAATCTTGGAATGCGATAAAGTGATTGTGGCAACCGGGGGAAAGAGTTATCCGGCGACGGGGTCGACAGGCGCTGGCTATCGTTTCGCGGAGGAAGCGGGACATCGAGTTCTTCCGATAAAACCGTCTTTAGTGGGATTGGCGGCGAAGGAAGGGTATTGTAAGGAGTTGCAAGGGCTTTCTTTAAAAAATGTTGCGTTTACTTTAAAAACGAGTGTCGGAAAGGAAATTTATTCAGATTTTGGAGAGATGCTTTTTACGCATTTTGGCGTGTCCGGACCGATTGTGTTGAGTGGAAGCCGATGGTTGCATCCGTTTATGAAAGAGGATAGAAGTGTGACAGGTGTTAAGGCGGAGATTGATTTGAAACCGGCGTTGGAGGAAGAGCAGTTAGATAAGCGATTATTGCGGGATTTTGAAAAGTATCAAAATAAACAGATAAAAAATGCATTGTTTGATTTGCTTCCGGAAAAGTTGATTCCTGTCGTGATTGCATTGACGAAAATTGAGGAAGAAAAGAAAGTGAATGAAATTACGAAGGAAGAACGAAAGCGAATGGTTGAAATTTTGAAACATTTTCCATTGACAATTGCGGGACTTCGACCGATTGATGAGGCGATTATTACGGCGGGTGGCGTTTGTGTGGATGAGATTGATCCGGGAACGATGGAGTCGAAGCTGGTGAAAGGTTTGTATTTTTGCGGAGAAGTTTTGGATTTGGATGCCTATACCGGAGGTTTTAATTTGCAGATTGCCTTTTCGACCGGATATTTGGCGGGGCAGAGTTAAATTTGAAGAATTTATATTGATTAAAAAGAAACTCTTTTGGAGAGAATAGTCTCTAAGAGAGTTTCTTTTTTGTTATTATTCAGACTCAATAGCCTTTAAGTTTCGAACTGAACTATTAAATTCTACCGAAATAAAGGCGAAAACGCTGTAGGGACACAATTTATTGTGTCCGCGGAATCGTCAGATAGTCGAAATAGGACACAATAAATTGTGTCCCTACAATGATAATACAATCATTGAAGAAAGATATAGTCTGAAAAGTAACCTTTTTTAAACATTTCTGCGGAGGCTTTTATGAATAAGAAGATTTTTAAAATTATGACGTTACTTACAGCTTTTTTATTATATGTATATGTTTCGATTTACAGTAATGTGCCGAGTAGCATTACTTTGATTGAGGGGAAGGAAATTACGTATCCGTTTTATCAAATTTTGAATATGGATTTTTCGCCGGAGAGTAGTATTAAGGCGGTGGGAAGCAAGTTGTCGTCTTCGGTGGTGGGGAAGGAAAGTGTGCGTGTTAGTTTATTTGGGAAGATTCCTCTAAAAAAGATTGATGTGAATGTGATTTCGAAGTCGGTGGTGTTGGCGGATGGTGAGATTATTGGGATGAAGCTTAAGACGCCGGGATTGACGGTAGTGACGTTTGAGGAGTTTACCGGAAGAAATTATCAGAAAGTACGACCGTATGAGAATTTGAATATTCAGCGTGGCGATATGATTACTTCGATTGATGGTGAAGAGATTACAGATGTGGATATGTTTGTGGATCGAATTCAGAAATCTCAGGGAAGAGAATTGATATTGGAGCTTCAGCGGAATAAAGAGAAGCTTACCGAGCGGATTAAACCGGAGATAGATCGAAATGATGGTAAATATAAATTGGGCATTTGGGTGAAGGATTTAACGAGCGGCGTTGGGACGGTAACTTTTATTGAACCAAGTCGGTATATGTTTGCGGCGTTGGGGCATGGAATTAATGATATTGATGAGATGAATTTGCTGGAAATCAAGGGTGGAACGGCTTATCGGGCGATGGTTTTGTCGGTTGTGAAGGGGCAGAAAGGTGCGCCGGGCGAGATTCGTGGGGCGATGAAGGAGAACGATATTTTCGGAAATATTGTGAAAAATACGCGAAATGGTGTGTTTGGGTATTTGGATAACAATGTAGAACTTTCGCTAAATCCGATTGAAGTTGGGTTAAAGGATGAAGTGATGGAAGGAGAAGCGGAGATTTTGGCGACGGTGTCGGGAAATGATCCGAAGCGTTACAAGGTGATGATTGAGAAGGTGAATCGGAAGGATAGCACCTTAGGACGAAATATGGTGATTCGGGTGACGGATGAGGAGTTGATCGCGAAAACCGGTGGAATTGTGCAGGGAATGAGCGGCAGCCCGATTATTCAGAATGGTAAATTGATTGGAGCGGTTACGCATGTCTTGATTAATGAGCCGACGAGGGGATATGGAATTTTTGTGGAGAATATGTTGAATGAGATGGCGGGATAGAGTAATGCTTTAATAGAGATAATCGGAGTAGTTTAAAAATTCCGTTAAGATGGAAAAATAATAATCTTTTGTGGTTTTCTTCTTAATATTTCTCGGGCACAGCAAATTTAATTCTCCTAAGATTTCATCGTTTAGGAGAAACTGGATTTTTCCGATTTCCTGGTTGACTTCTACAGGGGCGTTGACCTCGTCGGGAAGGTAGGTTTGGATGGTGAGGTTTTGTTTTTCTTTTTCGGTCAGAGGGAGGATTAAATCCGATTCGTAGATGGGGAGGATGGTTTTTTCGAGTGATTTTTTGACCGGTACGGAGAATTGGGCGGGGTAGAGTTCGGTGATGTTACAGAGAGAGTAGTTACTAAAGCAGTAATTTAGGAGTTTTGTGGTGTCGGCGATTCTTAATTTGGAGGAGGGTTCGCCGAAGGTGATGGCGATGAGTTCCATTCCGTTTTGTTTAGCGGATGCGACTAAACATCTTCCGGCGAGTCCTGTATAGCCTGTTTTGACGCCGGTTATTCCGGGATAGCTGAAAAGCAGGGGGTTGGTGTTTTTTAATTCTTTGGTTTTGCCATTTTTAAAGGTCATGGTGTAGAAGGTTGTAGAGACTAATTTTTGAAAAGTTTCGTTATGTAAGGCATAATCCGCGATTAGTGCCATGTCGTAGGCGGTGGAGTAGTGGTTGTCGGTATCTAACCCGTGGGGCGTGACGAAATGAGTGGAAAGAGCCCCTAATTCAACGGCTTTTTGGTTCATGAGATTGGCAAATTCTTCAACACTTCCGGCAGTATGTTCGGCGATGGCTACCGCGGCGTCGTTTCCGGATCTTAGCATAAGTCCGTAAAGCAGTTCGGAGAGGGCGATTTCATCATTTTCCTTTAATCCGACATCCGATCCACCGGTCCCTGCAGCTTTTTTACTTACTTTTACGACGCTGTTTAAGTCATTGTTTTCAAGCGCGACAATACAAGTCATGATTTTGGTAGTACTTGCGATATAAGCCTTATCAAAGGCTTTTTTTTCATATAAAATTCGATGGCTGTTTCGTTCGATGACGATCGCGTGATAGCCGGAGATAGAGGGCGTTGTGTCGGCGAAAGAGACGATAGGAAACAGCAGAAAGAGAATCCAAATTATTTTTTTCAATGGTGTCACCTCTTTGTTAGTTTATGCGGGGAGTGAAATTGTAGAAGTGAAAAAGTTATAATCGAGTGCAAAATGAGCTTTTAAGAATCGAAAATGCACTGTTTTTTTAAAATATTGTGCATTTTTTTTTATAATGATGGTACAAACACCGTAGGGATAGCATTTATGCTGTCCATGAAGTAGGCAGAAAAGCAGGACAGCATAAATGCTGTCCGTACAATAATTGGTACCATTAATTTGTCAAGAAGGCACAAACACTGTAGGGACACAATTTATTGTGTCCGCGGAATAGGCAGGTGGTAGAATTAGGACACAATGAATTGTGTCCGTACAAGTCGTATTCTGACGATATTTTTTTGAAAAATACAAAATTTGAATCTGACCGGTAACCAAGAGTTTTATGGAATATTGCCAAATCATTGACATTAGGCGAATTTTGTAATATTATGTTGCTATTCGAGTTGGAGGGATTGATATGTATAGAACGAATACTTGTGGGGAACTTAGAGTAAGCGATGAAAATAAAACCGTGAAGTTGGCGGGATGGCTGGATACCGTGCGTGATTTGGGGGCTGTGATTTTCTTTACGCTTCGGGATTTTTACGGTGTGACGCAGGTTGTGGTTAGTGAGGAAGAAATGAAGGCTTCTTTACGAAAGATTTCGAGAGAGTCTACTATTTCGGTTACCGGTAAGGTGGTAAAGAGAAGTGATCCGAATCCGAATCTTCCGACGGGGGAAATTGAGATTATTCCGGAGGAAATAGAAGTGTTAGGAAGATGCACCGAACTTCTTCCTTTTGAAATTAATAATTCTTTGGAGTCGAGAGAAGATATTCGGTTAAAATATCGTTTCTTGGATTTGAGAAATCCGGTAAATAAAGATAAGTTAATTTTGCGTTCGAAGGTAATTCGTTTCTTGAGGAACGCAATGTGTGAAAAGGGATTTTTTGAGATTCAGACGCCGATTTTGACAAGTTCTTCTCCGGAAGGAGCGCGTGATTATTTGGTACCGAGCCGTGTGCATCCGGGTAAGTTTTATGCGTTACCGCAGGCACCGCAACAGTTTAAGCAGTTATTGATGGTATCGGGTATCGATCGTTATTTCCAAATTGCGCCTTGTTTTAGAGATGAGGATGCGAGAGCGGATCGTTCGCCGGGAGAGTTTTATCAATTGGATATGGAAATGGCGTTTGCGACGCAGGAAGACGTGTTCGCGGTTATGGAAGATGTTCTTTCCAAGACTTTCCGCGAGTTCTCGAATTTTGAGATTGCGCAGGTTCCGTTCCCGAGAATTAAGTATGTGGATGCGATGGAGAAATACGGTTCGGATAAGCCGGATTTGAGAAATCCGTTGATTATCCATGATGTAACAAGCATTTTCGCGAAGACAGAGATTGGTTTCTTTAAAGATAAAGTGATTAAGGCGATTGGATTAAATGATTTCCATCAACCGCGTAGTTTCTTTGATAATTTAAATACCTTTATTACACAAAACGAAGGAAAAGGGGTTTCCTGGACAAAGATTGGTGAGGACGGCGAGTTCTCCGGCGGTATTACGAAGTATTTAAGCGATGAAGAAAAGGCGGCTTTGATTGCTGAGTTTGATTTGAAGGCAAATTCTGCAGTATTGTTTATTGCGGATGAAAAGGGTAAGGCGCAAAAGTTAGCCGGATTATTGAGAAATGAAGCAGGCAGTAAGTTAGATTTGATTGAAAAAAATGTGTATAAATTCTGTTGGATTGTGGATTTTCCAATGTTTGAATTGGATGAGGAAACGGGGGAGATTTGTTTCTCGCATAATCCGTTTTCGATGCCGCAGGGCGGAATGGAAGCTTTAAAGACGATGAATCCTTTGGATATTGTGGCTTATCAGTATGATATCGTTTGTAACGGAATTGAGTTGTCGTCGGGTGCGGTAAGAAATCATGATTCTGAAATCATGGTGAAGGCGTTTGAAATTGCGGGTTATCCGCCGGAAGTGGTGGAAACAAAGTTCCCGGCATTATTTAATGCGTTTAAGTATGGTGCTCCTCCGCATGCCGGAATTGCGCCGGGGGTTGACAGAATGGTGATGATGCTTGCGAATGAGCCGAATATTCGTGAGGTGATTGCATTCCCGATGAATAAAAATGCGCAAGATTTATTGATGGGTGCACCGGGAGAAGTGACGCAAAAGCAGTTGGATGAGTTGAGAATTTGTGTGAAGAAGGAAGAGAAGAAGTAGAGTGTAAGGACAGCTGAGTGAAGGACTTGGCTGTCTTTTTATTTTGAATTCATACTTTTTGTTTTCTTTGAATATCCATGAAACAGGAGTGTGAGATTATGAAGAAATTGATTTTTGAGGGTTCGGGTGTGGCGCTTGTGACGCCGTTTACAAATGATGGGGTAAATTATGAGGTTTTGGAGGAGCTGATTGAGTTTCAGATTGATAACGGAACAGATGCGATTATTGTTTGCGGGACGACGGGGGAGCCGGCGACGATGAGTGATGAGGAGAAGCATGATGTGATTCGTTTTACGGTGGAGAAGGTGAATGGGCGAGTTCCGGTGATTGCGGGGACGGGTTCGAACAGTACGCGACATAGCGTGGAACTTTCGATGTATGCGGAGAGTGTGGGCGCGGATGGTTTGCTGATTGTGACGCCGTATTATAATAAGACGACGCAACGTGGTTTAGTGGCGCATTATAAGACGATTGCGATGACAACGAAGTTGCCGATTATTCTATATAATGTGCCGGGGAGAACGGGACTTAATATGATGCCAAGGACGATTGCAGAACTTTCAGAAATTGAAAATATTGTGGGGTTAAAGGAGGCAAGCGGTAATTTTTCGCAGATTGCGGAGATTATGACGTTATGCGGCGAGGATCTATGGTTATACTCCGGAAATGATGATCAAGTAGTTCCGATGTTGGCGTTAGGTGGTGTTGGCGTAATTTCGGTGGCGGCGAATGTGATTCCGCATGATATGCACCGGATGGTGAAGTATTATTTGGCCGGGGAAGGAAGAAAAAGTCGAGAAATTCAGTTGCAGGCGATTGAGTTGATCCAGGCGTTGTTTTCCGAAGTGAATCCGATTCCGGTGAAGGAAGCGGTTCGGCAGATTGGATTTGATGTGGGAAAATGCCGAATGCCGCTGGTGGATATGACAGAGGAGGGACAAATGAGGATTTCGGTGGCTTTGAAGAATTATTTTGATAGAATGGAGTAAGTTAAAAAAGAGAGAAATAGGCTGTAAAAAAACACCTCGGAAAATTTTATTTTTCCGAGGTGTTTTTTACAGCACCGTTTAATATTTTGGGGTAATAGCAGTATTTTTTGAGGTTAAAGTTTGGAGAAAACTTTCTATTTTCTCAAAAGATTTTCCATATAGCTTTCTCGTGGCTTTGACAAATTTTGCACAGTGATATTGAAACAGAAACGAATTTGTACCGTATTGTTGGACGTAAAGTATAATGCGCATTAGATCGGCAAGAGGTAGCAGTATAGATACAGTAAGGGGATAGATGGATGCAAATATCAATAATATGAAAAATGGAGCTATTTGTCTAAAATATAGCAAACTCAACATAAAGTTCAACAAAAGAGGAAAATAAAAGCTTAAACAGGAAGTAACAACAAGAAAAGTCAGCTTAATGGGATTTGTGTAATCCTTCTTGCTATGCATTTGTTGAAGGAATTTCAATGTGTATAACAGGATTGAGAAAATGTAGGCGTAGGAGAAAAGCAAGATAAGAAGCGGAAATATACAATTTTCCGGAGAGAGTCGAGAGGTTAAGAGTAGGCCTAAGAGTGTCTCGAGTGTTGCGTAAAGAGACCAAAAGGCTAAAATTTTTGTCATGTTAATTCCTCCGTTATTGTATGAAGTTTGACTGAGATTTTTTTACGTTTTAGAAAGTTTTTCACATCATTTTCAGATAGTTATGTTCAACGTTTCGACGAACATTTAACGTAAGTAGTATATATCATATTTATGCAAAATTCAACAGATATTTTTACAATAGAGATAGGCGTTATAAGGTATAAAAAAGCACAAACACTGTAGGGAAGATATAGTATGAATAATAACAAGTTGCAGTTTTTTTTGAAAATTTTAAAGCATTAGTTTTAAGAATAGGTCATGTCTTTATGGATTGGGAAAAATATTATAAAAGTCAAGTATAATAGGTTAATAATATTTAGGTACTTCAAGATGTGATGTTTTAAAGAATTACTGACATATGATTGACTAACCTACAATGTTGTAGTTTTTTTGTATTTTTATTTTATTGCTTTTAGTTAATATAGAGTATATAATAAAAATAGAAGAAACGGAGGATTTTATGACAAAAGAAGAAAAGTATACTCATTAGGAAAATTTAGCGAAATATGATTTAGAGACTGCTGAAGTTATGTTAAAAAGTGGGAGACATATGTATGTTTCTTTTATGTGTCAACGAGCTATTGAAAAACTGGCAAAAGCATTACATGTATTATATTTAGATAAAGAAGCACCAAAAACTCATAATATAGTTACTGTAATGAATTTGGTATTTGAAGGAACAACGGATGATGGTATAAAAAATTCAATAGGTAAGTATAAAGAATATAAGTCTTTTATGGTTGAATTGCTGACATATTATATTTCTGAAAGATATGTTGAATATAAAAGTAAAATAAATCAAACTTTAAATCAGCAAGTTTGTAATGAAATAATATCGAAAACAAAGGAGGTATTTACATGGTTACAATCTCTAAAGAACTTTTAAAGATAATTAATAATTATGTGTTAGAGTTATCCAAAGAAATTAATATTAATAAGGTTATATTATTTGGTTCTTATGCAAAGGGAACAAATCATGAAGATAGTGATATAGATTTAGCGATTTTTTCTGATGATTTTTCGAACATGGATAGAATAGAAGCACTTAAATTTTTACTATTGAAAGCAAGTGATTTAACAGTTGATTTACAACCACAACCTTTTACATTGGCAGATTTAGAAGATGAGGATAATTGGTTGGCTAAAGAAGTTGAGGAGACAGGTATCGAACTAAATGTAGCTTAAATAAATAATTTCAAGACTTTGTCAAGTAAAGTGTGTAATTTTTTTCATCCATACTCAATTTAGAAATGTTGATGTTCATTTTCAACTGAAAAAAGTGTGTTAGAAAGAATTTACAATTTTTAGGTATCTCAAATAAAGAGATTACTGCTAATCCCTTAGTTTGAGGTATTAGTTATATTATAAGTTTTCATACAATTCAATTCTTGATTGCATTTCAGCATTCATAGAGAGCTGATTACGAACCATAGACCAGTTTGGGACAGGACGATTATTCCATTTTTTGTAAAGCTCTGTAATTCGCAAATAGAGTAATTTTAGTAAAGCATTTTCATTTGGAAATGATCCCTTTTTTGTTACTTTTCTGAAACTGGAGTTAACGCTTTCTATTGCGTTGGTTGTATACATTACTTTCCGTACAGCACTACCGTAATTAAATAACTGTTCTACGTGATTCCAATTTCTTACCCATACTTCAACAGCCCCGGGATAAGAATTCCATACTTGTTTAAATTTTTCAAATTCAGCCTCTGCAGCTTTTAAGCTTGGTGCTCCGTATATTTTCTTTAAATGTCCGGTAAACGCTTGATAATCTTTGCTTGGTACGTATTTTATAGAGTTACGGATTAAATGTACCATACATCTTTGAACTATAACATTTTTGAATATAGATTTCGCTCCTTCTTCTAATCCGGAAACTCCGTCGCTGGATGTTTTGATACTAAATTTTATGGATTTAATGAAATTCGTAATGAGAATGATATTGAGAACATGAGATTTCAAGGGGGCGGTGGTACTGATTTTAATGTGGCAGTAAATGCGTTTTCTCGTAGAGTAGAAAATAAGATAATTTTTACTGACGGTGAGGCACCTATGCCGGAAAAAGCAATGGATGCAATATGGATAGGATTCGGAGAAGATAAGATTAAACCTAAAGGTGGTAAAGTAATTACTATTACAAGAAGACAACTAGAACGATTATGTAGATTTCATGATATAGATATGAGTAGATAGTATTAGAAATAAGGTATAAGTAAAAATATGAATAAAAATATTGCAAAATTTTGTTGTAATTTTTAGAATATCCGTAAGAAATAAAAAACAGGTAGAATTGTCTTTTTTGGTGCTTTAGTAGAAATTGTCCATTTGTATTATATGTTGGTACAAAAAAACTTGTAAAACGTAAAGAGCTTGAGCAATTTAGCAGCGATACGGTTACAGGTCAGACTCAAATTGTTACAAATATATCGGGACGTCGAGGACGCCGTCCCCTACAATGACGGCACAATCATCGTAGGGACAGCATTTATGCTGTCCTGCTTTCTGCCTTTCCTGTGGACAGCATAAATGCTGTCCCTACACTAGATTGTGCCATTTTTATAAATTTAAGTCTGAACAATAACGCGATACGCTAATAATTTAGTAGATAAGGTTGAAAAAACAGAGCTAATGTGGTATAAATAATTTATTGCATTGGCTCTTTTTTCCTGTTGAGGAAAGGAGTTAATAGATGGGGAAAAACTTAAAAGTAAAAGAATGTGGCAAAGGTATTTGCCAACGGAAAGATGGCTTGTATTACGCCCGTTATGTAGATAAAGCAGGTAAACGACACGAGAAATATTTTAAGACTGTCCCGGAAGCGAAAAATTGGATTGAGGATTCTAAATACGCTGACAAACACGAGGATGTATTTGTTGCTGATGATACTATTGTAGATGAATGGTTTGATTTTTGGATAGTTATAATCAATATGCTTTGATTTTAGAGACAGGACTTAGGACAGGAGAAATGATTGGTTTAACTTGGGATGCAGTCGATTTTGAAAAGCGAACAATAACTATCAATAAAACTTTAGAGTATCGTCAAAAACAAGAATATTGGAGTGCCGGTCCTCCAAAGACACAAAGCAGTTATAGAACAATTCCCCTTACCGATTGTGCCTACAATATTGCAGGAATTACTGGGACATAGTAGTATAAAAACAATTATCGATAGGTATGTTCACGTTACAACTGATTCAATGGAGGAAGCTATAAAACAATTAAAAAAAGGGTTTTAGCATAAAACTTTATGCGTAAATGGTGTAAGAATGGTGTAAAGCTCATTTTTGAAACACTTATAAACCTTGAAAATAAAGGAGATGTAATAAATTATGAAATTAGGAATTGTTGGGTTACCGAATGTGGGTAAGAGTACGTTGTTTAATGCGATTACGAAGGCGGGGGCGGAGTGTGCGAATTATCCGTTCTGTACGATTGAGCCGAATGTGGGAGTTGTGGCGGTGCCGGATGAGAGATTGACGGAGCTTGCGAAGATTTATAACCCGAAGAAAGTGACGCCTGCGGTAGTGGAGTTCGTGGATATTGCGGGTTTGGTAAAAGGGGCAAGTAAGGGAGAAGGTCTTGGGAATAAGTTTTTATCGCATATTCGTGAAGTGGATGCGATTGTGCATGTGGTTCGTTGTTTTGAAAATGCGGATATCGTGCATGTAGATGGTAGCATCAATTCGCTAAGAGATGTGGAAACAATTAATTTGGAACTTGTTTTTGCAGACTTGGAAACGGTTGAGAAGAAGTTGGAAAAGGCGATAAAAGCGGCGAGAGCGGATAAGAAAATGCAGTTTGAGGTGGATACGTTAACGCGTGCGAAAGAGGTTTTGGCGGCAGGTAAGCCGGTTCGTTCGATGGAGATGAATGAGGACGAGCGGGAAGTGATTAAAAATACTTTCTTATTGACGACGAAGCCGGTAATTTATGTGGGAAATATCAGCGAAGATGAAATTGCAACGGCAGATCAGAATGAAATGTTTCAACGCTTAACGGAATATGCGAAGTCGGAAGGTTCTGAGGCGCTTGCAATTTCGGCGAAGATTGAGGAAGAATTGTCGACTTTAGAGGATGAGGAGAAGAAGGAATTTTTGACGGAACTCGGTATTGCAGAATCTGGTTTGGATAAGTTAATAAAGGCAAGCTATCGCCTGTTGGGATTAATCAGCTTTTTAACGGCGGGAGAGCCGGAAGTGAGAGCTTGGACGATTGTTAACGGGACAAAGGCTCCGCAGGCGGCAGGAAAGATTCATAGCGATATTGAAAGAGGATTTATTCGTGCCGAAGTGGTTGCATATGATGATTTTATGAAGTATGGTTCTTTAAATGCGGTAAAAGAAAAAGGTTTATTGCGGTCGGAGGGAAAAGAGTATGTGATGAAGGACGGAGATATTGTTCTTTTCCGATTTAATGTGTAAGGCAGGAAGCTATAGGACAGCATGAATGCTGTCCGTACAGTAGATAGTTTCATTATTTTAGATGCTATAAAGGAACGTTTGATTTATCACAAAAATTTAGAGAGGAGAGAGTGACATGGGCGAAAACGAAGAAACGAAACTGCAAGAAGGGGTAGAGAATAAGGCGGAGGAAAAAGCAGAAAGCGCAGCAGAGAATAAGACTACAGAGAAAGTAGAAGAGAATAAGGCAGAAGAAAAAAAGGAAAAGAAAGAAGAAAATCAGGAAAAACAGGCTGAAGTTAAGAAAAAAGAAAAAAAGGAAAAAAAGCCGATTAATGCTTTGAAGATTTTTTATAAGCCGGAGGAAGCGGTAAAAACAGCTGTAAAGAATAATTATTGGAAGAGCGGATTGATATTTCTTTTCATTTATTTCTTGATTGTCGGAATGGTTTCTACTTTGCAGTTTGTTCAAGTGAAGTTATCCGGTTATGATTTTTCGATAAAGTATGCACAAGAACGTTTGGATAAAGCCAAGGAAAATTACAGAGAGCGTCAAACGACTTATAATAGATTACAAGTTGAGAAGTATGAAGAAACGTTAAACGAGGTTAGAAAGAGTAAATGGGAAAACTTTGCGGATTTTGAATTTTATCTCTCGATGGGCGGTAAATTTGTGACCTCTGCTGTAACGGCGTTCATTCGTATACTTCTGTTGATTGCTTTATTGTATGCAATCGGAAAACTTATGAAGGGCCAAGGAAAATTCTCGCAGGTTGTAGCCGGTGTAGGTGTTTCTGTTAATATTTATTACATTAGTTTGATTCTATTGCCGTTATTGGCGAAGATCCCGTTTTTAAGCAGTGTTTCGGTGCTTGGCTCGGTAGTTTCGGCATTGTTCTTAGTATTAATTTATTTTGCATTCAAAAATACATTTGAGTTGGATGAAGATCGTTCCGTTATTGGTGCGGTTTTGGCGATGGCAATTATGGTGTTGATTATCGCTTTCGTTTCGGATGGATTTACCTTTGTTAGTGATGTTGTAAAAAAAGTAGTAGATCAATTTTAGGGAGGTTTTTTGGTGATTAGTGCAGTTGGAGTTACTTTGCGATTTGGCGGAAGAGTGTTATTTGAGGATGTAAATATAAAGTTTACCGACGGAAATTGCTATGGGTTAATCGGAGCGAACGGGACCGGAAAAAGTACATTTTTGAAGATTTTATCGGGAGAAATTGAACCGAGTAAAGGAGAAGTGGTGATTCCGGAAGGAAAGCGTTTAGCAGTTTTGAAGCAGGATCATTTTGCGTATGAGGAATACAGTGTTTTAGAGACGGTTATTATGGGATATCCGAGATTGTATGAGGTGATGAAGAAAAAGGAAGAACTTTATGCGAAACCGGATTTTAATGATGAGGATGGAATTTTGCTTTCGGAATTGGAAGGCGAATTTGCGGAAATGAACGGCTGGGACGCGGAGACGGATGCGGAGAAGCTGTTAAACGGAATCGGGATTGCGCCGGCGTTGCATCAGGCGAAAATGTCGGAATTAGAAGCGACGGAAAAGGTAAAAGTATTATTGGCTCAGGCGTTGTTTGGAAATCCGGATGTTTTGTTGTTGGACGAACCGACGAACCACTTGGATTTGAAGACAGTAAAGTGGTTGGAAAATTTCTTGGTGAATTTTGAGAATACCGTAATTGTAGTTTCGCATGACAGACACTTCTTAAATGCGGTTTGTACGCAAATTGCGGATATTGATTATAATAAGATTCAGCTTTATGCCGGAAACTACGATTTCTGGTATGAGTCCAGTCAGTTGGCTTTGCAACAAGCGAAGGATGCAAATAAAAAGGCGGAAGCGAAGATTAAAGAATTACAGGAGTTTATTCAACGTTTTAGTGCAAACGCGTCAAAATCAAAACAAGCAACTTCGCGTAAAAAGTGGTTGGATAAGATTCAATTGGAGGAAATTAAACCTTCTTCAAGAAAGTATCCTTATATTGATTTTAAACCGGATCGAGAAGCGGGAGACCATATTTTGACGGTGGATAATATTTGTTTGAATGTTGATGGCGAGGACATTTTGAAGAATGTCAGTTTCTCACTGAATCGTGGCGATAAAGTGGCGTTTGTAGGAAATAACGGCATTGCGAAGACGGCATTGTTTAAGATTTTGATGGGCGAATTACAGCCGACTTCGGGTGAGCTTAAGTGGGGAATTACGACAAGTCAGGCGTATTTGCCGACGGATAATTCGAAGTATTTTGAGGGGAATGAGTTAAATTTAGTAGAGTGGTTGAGACAGTATTCGAAGGATGAGACGGAAACCTTCTTAAGAGGCTGGCTTGGCAGAATGTTATTTTCGGGAGAAGAAGCATTAAAGAAAGTGAATGTTTTGTCGGGAGGAGAAAAAGTTCGCTGTATGTTGGCGAAGATGATGTTAAGCGGTGCGAATGTTTTGATTTTCGATGAACCGACCAACCACTTGGATCTGGAGTCGATTACGGCTTTAAATAACGGAATGATGAATTTTAAGGGTACGATGTTGTTTACTTCACACGATCATCAGTTGGTGGATACGGTGGCAGACCGTATTATTGAGATTAAAGAGGACGGAATCGTGGATAAACGCATGAACTATGAGGAATATTTAGAGTGGTTAGAGGCAGAGAGAGCATAAAGAAAAGGACCTGTAAAAAAACTGCCTCAGAAAAATAAAATTTTCTGAGGCAGTTTTTTTACAGGTCCTTCTGTTCTTATTAGTAAAAACGGGCGAGCGATGCTCGCCCCTACTATTATAATTTCTTATTTTACGCGAATTGTTAATTCTTGACCGGCACGGATGTCGGAGGTGATGTTGTTTAATTCTTTTATTTCAGCGATTTTATCGCGAATGTCTTGATTTTCGAATTTATATTCTTTTGCGATGTTCCAAAGGCTGTCTCCTTGGGCAACAACAATGGTTGCGTATTCCGGGAAACTGTCACCGGAGGCCGGAGTTTGAAATAAGAGTGTAAAAAATATGGATAAACAAATGACCGTTAGCGTAAAGATTAATAATCTTACCGGGTTTTTCAAATAGATTCTTTTCTGCATATGTATCTCTCCTTTCGAACAATCGTTCTGTAATTATAATAACCGAACAACTTTTCGATGTCAATATGTTTTTGAAAAATATTTTCAATAAATATATCGTTAGGATGGATATGTAATATTATTACAGAACGATTAAGAGTAGGTTAAGATATTGATATCATCTGTAATTACTATTGTTCACATTTTCTATATTTGACGTTTGGGGAATTTTTGTATAAAATACAGTTGAAATTAGGACAGCATGAATGCTGTCCGTACAATGATTTTGCGACATTCGAGAAAATTATAAAATCTATAAGGAATTGAGGCTTTTGTTATGGGGGAAAATACGAGGAAAGTGAGAATCGGAGATAGAGTGATTGGCGGTGGAGAGCCGGTTTTGATTCAGTCGATGTGTAATACCGATACGAGAAATGTTTCAGAGACAGTTCGACAGATTTTACAGTTAGAAGAAGCGGGGTGTGAGATTATTCGTGTGGCGGTTTTGGATCAACAAGCGGCTGCTGCGATTTCGGAGATTAAGAAGCAGATTCATATTCCGTTGGTAGCGGATATTCATTTTGATTATCGTTTGGCGATTGCAGCGATTGAAAACGGTGCGGATAAGATTCGTATTAATCCGGGAAACATCGGGGATATAGAGCGAGTGAAAGCGGTCGTAAAGACGGCGAAGGAACATGAGATTCCGATTCGTGTTGGAGTGAACGGCGGCTCTCTTGCGAAGGATGTTTTGGCGAAGTATGGAAAAGTTACGGTAGAAGGTTTGGTAGAAAGTGCTTATGAGAATGTGAAGTTGTTGGAGAATTTGGACTTTGAAAATATGGTGGTTTCGTTAAAGGTTTCAAATGTGGACATGACGCTTAAAGCATATGAGTTATTGGCGGAAAAATGCAATTATCCTTTACATATCGGTGTGACAGAGGCGGGAACTTTAATTGGCGGAACGGTGAAGAATGCGGTGGGTATCGGAATTTTGTTATCGAAAGGAATTGGAGATACCTTGCGTGTTTCTTTGACGGCGGATCCGATAGAAGAGGTGAAGGTCGGTTGGCAGATTGTGAAGGCTTTGAGACTTCGAAATCGGGGCGTGGAGTTTATTTCTTGTCCGACTTGCGGAAGAACGAAAGTGAATATGTTTCCGATTGCGGAACGTGTGGAGAAGGCACTTAGCGGGTGTGAGAAGAATATTAAAGTAGCTGTGATGGGTTGCGCGGTGAATGGTCCGGGAGAAGCGAGTGAGGCGGATTTCGGCGTGGCTTGCGGCGATAATTGCGGATTATTATTTAAGAAGGGCGAGATTATTAAGAAGGTGCCGGAAGAGGCGATTGTGAAGGAATTGTTGGAGATGATTGAGGCTGAGTAGAAAAGGCAGGACAGCATGAATGCTGTCCGTACGGAAGAAATGTGGCACAATCTTGTAGGAACACAATTTATTGTGTCCATGGAAAAAGCGGGATAGAAGAGTTATAAAAAGGGGCGATGGAGTATGAAAACGGCGATATATGCGGGGTCTTTTGATCCGTTTACGAATGGTCATTTGCATGTGTTAAAACAGGCAGTGAAGGTGTTTGATAAAGTTTATGTGGCGATTGCGGTGAATTCGGCGAAAAGCAGAAGAACGGATAAGGAAGAGATGAAGGCGGTAATGGAGCGTATTTTTATGCGTGAAGGAATTCATAATGCCGAAGTGATTCTTTTTGACGGTTTGACGGTGGATTTGGCGATAGAGAAAAAGGCGGAGTTTTTGGTGCGTGGCTTGCGAAACGGGACAGATTATGAGTATGAAGAAACATTGGCGATTGTGAACAGTAAGGTGGCGAATGTGGAAACAATCTATTTTAGAGCGGGAAAAACATCGCATATCAGTTCTTCGATTGTGATGGAGTTATTCCGTTACGGAAAGGATATTTCCAAGTGGGTTCCGGAAGAAGTGCTTGAGATACTAAAAAGATAAAAATGTGAGGGTAAGAGTATGGATGCGAAAAAATATATTGAGGAATTAAGGGAAAAGATTCGTTATTATGCGACGAAGTATTATGATGAGGATGCACCGGAAATTTCGGATTTTGAGTATGATAAGCTTTTACAGGAATTAAAGTATTTGGAGATGATGAATCCGGATTTGGCGACGGAGGATTCGCCGACCAAGAAGGTTATCGGAGATGTGAAAGAGGGATTTTCCGAAGTGGTCCACGAAGTCCCGATGTTGAGTTTACAGGATGTTTTCGATAAGCAGGCGTTATATGATTTTGATGCGAAGATGAAGGAAAGTTTGGGAGAAAACGTGGAGTATACGGTAGAGACGAAAATCGATGGATTGTCGGTTTCGTTAGAGTATGTAAATGGCGTGTTTACGAGAGGTTCAACACGTGGCAACGGAATGATTGGAGAAGATGTGACGGAGAACTTGAAGATGATTCGTTCAATTCCGCGAGAGTTGAAGGAGAAGGTTACCTTAGAAGTAAGAGGAGAAGTGTATATGCCACGGGCTTCCTTTTTAGCGTTGAATGAGGCGCGGGAGATTGAGGGAAAACCTTTGTTTGCGAATCCGCGAAATGCGGCGGCTGGTTCTCTTCGGCAGTTGGATCCGCAGATTGTGGCGGAGCGAAATTTAGATATTTTTGTGTTTAATTTGCAAAAGTCTGAGAAAACGTTCGAGACGCATAAAGAGACGTTGGAATATTTGGAAGCACAAGGCTTTCATATCCTTCCGGTTTGTACGGTGGTAAAGACGGCGGAAGAGACGGAACGGGAAATTGATAAAATCGGTGAAATGCGGGGAAGCATTTCTTTTGATATTGATGGTGCGGTAGTAAAAGTAAACGATTTAGCGTCGCGTGAAAAGCTTGGAAATACCAGTAAGACGCCGCGTTGGGCGGTGGCATATAAGTATCCGCCGGAGAAGAAGCCGACGAAGATTAAGGATATTGTGATTCAGGTAGGCCGTACCGGTGTTTTGACCCCGACGGCGGAGTTGGAGACGGTGCGATTGGCGGGAACGAATGTTTCGCGTGCGACGTTGCATAACGAGGATTACATTCGGGGAAAAGATATTCGTATCGGAGATACGGTCTATGTGCAGAAGGCAGGAGAGATTATTCCGGAGGTTGTTGCGGTGATTCCGGAGAAGAGAGACGGTAGCGAAGTTGTCTTTGAGATGCCAAAGGTTTGCCCGGTTTGCGGAAGTGAAGTGGAACGCGTGGAGAATGAGGCGGCGGTCCGTTGTACCGGTATTGAGTGTCCGGCTCGGTTATTCCGCAGTATTGTGCATTTTGCGTCGCGGGAGGCGATGGATATTGATGGCCTTGGTCCGGCGCTGATTGAGGTTTTATTGAAGGAGGGCTTGATTGCGAATATTGCGGATATCTATTCGTTAAAGGCGGAAGATGTGGAAAAATTGGATCGTATGGGGAAGAAGTCGGCGGAAAATTTAATTAATGCGATTCAGAAGAGTAAGGAAAACTCTTTGGATAAGCTGATTTTCGGGCTTGGCATACGGCATATCGGGAAGAAAGCGGGAAAATTAATTGCGGAAAACTTTTCGGATATTGATGAAATCGCGTCTGCGTCGGCAGAAAAGTTTGCAAATATTGCGGAAATAGGTTTAAAAATGGGGGAAAGTATAGTAAAATATTTCAGAAGTGAGCAGGTAAAAGATACGATTGAGAGATTGAAGAAAGCCGGTGTGAATACGAAGGGCGGCAAAAAGGAAATTGTGGATGATCGTTTTGCGGGAATGACATTTGTGTTGACCGGTACCTTACCTACTTATACGAGACAGGAAGCGCAAGAGATTATAGAGGGATTCGGCGGTAAGGCGAGTTCTTCGGTGTCGAAGAAGACGACGTATGTTCTTGCCGGTGAAGAGGCTGGAAGTAAGTTGGATAAGGCGAATCAATTGGGCGTGAAGGTGATTGATGAGGCGAAATTTAAGAAAATGATTGAGTAGGTGGACAGCATGAATGCTGTCCGTACGGAAGGGAAGAGGCAGAGTTGCGTGGTGGACACAATAAATTGTGTCCGTACGGAAGGGAAGAGGCGGAAATGTGATGGACACAATAAATTGTGTCTGTACGGAAGTGAGGCATAAATATTTGCATGGCGAAATGGAGGAGCTTATATGAAGAAACGAATTTTGATTTTGACATCTTATGTGACGGGACATGGGCATAAGAGTATTACAAATGCGTTGGAGGAAGAACTGAAGAAGAGAAGCGATATTGAGTATAAGTCTGTGGAGGCCTTTGCGTTTGCGGGTAAAATCGGAGTGAGAATCGGAAAGATGTATGCGCCGATTATTCGTACTTCGGAGGATATGTGGAAGTTTATTTTTAAGCTTTCTGCAAAGGAGCCGGGTTCGGTTCGTCATGTGGTTCGCCGTTCGATGAAAACGAAGTTTTTGAAATTGTTAAATGAGTTTAATCCGGATATTATTTTATCGGTGCATCCGGCGTTTACCAGTGCGGTAATTGATTTGATTGAAAAGCGAAAGAAGAAACCGAAGTTTGCCATTTTGTTTGCGGATTTAATTTCGATTTCTCCGCTTTGGGTGGATCCGCGTGCGGATTTGATGATTGCTCCGACGAAAGAGGCATGGGTTTATGCGTTGAAAAAAGGGGCAGATGAAGATAAAATGGCGATTTTGAATTTGCCGGTTCGTAAGGAAATTTTAAAGGCAGGGGCAAAGATTAAAGTTGTGGATGAGAAAGCGATTCGTGAAAAGGAGAATATTGATTTCCTTTTGATGAGTGGCGGAGAAGGTTCGGGAGATATGGGTTCGACGGTAGATAAACTGTTAAAGATTCCGAATTCGAGAATTTCGGTGGTTGCCGGAAGAAATACGAAGTTGAAGGAAGTTTTGGAGACGAAGTTCCAAAACGATCGGCAGCGTGTGACAATTTACGGGTATGTGAAAGATGTAGAGAATTTGATGACGACGCATGATATCGGAATTGTGCGTGGTAGTCCGAATGTGTTGATGGAGTGTATTACCTGCGATTTGCCGGTAATTATTACCGGGACGTTGCCGGGACAGGAAGAAGGAAATGTGGATTTTATTTTAGGAAACGGTTTGGGACTTTTATGTAATAAAAGTGAAGATTTATTGAAAGTGGTTAATAAGATGATTCGAAACGATAAAGAGCGATTGATTGAGATTAAGAAGAATCAGTTGAAAGTGAGAGATTTAGATGCGGCTGAAAAAATCGTGGATCGGTTGATGGAACTTTAGAGAGGGTGGTTTGAGTGATAGAGAAAAAGGATATTTTATATGTGGCAAAATTGGCGAAATTAAGCTTGTCGGAGGAGGAAATTCAGGCGTTGACTCCGCAGATGGGGGAAATTATCGAGTTTGCGAATAATATCAGTAAATTAGATACAGAGGGTGTTTTGCCGACGAATCATATTTTGGAGATTCAGAATGTTTTTCGTAAGGATGAGGTGAAGGAGTCTTATCCGAGAGAGGATATTATTAAGAACGCTCCGACGA
The DNA here is from genome assembly GCA_017934955.1 of Clostridia bacterium. Lineage (GTDB taxonomy): Bacteria > Bacillota > Clostridia > TANB77 > RGIG9151 > RGIG9151. The sequence goes on from JAGBIO010000034.1 coordinate 44,895, forward strand.
AGGAAGCGGGCTGTATTTTGGTGCCGAATGTGGTGGAATAGGCATTAGGACAGCATGAATGCTGTCCGTACAGAAAGGTAGAGGTATAATGGGACACAATAAATTGTGTCCGTACAGAAAGGTAGAGGTATAATGGGACAGAATGAAATAGGCAGAAACTGGTGTAGGGACACAATTTATTGTGTCCATGGAAGAGGCAGAAACTAGTGTAGAGGTATAATGGGACAGCATGAATGCTGTCCGTACGGAAGGGTAGAGGAAAAATCGGCAGAAACCGGTGTAGGGACAGCATTTATGCTGTCCATGAAATAGGCAGAAACTACTGCAGAGGCAAAAATGGGATTTTGGGGAAAGGATTTGAGATAGATGGAATGGTGTGAATATACTGCTCATGAGTTGGCAGAAATGTATCGAAGCAAGAAAGTGACGGTTCGGGAAGTTGTGGAATCGGTTTATCGGAAGATTGAGGAGAGAGAGGGCGTTGTGAAGGCGTATATCTCTTTACAGAAGGAAGAGGCTTTAAAGCAGGCGGATGAAATCCAGAAGGCGTTTGATAACGGGGAAGAGTTGCCGTTATTGGCGGGGATTCCGGTTGCGGTGAAGGATAATATTTGTACAAAGGGCGTTGCGACGACTTGTGCGTCTAAGATGTTGGAAAATTTTGTTCCGCCTTTTGATGCGACGGTGATGGACAAGCTACATGAAAATAGATGTATTGTGATTGGAAAGACGAATTTGGATGAGTTTGCGATGGGTGGTTCGACGGAAAACTCGGCGTTTTGTAAGACGACAAATCCGCATAATGCGGAATGTGTTCCGGGCGGAAGCAGCGGCGGTTCTGCTGCGGCGGTTTCGGCGGATGAGGCGATTTTTTCCTTGGGGTCGGATACCGGTGGATCGATTCGTCAACCATCTTCCTTCTGCGGTGTGGTTGGTTTGAAGCCGACTTACGGGACAGTGTCGAGATATGGATTGATTGCGTTTGCGTCTTCTTTGGATCAGATTGGACCGATTACGAAGGACGTTACCGATGCGGCTTTGGTGATGAATGTGATTTCGGGAAGAGATGAGAAGGATTCTACTTCGGTGGAACTTGAGAAGAAAGATTATACAAAGGCTTTGGTGAAGGATGTTAAAGGATTAAAAATCGGATTGCCGAAGGAGTTTTTCGGAGAGGGAATCCATGAAGAAGTAAAGAGCGTCGTTATGGCGGCAGTAAAGGAATTAGAGGCGAAGGGTGCAATTGTGGAAGAGTTTTCTATGCCGGTGATTGAGCATGCTTTACCGATTTACTATATTCTTTCTTCAGCGGAGGCAAGTTCGAATTTGTCGAGATTTGATGGGATTAAGTATGGTTACAGAAGTCCGAATGCGAAGAATTTGAATGAGATTTATGAGATGAGCAGAAGTGAAGGATTCGGACCGGAAGTAAAGAGAAGAATCATGTTGGGGACTTACGTTCTTAGTTCGGGATATTATGATGCGTATTATCATAAGGCGTTAAAGGCGAGAACCTTGGTAAGAGACGAGTTTAACAAGGCGTTTGAAAAGTATGATGTTATTATCGGGCCTACTGCTCCGATGACGGCGTTTAAGATTGGAGAAAAATCCGGTAATCCGGTGGAGATGTATTTGGCGGATATTTGCACGGTCCCGGTAAATATTGCGGGTGTTCCTGCGATTTCGGTTCCGGTTGGGTTTGATAAAAACAAGATGCCGGTGGGAATGCAGATTATCGGAAATATTTTTGAGGAAGAAAAGATTTTGCGTGTGGCTTATAATACGGAGAAATAGGCAGAAACGGTATATGGACACAATAAATTGTGCCCGTACAGGAAAAAAAGGAAAATCAATATATGGACAGAAATAGGCAGAAATGATGTATGGACACAATTTATTGTGTCCCTGAAATAGGCATTATGTTGGAGGTTGATAGTATGGAATATGAAAGTGTGATTGGTCTTGAAATACATTCGGAGCTTTCTACAAAGACAAAGATTTTTTGTGGTTGTACGACGGAGTTTGGCGGAGATGTGAATACACATTGCTGCCCGATTTGTTCCGGAATGCCGGGAACGCTTCCGGTGATGAATGAGAAGGTTGTGGAATACGCGGTGAAGGCGGGGCTTGCGATGAATTGCGAGATTTCATTATTCAGCAAGCAGGACAGAAAAAATTATTTTTATCCGGATTTGCCGAAGGCGTATCAGATTTCTCAGTATGATTTGCCTATTTGTAAAAATGGTTATCTTGATATTACGGTGAATAACGAAGTGAAGAGAATCGGTATTACTCGAATTCATGTGGAGGAGGATGCCGGTAAACTTTTACATAATGCTTGGGGCAACGGAACATTGGTGGATATGAATCGTTGCGGTGTGCCGTTGATTGAGATTGTTACGGAACCGGATATGAGAAGCGCGGAGGAAGCGAAGGCTTTATTGGAGAAGATTCGTACGATTTTGCGTTATATCGATGTTTCGGATTGTAAGATGCAGGAGGGTTCTTTGCGTTGTGACGTAAACGTTTCGGTTATGCCGAAGGGTTCTACGGAGTTTGGTACGAGAACCGAGATGAAGAATATCAGCTCATTTAGTGCTACTGAAAGAGCGATTAATACCGAGATTGCACGTCAGATTAATGTGGTAAGTGAGGGCGGTACGATTTCGCAGGAGACAAGACGTTGGGATGATGAGAAGGGCGAAAGTTTTGTGATGAGAACGAAGGAAGATGCACAGGATTATCGTTATTTCCCGGAACCGGATTTGGCTCCGATTGTGTTGACGGAGGAATATGTCGAGAATATTCGCAAGAATTTGCCGGAGTTACCGGATAAGAAGCATGCGAGATACTTGTCGGAATATGGCTTGTCAGAGTATGATACGACGTTGTTGGTACAGACGAAGGAGCTTGCGAAGTTCTTTGAGGAAGCAGTTTCTTACGGGGCTTTACCGAAGGCGGCAAGCAACTGGATTTTGGGAGATATTTCGAAGGTGTTGAATGAACGCGGTATTACGATTGAGGAGATTGAAATTACACCGAAGCAGTTGGCGGAATTGATAGGAGAGATTTCTAACGGTAAAATCAGCAATACGGCGGGTAAGACGGTGTTTGAAGAAATGTTGTTGAACACCGGAAAGTCGGTTGCGGAGATTATTGAGGAGAAAGGTTTGGCGCAAGTGAGCGACGAAGGAGCTATTTTAGAGATGGTGAAAAAAGTTCTTTCGGAGAATGCGGAGTCGATTGAGGCGTATAAGAAGGGTAAGACAAATGTTGTCGGTTTCTTAGTGGGAAAAGTAATGAAGGAAAGTCAAGGAAAAGCAAATCCGAAGATTATCAATCAATTGATTGTGGAAGAATTGAACAAATAGGCAGGACAGCATGGATGAGGAAGAAACTTCGAATGGACAGCATGAATGCTGTCCGTACAGAAAGAGGCAGAAATTTTATATGAATAGAATGAAAGAAGCAGGAACTTTGTAGGGACAGCATTTATGCTGTCCACATACAAGGAAAAAAATAAAAAACAGAGGACCGGAGAAATGGAGTAAAAGTTGAAGTTTAATGGTAGAAAAGTAATTAGAAAGTCCGGGTATAATTATTCGTTTTCAGGTTGTTATTTTATTACAATTTGTTCGAAGGAGAAAAAGTTTATTTTTGGCGATATAAAAGAACGAAAAATGTATTTAAATGAAGTTGGGAAACTTACGAAATTAGAAATTCTAAGGTTAAATAATGAAAAAGATGTAGATGTTGTTAAATTTGTTATCATGCCCAATCATGTGCATTTATTAATTTTCTTAAAAAGTGATGCGAATTGTTTTATAGAACGTAAAGGGAAAAAATTAGAAGATGTAAGAGTACTTGCGGAGGCACGTATTCCGAAAATAATACAACAATTTAAATCAAGGGTTTCAAGATGTGTTGGAACAAGCATTTGGCATTCGAGATATCATGATCATATTGTGAGAAATCAGCGGGAATATAAGATGATATATAATTATATAGAGAATAATCCGATGAATTGGGACAAAGATTGCTATCGATAGGAGGTAGAATGGACAGCATGAATGCTGTCCGTACAGAGGGAAAGAGACAGGAACTTTGAATGGACAGCATGAATGCTGTCCGTACAGAAGGAAAGAGACAGAAACTTTGAATGGACAGCGTTTATGCTGTCCACAGACAAGAGAAGAAATAAATTATAAGGGAGATAACAGAAGTGGCGATTAAGGTATTAAGTGACGAGGAAATGCGGGTGCAGAAGGGATTTATTGAGAAGATGCGCTCGTTTGCGACAGGAAAAATGTATCATATTTTTACGATGGGTTGTCAGTTGAATGAGAATGAGTCGGAGAAGCTTGCGGGAATGGCGAGTGAAATGGGGTATTCTTTTACCGATCAGCCGGAGACGGCGGATTTGGTGATTTTTAATACTTGCTGTATTCGTGAAAATGCGGAGGATAAGATTTTAGGACAGTTGGGTTATTTTAAGGCTTTAAAAAGAACCAAAACCGATATGGTTTTGGCTCTTTGTGGCTGTATGGCGCAGGAGCCGCATATGGTGGAAAAGTTTCATAAGACGCATGGACAGCATTTGGACTTGATTTTCGGAACGCATAATTTATATCGTTTTCCGGAGTTGTTATACGAGGCAGTGACGACGCAAAAGAAGCAGGAAGATATTTGGGAGATGGACGGTACTTTGGCGGAGGATATTCCGATTAAGAGGGATAGCAGTTTGAAGGCGTCTGTGACGATTATGTACGGTTGTAATAATTTCTGTTCGTATTGTATTGTGCCGTATGTGCGTGGACGTGAGAGAAGTCGTGAGCCGGAAAAGATTTTGGAGGAAATTCGAGGTTTGGCGAAGGACGGCTATAAGGAGATTACTTTGCTTGGACAAAATGTGAATTCTTATGGAAAAGATTTGGCAAATCCCATGTCTTTTGCGGAGCTTTTGAAGGAGATTTGTAAGGTTGACGGTATTTTTCGAATTCGTTTTATGAGTCCGCACCCGAAGGATTTTTCCGATGAATTGATTGATGTGATTGCGACGGAGGAGAAAGTGACGAAGTGTATTCATTTGCCGTTGCAGTCGGGAAGTACGAATGTGTTAAAGAGTATGAATCGGAAGTATACGAAGGAGCAATATTTGGCTTTGGTGGATAAGATGCGGGTGAAGATTCCGAATGTGACGTTTACGACGGATATTATTGTGGGATTTCCGGGGGAGACGGAAGAAGATTTCTTGGATACGATGGATGTGGTGAGACGGGTTCGATATGATTCGGCGTTTACTTTTGTTTATTCTCGTCGTGTGGGTACGGTTGCGGATAAGATGGAGAATCAGATTGAGGAAGAAGTGAAGAAGGAGCGTATCGGCAGACTGATCGAGCTGGTAAATAGTATTTTAGAGGAACAGAATGAGAAGTTTGTTGGGACGATTCAGAAGGTTTTGGTGGAAGGCAGAAGTAAGACGAATCCGGAAATGTTGACGGGAAGAATTGAGTCGGGAAAGGTGATTAATTTTTCCGGCGGGGATGACTTAATCGGAAAAGTGATTGATTTGAAGATTACGGAGCAGAGAAAGTGGTATTTAACGGGGGTTTTAGCATAGGGAAAAGGCAGGAATTATGTAGGGTGGACAGCATGAATGCTGTCCGTACGGAAGAAAGAGGCAGGAATTATGTAGGGTGGACAGCATGAATGCTGTCCGTACGGAAGAAAGAGGCAGGAATTATGTAGGGTGGACAGCATGAATGGTGTCCGTACGGAAGAAAAGCAGAAATTTTGTGGGATGGACAGCATGAATGGTGTCCGTACGGAAGAAAAGCAGAAATTTTGTGGGATGGACAGCATGAATGGTGTCCGTACGGAAGAAAAGCAGAAATTTTGTGGGATGGACAGCATTTATGCTGTCCGTAGAAGAGGCAGAAATTATAGAAACGGAGAGAAAAAAATGGCTGATGTTACGCCGATGATGAAGCAGTATTTGCAGATTAAGAAGGAGAATCAAGATTCGATTTTATTTTTTCGTTTGGGCGATTTTTATGAGATGTTTTTTGATGATGCAATTACGGTGTCGAGAGAGTTAGATCTTACTTTGACCGGGAAGAATTGTGGTCAGGAGGAGCGGGCGCCGATGTGCGGGATTCCGTATCATGCGGTGGAGCCGTATTTGTTGAAGTTGATAAAAAAAGGTTATAAGGTTGCGATTTGTGAGCAAACGGAAGATCCGAAGATGGCGAAGGGGATTGTGAAGCGTGAGATTGTTCGTGTTGTGACGCCGGGTACGGTTACCGATAGTTTGATGTTGGATGAGAAGAAGAACAATTATATTTGTGCGATTTATAAAGTGGGTACGACGATTGGATTGGCAAGTTCGGATGTATCGACAGGTGAATTTTCTTGTACAGAGTTTTCGGGTGCTTCGAGTTTTATGGAGTTGATGGATGAACTTGCGAGAATTAAGCCGTCGGAGCTTGAGGTGAATGAGATTTTATATCAAGACGAGAGTATCATGAGTGTTTTGAAGAAGCGTTTTGATTGCTTTGTGGCATGTTTGGATCATACGTTTTTTGATAGAGAATCGGCAGTTCGTTTGATGGGAGAGCAGTTTGAGAATTTTGAGGAGGATAAGAAGCGTTTTTCTTCGGCGTATGTAGCGGCAGGTGCGTTGGTTCGTTATTTGAAGGAGATTCAGAAAGTGAGTCTTGCCCATATTAATTCGATTCAGGTGTATGAGTCGGCAAGATTTATGACGATTGATATGGCGAGTCGACGGAATTTGGAGATTACCGAGACGATGCGGGATAAGAGTAAGCGAGGAAGTTTGTTATGGGTGATTGATGATACGAATACGGCGATGGGTGCGAGGTTGTTGTATTCTTGGATTGAGCGTCCGCTTATTCAGATTGATGAGATTCAGGCGAGATTGGATGCGGTGGAGTATTTTAAGAATCAGCCGTTGTTGCGTTCGGATATTATTGATGCGTTAAAGAAGATTTACGATTTGGAGAGATTAATCGGGCGTGTGGTGTATGGTAGTGCGAATGCGAGAGATTTGATTGCGATTAAGATGTCGCTACGGGTTCTTCCGGATTTGAAGGCGCTTTTGGAGCAGGTGGATAATGCTTTGATTCGTAAGCTGACGGCGAATTTGGATGTGATTTCGGATATTGCGGAGTTGATTGAGAAGGCGATTACCGATGATCCGCCGATTTCGGTTCGAGAGGGTGGCATGATTAAAACCGGTTATAATGCGGAAGTGGACAAGCTTCGTTTTGCGGGTAGTAACGGAAAGGGCTTTATTGCGGAATTGGAGGCGAAAGAACGGGAGCGTACCGGAATTAAGAATTTGAAAATTGGTTTTAACAAGGTTTTTGGATATTATATCGAGGTGACGAAGTCGTATTTGAGTTTGGTGCCGGCGGATTATATTCGGAAGCAGACTTTGGCGGACAAGGAGCGGTATATTATTCAGGAATTAAAAGAAATGGAAGATACCATCTTGGGCGCGGAAGAGAAAATTGTTGTTTTGGAGTTTGAGCTGTTTGATGAGATTCGGAAGCATATTGCGAGTCAGGTAGAACGTTTTCAGCGGACAGCGAATGGCATTGCGAATATTGATGCGTTGTCTTCCTTGGCTTGTGTGGCAGAGAGGAACAATTATTGCAAGCCGGTTGTGACGGAGGATGGCGAGATTGAGATTAAGGAAGGACGTCATCCTGTGGTGGAACAGTGTATTGAGGAAGGTACTTTTGTGCCGAATGATACGCTTTTGGATTTGACGGAGAATCCGATTAATATTATTACCGGTCCGAATATGGCGGGTAAATCGACCTATATGCGGCAGGTGGCATTGATTACGTTGATGGCGCAGATTGGAAGTTTTGTGCCGGCGACCTCGGCGAAGATTGGGATTGCGGATCGTATTTTTACGAGAGTCGGGGCGTCGGATGATTTGGCGCAAGGGCAGTCGACCTTTATGGTGGAAATGTCGGAAGTGGCGAATATTTTGAATCATGCGACGAAAAACAGCCTTGTAGTGTTGGATGAAATCGGGCGTGGTACGAGTACGTTTGATGGTCTTAGCATTGCTTGGGCGGTAATTGAGTATATGAGTGAGACAGTTGGTGCGAGAACGTTGTTTGCGACGCATTATCATGAGTTGACGGATTTGGAAAATAAGATGGAAGGCATTAAGAATTATTGTATTTCGGTGAAGGAAAAGGGCGATGATGTTATTTTCCTAAGAAAAATCATTCGTGGCGGTGCGGATGGCAGTTACGGAATTCATGTGGCGAAGTTGGCGGGAGTTCCTTATGCGGTGGTGAATCGTGCGAAGGAAGTTTTAAAGAAGTTAGAGGATGCAGATCTCGGAAAGCGTCAGATGAAGGAAGCGAAGAAGGCGGAAGCGGTAGTTGCCGGACAGGTAGATATGTTTAATTATAAGGGAACCAAGATTGCGGATGAGTTGGAGAAACTTGATTTGAACGGTGTTACGCCGATTGATGCGTTGAATATTTTGTATCGCTTGAAGGAGAAATTGTAGAAGGACAGCATGAATGCTATCCGTACGGAGGGAGAGAGGCTGATGTTAAAATGGACAGCATGAATGCTGTCCGTACGGAGAGAGAGAGGCTGAAATTGCGATGGACACAATAAATTGTGTCCGTACGGAGAGGGAGAGAGGCTGATGTTAAAATAGAGGAGGTTGGGTTGTGGATAAGATTTCGGTGATTGTGCCTTGCTTTAATGAGGAGGAAGTGTTACCGCTTTTTTTTGAAGAAATTGTGAAAGTGATTTCTTCGATGAAGGAGTGTGTGTTTGAAGTTTTGTTTGTGAATGATGGTTCGTCGGACGGGACTTTGAAGGTTTTGAAGGAGTTTTCGAAGAAGGATGATCGAATGAAGTTTATTTCTTTTTCGCGAAACTTTGGAAAAGAGGCGGCGATTTATGCGGGGCTGAAAGAGGCGACCGGGGATTTTGTGGTTTTGACGGATGCGGATTTGCAGGATCCTCCGACGTTGATTCCGGAGATGTATCGGAGTTTAACAGAGGGAGAAGTGGATTGTGTTGCTACAAGACGTGTGACGCGAAAGGGAGAGCCGGTTCTTCGTTCTTTTTTTGCGAGAATGTTTTATCGGATTATTAATCGATTGGCGAAGATTAATATTGTGGATGGTGCTCGGGATTTTCGGATGATGAAGCGTTCGATGGTGAATGCGATTTTGGAGGTTTCGGAGGTTAACCGGTTTTCGAAGGGAATTTTTTCTTGGGTTGGTTTTGAAACGAAGTGGATTCCTTATGAAAATGTGAATCGTGCGGCGGGAAAGACAAAGTGGTCATTTTTTTCGCTGTTGCAGTATTCGATTGAAGGAATTGTGGGATATTCGACGATGCCTTTGACGTTTGCGGCATTATTGGGAATTTTGTTTTGTTTTATTTCGCTGATTTTGATTTGCGTGATTATTGTTCGTACTTTGGTGTGGGGGGATTCTACGGCGGGGTGGCCGTCTTTGGCTTGTATCATCTTTTTTATTGGCGGAATTCAGTTGTTTTGTATCGGTATTTTGGGAGAATATCTTGCGAAGACATATTTGGAGACGAAGAAGAGACCGATTTATGTAGTGAAGGAAAAAAGCGAGTGATAAAAGAAGGAGATTTAGCAAAACAGAAACGTCCCCGATGAAAAAAAGAAGGAGATTTTCGAAAACAGAAACGTCCCCGATGAAAAAAAGAAGGAGATTTTCGAAAATGGAAACGTCCCCGATGAAAAAACTTTAGCGAATGTGTTAAAGTTTTTTTTTATTTTAACGATAAATGGAGTGTTGAGGGATTTGGTGAGTTTAAATTTTGAATTTTATGGTGATAATGCAAAAAAATCGACATAAAAACTAAAGTTTTTCGATGAATCTGACGATATATATAATGATGCTAAAGATAAAGAGGTGAGAATGATTGCCGAAGTATAGGTGTGTTGCTATTGATAAGGATGGTAAGCGTGACAGCAGAATTAGAGTTGAGGCACCTAATAAGGAGACAGTAGCAAGTGTTCTGAAGAATAAGGGATATTATATTGTTTCGATTCGTGAGGAAACAATTTTTGATAAAGAAATAGAAATCGGTGGTAACGGAAGTCTTCCTTCTAAGCAGGTGGCGTTGTTCTCGAAACAGTTTTCGATGCTTTTGAGAGCGGGAATTTCGGTTTCAGCCTCTTTAGATATCTTGAAGGATCAGTTAGAGGATAAGCGAGCGAAAAAAGCAATATCCGCTGCGTATGATGAGGTATTAAAGGGAATGTCGCTTTCGCAGGCGATTGCGAGTACGAAGCGTTTCCCGGACTTATTTGTGAACATGGTGGAAGCCGGAGAAGCCGGAGGTTTTTTGGATGAAGTCATGGAGAGAATGTCCGCTTATTATGAGAAAGATACAAAGGTAGTGGAACAGGTTCGAAATTCTTTGATTTATCCGGTTGTGGTAATTGTTGTTACGATTGTGGTTGTGTATATCTTGGTGACGCAGGTTGTTCCTCAGTTTGTTACTATGTTTGACAGTATGCAGGTGGAACTTCCGGGAAGTACGAAGTTCTTAATTGCACTAAGTGATTTCTTGACAAAGTGGTGGTGGGCTGTTTTCCTTGGTGTCGGCTTAGGGATATTCGGTTTGGTGAAGTATGTGAATACTGCACGAGGTCGCTATCATAAGGATAATTTCTTGTTGCATTTGCCGATATTTCGGTCTTTGGTTTTGAAGTCGATTGTGGCGAGATTTACCAGAACGTTGAGTATTATGTTGAAATCGGGTGTTCCGATGATTCGTTCTTTGGAGCTTTCTTCGAGAATTGTTTCGAATAAAGTCATTGAACGCGATTTGATGAAAGTGGTGGATGAAGTTACTTCGGGTAAGTCTTTATCCGGTCCGATGGCGAATATGAAACGGTTTCCGAAGATGGTTATTTCTTTGATGCGAACGGGTGAAGAAACGGGTGCGTTGGATGAGATGATGGAAAAGTGTGCGGAGTTTTATGATATGGAAGTAGAAAACCTTTCCGCAAGATTAACAACATTGATTGAACCAATGATTATTTTAGTTTTGGCAGGAGTGGTAGGATTTATCGTTATGTCGGTATTGGAACCGATGTTTACGATGTACAACAGTTTAGGTTGATACAATTTCTTTGGAAACAAAGAGTGTATATATGTAAAAATTTAAAGGAGGAAATATTATGGTAAAAAGTTTAAAAAGCAACAAAGGATTTACGTTAGTAGAACTAATTATTGTAATAGCGATTTTAGCGATAATTATGTTGATTGCGATTCCTAACTTTTCCGGAATTCAGCAGAGAATGCAGGTAAGAGCCGATAAGGCGACGGCAGCACAAATCGGTAAGGCAGTTAGAGTTTGGTTTATGGATTATACAACGGACAAGACTTTGACAGCAATAGCAGAAGGGCAAGTTCTTCCGGTAGCTGCAACAGTAAATATTGGTGGTACAGATAAGAATATCAAGGGCTTACCTACCCAAAATGAACTTACTGATCCGAAGGTAGTAAAATATGATACATTGGCGGGAATTGAAGGATATATTAGCAAAGGTCAAACACCTGTGTCATTAAAAACGGGAGCAAACGGAAATAAAGTTAAATATCAGCATTATTGTGTAACGCTTTCTGAAGATGCTACAAGTGCTGGAGCTAAAATCCTTGTTTCTATCTGTGCTGAAGGTGAAGATGCTGGTGGTGATCCAGATGGTAATTTAACAGAACCTACATTTGGAACACCGATTACGGCTAATTATGATGGCAGTACTTCTGCTGTAGCATACGTTGAACCGTAACGAAAAATAAGGAGGAATAAGAAAATGAAAAATAATAAAGGTTTTACATTAGTTGAGTTAATTATTGTAATCGCAATTTTAGCAATAATCATGTTGATTGCGATTCCGAATTTCTCGGGAATTCAACAGAGAATGCAGGTAAGAGCCGATAAGGCGACAGCGGCACAAATCGGTAAGGCAGTTCGTGTATGGTTTACCGACTGCACGACAGATTCAGGTTTGATTAGCGAACATGATGGAACAGCGGCAGCAACTGTGACAAATGGTGTAGTTACTGTTGAGGGTAAGTATGCACCGGAAGATTTACCGGTAAAGGCTGTTGATAATACAACACCAACAAGATATGAGAACTTAATTGGAATTAAAGAGTATATTAGTTGGAATCAAGTTCCTTCTTCTATGAAGGGAACAGTTGATGGTACTGATAAAGGACAAAAGATTGCAAATCAAGTTTATGGTGTGTTTTTGACGGCAGATGAAACGAGTGCGGATGCTAAAATTGTAGTTGCAATTGTTTCATCCTCGGAAACCGGTTATATGACGATTAACACTTCTGCTGCTACATTAACTGCCGGTTATGATGGTAATGGTGCAGGAATTGCTTATATTGAACCGTAAGGGAGCGCGGATTCTTGAAGAGAATAACAGAAGATAATGCAAAGGGCTTTACATTAGTGGAACTGGTTTTTGTGCTTGTTATCTTAGCGGCTATTATGATGATCATCATTCCGTTATATCCTACGTTAACGCATCGGATGAAGGTGAATACCGATCGTTCTTCGGCGGCGAATATCGCGGATGCGGTTAAGTGCTGGTATAGCGATTGTTCTACAGACGAGAAGTTAAAGGAGTTTTCGACAGAACTTCAAGTGGATACTACTATTCGGTTTACGGAGGTTACGGGGCTTAGCAGATATTTAGATGTAGTAAATACGAAGCCGTGTTCTTTACTTAATGAAAATAAAGTAACGGAACCGTTACAGGAGTTTTTTATCGGTATGATAAAAAAAGATGGTGAGTGGAAAGTGGTCGTATCGATAGGAACTTCCGGCAGTAGTATTACAAGTGATTCTGTTGAGAATTATGATGGAAATTCGTCCGGAATAATTTACATTGAACGATAAATAGAAAGGAAAGTTACTTATGATGGAGAGTATTTTTGTTTTAATATTTGGTACTTTTATTGGTAGCTTTCTGAATGTATGTATTTATCGAATTCCTAAGGGCGAGACGATTGTATTTGGGCGATCTCATTGTATGAGTTGTCAGAAAGAAATTAAATGGTATGATTTAATTCCTGTGATAAGCTATTTAATTTTAGGTGGTAAATGCCGATATTGCAAAGAGAAACTCTCTTTGCAATATCCGTGCATTGAACTTATGAATGGATTAGCTTATTTTGTTTTGTATAGAGTTTTTGGTTTTCAAGTTTTCTTTTTTATTTCTTGTGTGGTGTTTTCGGTGGTGCTTGTTTTTTTGATGATACAGGTGAATCGCAGGTGTGAGAAGAAAGGCGGGACAGCATGAATGCTGTCCGTACAGAAAGAGAAATAAGCCGAATAGGGACACAATAAATTGTGTCCGTACAGAGGGAAAGAGAAATAAGCAAAATAGGGACAGCATGAATGCTGTCCGTACAGAGGGAAAGAGAAATAAGCAAAATAGGGATACAATAAATTGTGTCCGTACAGAGGGGAAGAGAATACAAGTACGAATGAGAATTGATGAATAAATGTCAGCAAATAACGGGTTTTATTTGTTGAGATTTGTTTATCAGCGAATAAAGGGACGGTGAGTAAAAAAATGAAATCTTCGAAAAGTGAAATTGACAGGATGTTTAAGGGCAAGGAGCGTCATTTGATGTTAGAGGTTGGGAATTATAATACGAAAATGATTGAGGTTGTTCCAGAGGCTCGGAAAATTAATATAGAGAAAGGTTTTATTTTTGCTACTCCGCCGGGAACGCTTGAGGATGACGTGATTGTAAATTATGATGAGCTTGTGAATGAGCTTATGGCGCGGATGAAAGAGGAAAAAATCACGACCAGACAGTTGACGGTGTCGCTTTCTTCTATGGATATTATTACGAGAGAAATGAATGTTCCGGCAATGTCGAAGAAAGATGTGATTAGTTTTATTAAAAATAATTCAGCGGATATTTTTCCGGTGGATCTTTCGGAATATACGTTGGCTTATACTGCGATTGATGCAAAACGTGGAAATTCGAAGCTTTTAATTGCTGCGATTCCGAATGAAATTATTGAGCCGTATATTAAAATTGCGGAGAAATTGAATTTGATTTTAAAAACATTCAGTTTTTCGGGTTTTGGATTGTTTAATTTGTTTGATTTGGAAATGGGATATAACGCCGGTACGTATGCGGTAATTGATTTGGGTTCGAAGAATACCAATTTTATTATTGTGTCTGACGGCGTGTTGATGTATAACCGGGTTTTGAAAATCGGGTCGGATGATATTACTAAAGAGATTGCAATGCATTTTAAGTGTACGTTAACGAAGGGAGAAAAGTTAAAGAGAGATTATAACAGTGTCATCATGGAGGGCAGTTTGAAGAAGGATGATCCTGTATATATTGTGGCGGATATTTTCCGAAATGTGCTTGGGGGAATGCTAACGGATATTTCGACTTTAATTGAGTTTTATAATTCGAATCATACAAGAAATACTGTATCGAAGATTTATATTATCGGAATTGCAAGTAAAATTTCGGGAATTTGTGAGTTTGTGCAGACGACGCTTGGTGTTGAGACGGAGAAGATTAAGTCTTTTGATCGTGTTCAGTTTGGGGAACGTGCGGAGAAGAATTTGAAGCCGAGACAGGTGACACTGGAGAATTGCTTAGGCGCAGTACCAATGGAAGGAAAACGAGTAAGAATTATAAAGGGAAAATTGGCGCTTACGAAGTGGTATCAGTCGATTGATCCGATTGTGTATAAATCTGCGATTTTAGTTGCTTGTTTGATGATTCTGGTGTTGTGTCTTATTAATTTCCATACGTTTTTAACGAATAATGAAATTATGAAGTATAAGGGTATGATTGTAGAGAAGAAGGAAGTTGTTGCTTTACAGGAGGAGTTGAATCGTCTTACTTCGAAGAATGAGGCGAATAAAAAGAAAATGGAATCTGTTCCGGAGGGGGCAGAGAATCATTTGGATAAACTTGCATCGATTGAGAATTTATTAAGCTTGTATCCTTTAGTGGAAGTGACCGGATATGATTTTAAGGTGAATAGTATTACTTTAAATTGCAGTTGCCCGGATGAAATAGAGTTTTATGCTTTGAAAAACAGTGAGGAGTTTAAGGCGCTTTCCGGAAATGCAACGTCGATAAGAAATGAAAAGTTTACAATGAAATTTACCTTCGATAATACAGGAAAGCAGGGGAGGTAATCATGAACATTGATTTTTCGAAATTAAAAAATATGGATTTAAAAGATATCAATTTGAAGGATTTGAAGAATCGCAAAGAATTATTGATTTTGTTGGGAATTGTTATTTTTATTGTTGCAATTTTTTTAATCGGGAATGGACTTTGGAAAGAGAACGTAGAAGCGAGTTCGGAATTGAAACGTTTGAAGGCTAAGTATGAAGAAATTTTAAGAAAAGAGAATTCGGTGGAGGTTTTAAGTCAGCAAATTGAGGAAATGAACACCGAGATTTTGGCGAGTGAAACGGCGATTCTTCCGATTGATGAGGCGGAGATTATTAATATTTTAGAGGATATGCAGGATAAGGTTGGAATCCGGTGGGATAAAAAAAATCGAGTTATTTCGGAAGCGACAGAGGTTCCTGAAGTGAAGGGTATTCTTAAATTTAAGGTTACGACTTCTTCTTTTACGGCTACTTATGAACAGACAAAAAAATTAATGGAGTATATTGATCATTTGGGGAGCAGGGTGTCGTTGGAGTCTTATACGTTAGGGAAAAATTCTTTGACGGGTGAGTTAAGAGGAACGATGGTGTTGAATTTTTATATGGCAAAAGATGAAGCGTAGGATAGCAGTTGGTGCATTTTGAGAGAAAGCGGTTCGGAGGTTTTTTATGAGAACTCATGTGTTGGTAGCGATTGGAATTATGGTTTTATTGACGGCTTGCGGTATGCAGAATACACAGGATGATGCGACGAAGCAAGTTGAGGAACTTACGAAGCAGGCGTTTTTATTGAATGAGAATAAAAAGGCGTTTATGGCGGAGTTATCGCAGGAATCGATAGAGGATCTTTTCTTTCAGATAAAGGATGAAAACGATAATTTAACTGCTTTGAGCGAGTTTTATGGTTCGGTTACCGAAGGTTTGACGGATAACGATAAGGGACAAAAGGTGAATTGCTATAAGTTGCCGGTAACGATTACTTTTTCCGGTAATGAGAGTTTGATTAAGGAGTTCTTGGATGCGTTACAGAAGCTTGATGTTGCTGTGGCGATGAATAAATTTGATGTGACGGAGGAGAACGGCGAGTATCGTGTTGATTGCTTGATTAGTTTTATCGGAACTTCTGCGAAAGCGGGAGTTGGCGGCAGTTCAAATTCTTTTTCTTTGGTGAAGAAGGATAAGGCGGTGAAAGAGGAAGAAGAAATTGTTTTACGGGATTTTGATGTGAATTTGACAATTCGACCGAGTAATTCGGATGCAGCGGCGGTTACGCTTTCTACCGAAAGCGGAAAATCCTTGACAAGAGATGAAAATGAAGAAACGGATGTGAAGGTAAGTTTTTATAAAGAGGAAAGCCAATTTTATTGTCAATATTCGGTTGGAGGACAGACGCAAACGGATAAAATCACGGTTGGCGATAAGGTGAAGTTTGATGTTTTGAGTTGTAAGCGGAAATTAGATACGGATCAAATAAAGGTTAATTTGACGATAGAGAATCGCTTGGAGAAAGCGGTGAGCGTGATTGTTTATAATGATTTGGACGGACGTGTGAAGATTACGAAGTCGGGAAGTGTTGAGGTGGAGAAAAAATGAGGCATTCAGAGCGAGGCTTTACTTTAGTGGAAGTTGTGGCGGCACTGGTATTGCTTGCTATTGTTGGGATTCCGTTGGCGAATGTTTTTATGGATTCTTTTAAGACTCAGGCAAGAGGACAGAAAAAAACAGAAGTGAATAAGGTGGCACAGTTTGTTGCGGAACAGTTAAAGGATGGAAAGAATTATTATGGAATTGATAGCTTAGACCTTACGATAGATAGGACGGTAACGAAGAAGAGCGAAGATATTTTATCGGATATCGGGACGTTAACCGAACCGTACGATATTGTGATTGAGGTTAAAAGTGAAGAGGTGGGACAGGATATCAGTGGAAATACGCCGACGGAGTTTGCGTATACGATTGAAACGGATGGTACGTTGTTTAACATAACGGAGGGAAGTGCAGAACATTCCGGTTTTTCGATTACTTGCTCGGATTTTATTATTCGAACGAGTGAGGATAACAATCAAGATGCTACTTACGATATTTTAATTGAGAATATCAGCGATAGTCAGGAGGCGACGTTTCAGATAGATAAGAGAACGCCGTCTGCTTTGAATATTTATACAAAGGGAAAGCAGAAAGTGAATTTAAAGGGATATCCGGAGAATCGATTGTCGAGAGAATATACTTCTTTTAAGACGTTTCATTTGGGAAAGAAGGACAGTGTTTCCAGTAAGAGTGAGGATTTTTATAATGCAACGATTACGGTTACTTCTCGAGTGGATGAGACGATTCGGGCGAGTATGAATACGACTTTTACGATTCAAAGGGAAAAGGAAGAAAGCGGGACACAATAAATTGTGTCCGTACGGATAGAGAGTGTGTCCACAGAAAGGGCAGAAAATAGGACAGCATGAATGCTGTCCGTACGGATAGAGAGTGTGTGTAGGGACACAATTTATTGTGTCCACAGAAAGGGCAGAAAGCAGGAAAGATAGAATGATGTGGAAGGAGTTTGCATGAAAAGGCAAGAACGTGGATCGATTTTAACGAGTGTAATATTGATGGTTCTTGTTATGACACTGATTGGGGTGCCATTACTTGGCATGGTTGTGTATAATTATCGGTTGCGTGAGATGGATAATACGTTAAGAAGTTCGGAGTATGAAGCGGAAATGGCGATGGATCGAATCTATTTGGTGATTCGTGAGACGGTGATTAATGCGATTGAGTATGCGAAGAGTAATGCGACGCAGGCGGTTAATGCGACTTCGGAATTGCAGAGAACGCAGTATGCTGCATTACGTGCGGAATATGAGGATCTTTGGATTAAAGCGAGTGATAATCATAATCAAAATATTGCAGAGATGATTCCGGATTTGGGAGTTTCGTCGGAGGAGATAAAAAATCAGTTGAAGAATGCTGCGACTTTGCAGGAGGCAAAAGAAATTTATTTAAATTATCAGTTAAATCGAAGACTTTCGGAAATTCATGATGGGGAATTGGAATCGGATATTATGAGTCCGTTATATGTCGGTTCGGTGGTGAATTCGGAAGACGGAATGATTAATGATGCGAATTTAAAACTTGCGTATAATAAGGTCTTTCAATATCATTATCAAGATTATTTTCAAAATACGGTTACATTGCAGGATGGCACGACGGATGAATTTAGTAATGTACTTAATCAGATTAATAAAGAGGAAAATTATACTTCGATTTCGGCGGATGCCATTGAAATTATTACAGATGGAAGTGATGTGACAAAGGATTCTTATTTAAAAATCACGGCTAATTTGACGGATGAAGATCCGTTGGACGATATATTAAACGTTAATGCACGTGTCGATTTTCGAAGAAATAAGACAACACTTCCTACATATATTTCGTCTACCTTTGTGGTTGGAACGCCGGAATTTGATTCGGTTACCAATATTGAACAGCAGCCGGTTGCGTTAAGTAACCCGATCACCAATCAGGGAGTTACGGTTGGCGGAACGTTAAATGTAATGAATAATACGCATTTGGAAGTTGCGAATGATATTACGGTGACGACATATAATGAGGCTTCGGGAGAAGATGTAGATAATGGTATTGTTTTATATGAGGGCGCTACCTTGATTGCGAAGGAGAACGGAGGTACGAGTGATTCGAGAATTGCCGTTAATGGGGATGTGGTGATGAAAAACGGATCGGAACTTAGTACGGGAACGAATCCGTTTTATTACAGAAATTTATATGTGGGACAGGCGAGTGATAGTGAGAGTGCGAAATATACGATTCGCTTTAATGGAAATGTAGTGGCGAAAGATGATTTGGAATTGAATACGGATGGAGAGGTTACGGTTACACAAGCTACCGAAGCTAATTATTACGGATTTAACGATATAAACGATGAGGGACCGGATGCGAGCAGTGCTATTGTGGTGAATTCGGATAAATTGGAGAAAAAGACGTTGCAATTCGGGAATTTATATCTTGCGGGAAGAGCGTTTATTGATGGGGCGGTAAGCGAGAGAAGAAATCTGATACCGGATTCTGCAGGAGATTATATTATTAATGAGAATGGAGAGCCTGTGAAGGTTGCTGCGGGAAGTGGTACGCATCGTAATGAGGATATTGTGTATAAAACCGGAGAGAGTATCGCTATTCGAGGCAATTATTTGGCGTATCAGACACCACTATATGATAATACGACTTATACGGCGGATAAAGTGAAGTATTCTACTTATTTTATTAAGAATAAGTCGGGGGATTACGGAAAAAGTGAAGTACCGATTCATTTGGCGGATTCCTTTATTAAAGCGGATAATATTTATAATAGTGATGATTACAGTAGCTTTGATACGCAAAATAAATGGGAATATTTTATGCAGTATGCTTCAGAGTATGCGGATATTTTAAAACGATTAAAGGTGACGGCGACGGTAAAATATATGATTGGAACCGGATTTAATGCAAGTAAAAACGTTATTCTTCCTGTTACGCCGACGAATACAGCCTTTAAGGATAATTTGGCGGTGGAGTATGAGAAATATACGCAGTATTTCGGATATCGTCCGATTGGGGAGGATGGAAAACCGGATACGACAAAGGCAAAGACGCGAATTTTCGGAGAAAACGGCTGGATAAAAACGAATTCCGGTCTTTCTTCTAAGACGACGGGAGATTATCGACTGATTTATGATATGGATGCAGGAAAAACGACTAAAATTACTTTGGCAGGCAGTAATAATAAAGGCATTATTATTTGCAGAGGGAATTTAGAGATTACCGTTTCGGATAATGCTACGTTTTCAGGAATGATTGTGGTTGGTGGAAATCTTACCGTTACCGGTGGTGGTACTTTACATTTGGCGGATGCGAAGGAGGAAAATATTAATACCATTATTCAAAATTATTTAGGGAAGAACTCTGAGGAAACGGGAAGTAACGGCGGACTTTATGAGATTTTTGAATATGATAATTCCGGTACGACGTATGTTGTGACGGAGGTAAATGATACGTTTATTAACGTGAATGATTTAATCAATATTACAAATTGGAAGAAACAGAATGTCGGAAGAGTGTAACTTAGGCAAGAATGTCTCCCGCCGCTAAGGCAGCGGGTTCCATTTTTCCTTCAGAGTGGGACACAATCCCCCACTGAAGGACAGGCGACAAAAGTCGCCTGCTTGCCACGATGAATGACGGGGCAAGCCCTTATTGGAGAGGTGATTGTGTATGCGGTCGGATGAAAAAGGAATTACGATGGTGGAATTGATTATCGTTATGGCTATGTTTTTTGTGGTTTTGCCGTTGATTTGGAATTATATTAACGGCGCGATTGAGGATTCGGCAAATGTGAGTAACAAAATGGTGGTTCAAACTACGGTGAATCAGTTGATGAATAATATGCAGCAGAATGTTCAGGAGGCGAGTATGCCGGTGACTTATTCGAGCGCTGATTTGGAAGGAAAGGAAAATGAAAGTGGAGGCAGTATTGAAATTCGGAAACCGGGAGGGATTACCGCGACTTATACCTACGACCCTGATACCGCAACGGTGAAGTATGAGATGGAGGATGCGGAGGATAATCTTTTGGATTCTGCAGAGTATGGAAATATTGCAGAGTTTATTGTGAAGCGTATGTCGAGTAATGTGGATTCGGAAAGCGGAGAAGATTTGATGAAAGTAAATGGGCTTAAGATTACGATTACGGGAAGAATTGATAAGAAGTCAAATTATTCTTTGTCGAATGAGTATTATACGAGAAATACAATTTAGAAGAAGGGCAGCTTGAGTGGCTGCCTTTAAAATTGGTGAGGGATAGAATTAGGACACAATTTATTGTGTCCACAGAAAAGGCAGAAAGCAGGACAGCATGAATGCTGTCCGTACAAATCGCGTTTTATCGATATTTTTTGAATTGTAGCTATAGAAGGCAGGAACACTGTAGGGACAGCATTTATGCTGTCCACAGAAAAGGCAGAA
>JAGBIO010000035.1 GCA_017934955.1 Clostridia bacterium
GATCTTGCCACTCATCTCCGGTTATCTCTCCAAGAAACTCTTCGCAACGGTTACAGATACGGTTGTAATAATGCCTCACTTCATGCTGTTCTTCATTATAACTTCCCGTATATTCGCTTCTTCCGCTGTAGTCATCTCGATAATCGTTATGTTCACACTTTTCTTCCGGTTTCGTATAACCGCAATCGCAACAAGTCCCATCAAAGTAATGATCTTGCCACTCATAATCCGTTACTTCTTTTAGGAACTCTCCACAATCCTTGCAAATACGATCATAAATATGCTCAACCTCATGTTGCCGATCATTATAGTTCCACGTAAAACTGCTACTACGATAATAATCTGTATAATTATGTTCACAGGGTTTTGCATAACCACAATCGCACCAACCGTTATCAAAATCATGCTCAATATACTCCGTTACAGGAATCCTCTCTTCGAGAGTCGCACCACAGTCATCGCAAATACGATTATAATAATGCATTACGGTATGGAAAGTTTCATCATAAATGATATTTCCATATTTATCCCAATTATCATAACAATATTCCGACGTCTGATAATAATCAATATAGTTTGTATGAGAACATTCCTCACTAAGTACAGAAACCGGCATCATCAAAGACAAGAAACAAACAACTAAATACCACGAGACGACGCGCTGAACAAAAGATTTCATGATACTACATCCTTTCTAAGTTCTTCGATCTTTTGATAAAAACAACGCTAAGTGACAACAAGGTAAAAAGCTTTTTCTCTCCGTTTCAAATCAACCACTATCAAGCACAACAATGCTCATTTTCAACACACCTCTCTATTTTTTATCCTTTTCTTATATAACAAAGAAAATAAACTATATTTACCTCTTCGTGAAGTATATCACAGATGATAAAAAAATCTACTATTTCTTTCCATTTTATTAAGAATATCATCATAAGTTAGAAATAAAGGCATAAAAAAGACCAATTCTATATTAAATTGGTCTCAATTTATATTCTTCCTCATTACCGAAATGATTTATTGATTTTCTCTACAAACTCTTTATTATCCTTTGTGCCAATCAACAAATTCAGCAACGTCTCCGCCACATCACTGTTTCCCTGATTTCCCATCTTACGACGAATATTCAAAATCGCCTCCGCTTCTTCCTTTGAAAGAAGCAATTCCTCTCTACGCGTTCCGGATTTATTCATATCAATCGCCGGGAAAATTCTTCTCTCCGATAACTTTCTGTCCAAATGCAATTCCATATTACCGGTTCCCTTAAATTCCTCAAAAATCACATCATCCATACGGCTTCCCGTCTCAATCAAAGCTGTCGCCAAAATCGTCAAGCTACCGCCGTTTTCAATATTTCTCGCCGCGCCGAAAAATTTCTTCGGCTTATGCAAAGCTCCCGGATCCAAACCACCCGATAACGTTCTTCCTGTCGGCGGTATCGTCAAATTATATGCACGAGCAAGACGCGTAATACTATCCATCAACACAACCACATCTTTCTTATGCTCTACCAAACGCTCAGCTCTCTCCAATACCATCTCTGCAACCTTCACATGATGCTCCGGAAGCTCATCAAACGTTGAATAAATCACTTCGCCGTCAATTGAACGTTGCATATCCGTTACTTCCTCCGGTCGCTCATCAATCAAAAGGACAATTAGTGTAACATCCGGATAATTTTTCGAAATAGAATTCGCAATCTTTTTCAGTAATACTGTTTTTCCGGCTTTCGGCGGTGCCACAATCATACCGCGCTGTCCCTTTCCGATCGGGGCAATCAAGTCAATCAATCGCGTCGCCGTTTCCTGGCGTTCCGTCTCAAGACGCAACCTCTCGTTCGGAAAAATCGGTACCAATTGTTCAAACGGCTTCCTTTTTAGGGTATTTTCAATCGAATCACCATTTACGCTATTCACATAAATTAAAGCACGGAATCTCTCTCCCTCTCGACAAGGGCGAACCTTGCAAGAAATCATATCTCCGGTTTTCAAATTAAATCTCCGAATTTGTACCGGCGACACATAAATATCCTGCGTACCGCTTAAATAGTTTTCACAACGCAAAAATCCGAAGCCATCAGTCAGTACCTCTAAAATACCTTCTGCGTCTTCGGGTTCTTCTCTCTGTTGGGAAGATTTCGCGACAGGTTCCTCTTTTTTCACCTCTAAATTCTGTAAAGCCTCTACCAATTCGCTTTTCTTCATTTTTGAAAATCCGGAAATACCGGCTTCTTCCGCTAAAGTTCTAAGTTCTGCAACAGTTTTATTTTCCATATTAAAACCTTTCTATCTTCGATTTGCCTTTCCGCGTTTCGCTTCAAAGCTTCTTCTTACATCACTTTGTCTCTCTTCGCTATCTTTTAAGAATTTACTCAATCTGTCCTCAAAAGATAATTCTGCTGCCGGTTTCGGCGAAGGTCTTCTATTTTCATTCTTCGTCTCCATCGCACGCTTGATTGACAAAGTAATTTTTTTATTTTCCTCATCAATCGCTAAAACTTTTACCTTTACTTTCTGATCCTGTTTCAAGAACTCCGAAATATCCTTCACATATTCATTGGAAACCTCTGAAATATGAACCAATCCGGTTGCTCCGTCTCCCAAATCAATAAATGCCCCGAAGTTTGTAATGGTTTTTACTACCCCTTCAACAATTTCTCCTGCTTTCAACGACATAAAAACGTCTTCCTTTCTAAAATAACTCTTATTAACATTTTACACCATTTTTAATATTACGTCAACATGTTTTTCAACATGAATTTCGACAAATTTCACAATATATCTCACTTTTATCCGTTATACTCAATATAAATCTTCTCTTCCGGCAAAAGCATTCCCAATTTTTCCCGAGCAATTTTTTCAATAAAAGCATCCGTCTTTACATATTCCGAATATTTTTTATACTCTTCCTGCTTTGCCTTTGCCAATTCAATTTGCTCCATATAATACTGCTTCTCTTTATCATACTTCTTTATTTCAATTTCCTGACGAATCAACGCATAAGACGCATAAAAAATCAAGAAAAGAATCATTAAAAATTTAAGCGGGTTCATTTTCTTTTTCATTGTCTGCCCCCTTTGACCACTTACCGATATTTCCCATAATGACTCCTATATATCGGCAAACAAAATCCAAAAGTTTATAAATATATTTGCCAAAAGTTAAAAAATACAGACAAGCCCCTAAAAACATCCCCACAAACATATACAGCCGAATGCTTTCCGCATCCAACATATAGATAAAACTCAAAAACAATCCGCCGATTAAAAGCCAAAACAAAAAATCTTCCAAAGCAACCATCAGCGTATTATTCTTTCGGTTATGTCGAATTGCTCGAAGAAAATCAAAAAAAATACTGCCAATCATTCCCGCTAAAATAAAGTACAGAAAAATGGTAAGTTCTCGCGTAATCATCATAGAACCTCAACCCTCCGTCATTTACTTAAAAATCTTGCTTAACAGTCCGCCACCGGTGCTACCCGTTTTTTCGGAATAAATACAACTGTTAATTTCCCCTTCCAAGCACAATTCCGACGATTCTAAATTCAGCTTGCTGATATGCAAGTCTACACCCTTTATCGTCAACATTCCCATCTCCGTCTGCACCACCACCATATCCGGATTAAAAATATCCACGTCAATCACCCCGGATAAGCTCATTTTTTCGCGGTTTTCCAATAAAAAATTATGCTGTGTCTTCACAGCTTGTTTTTTCTCTTCAATCGGCATTTTCCTCATCTCCGTTTCTATCTATTTTCTATGTTACAAGTCAAACTATATCTTTCTGCCATAATGGTACAATCATTGTAGGGGACGGCGTCCTCGACGTCCCGATATATTTGTAACAATTTAAGTCTGACTGTAACTTTCCTATCTTTAAAATCATATTCAAAACTTGTTTTCAATATGTCAAAATGTTATAATTTAAATAGACTTTTATCCGACAGGAGTGAAAACTATGAATATTAATCAAATGAACAGTCTCTATCAATCTAAAGTTACCGAAATCAAGCAAAGACTTCCCGAAACCGTTTCAGTACAAAATAAATTTCAGGAATTATTAGAAAAAGTACAGCTAAGCAATTCCACCGAAACTGCTACCTCTACACAAACAAGCGAAAGTAATGAAAGCGACCCTGTAAATCTTCTTAATTCGTTAATAGCAACGCAATCTACCTTTAACACTTCTTCACTTTTCAGCTCCTCCAACCAAAACAGCTTATTTCCAACCTCATCCTTAAACAACTCATTACTCACCTTGCAGCAAAATGCCTTGTTAAAATCCTTAACAACCAAAACGGAAGATTAAGAAAACGGTCGCAAATCGCGACCGTTTTCCCATTTAAATCTCAATTCTCTTGATTTCTTTTACCGTATTAATATCATGTGCCGACACATCCGTATCAGAAACTCCATATAACGTATCATCCATGAATAGCATTCTGTTTACATCAGAATCATGCTTAATTTCCCCTCTTAATGTAAAGCCATTCTCTAAATCAATCGTAAACACTTTACCAACTTTATTTTCTGTTTTTCCGTAAGAGCGTTTTCCTACCGAAAAAGCAATTAAATCCTTTTCCTTTGAGAATAATAAGGATTTATGATTCGTCAATAATTCCGAATCTCTTGCGTCCAAAACTTCCTTAAATTGTTCCCTTGGATTTGTCACATCGGTAATATCAAACAACGCAATCTTTAACTTACCGTTTGTTCCCGTTGATGTCCCGTCGTATCCAAATCCAATCACGTGATTCTCATCATAAGTATGTAAATATGTACTGTATCCCGTAATCTTTAATTCTCCTAACATCTTCGGCGCTCTTGCGTTACTTAAATCAAGCACAAACAACGGATCGGTATTACGGAAAGTTACCAAATAGCCTCGGTTTCCTTCAAAACGAACGGACCTTAAGGATTCGCCTTTTGCGATATTTTTCACACTACCGAGAATATGCATACTTTCACTTAATACATACACCGCACTACGGCTATTTTTCTCTGTCGCAATTCTAAAATTCCCGTTATATTCATCCATTGCAAACTGATTAATAATCTTTCCGTCAACAGTAACTTTTGCCTCAAACCGAGGATATTCACGACCTAAACTGAATTTATAGACAACGGTATCGCCATTTTTCGCTTGTGCCATATACAAGTTACCTTGCGACATATATACGTTTTGTGCAGACGAACCGAGATAAGTCACAATCTTAGGCGAATTTAACGGAGTTGCCAAATCAAATACAAAGATTTGTGTATAGCTTGTATAACTGTCATTCGGCACATATTGAATTTCACTTAAGGAAACTTCCTCAAAATTTGTAAATTCGCTCTCTCTATATTGCGGAAGCGGACCATATTTACTTGCCGACATATTCGAGAAAAGGTAAACTTTACCATCAATCATTCTCGAAGAAGTATATGCACCCTTAAATTCAAATGTTTTTACCGATTTCGGTGCTGTTCTGTCAGAAAGATCAAAAACAATAACCTTCGTCGTAATTTCTGTTATATTATATCTGTATTTACCGACGCAGTCGTCTGTTACTAAGAACAACTTATCTCCTGATAAAAATAAATCAATGGCACGATAATCCTTTTCTATTTCTACTTCCGACAGTTTCTTCATTGTCTCCGCCGGGAACGCCTCGATAATAACTAATTTATTCTCTGCAATAGTATAAATATACTTTCCGTCATTTTTTAAGATATCCACTTCATCAATACCGGCTACTTGTATGTTTGTACTTGAATAGTCGCTTGATACAGAATCACTAAGTAAATTTGAAGCTCCACTTGTAATGCCAAAAAATTGCGATGGATTCGGTAAAGAAGGAGCTGACAGAGAATCTGAAGTGTCAACCGTTACATTTGCAAATGACAATGAATTACTGCTACGCCCGACATTATTTCTAACTACTATATCATCGTCCGCTTTAATATAACTAGTATTTCTACGTTCACCAATCAATTTTTCCAACTTCTCTGTGGTCTTTACCGTCGGCAACTTGCCGGTACTTTTCATTGTAACATCCAAATACACTTCAAAACCCCAATTGCAAATCGCCGGAGAGAAAATCATCAAAGTAACTACCGCACAAAACGCAATCAATCGAATTACTTTACTCTTCATCATTGTCATCATCTTCCTCTCCTCCTTCCTCTAATTCCTTCGCCTTTGCCGGAGTTAACAAGTAAGCATACCCGACAATCACTGAAGAAAGATAAATAATCGTATAAACAAGTTCATCAATATTCACCTTGTTTCCTACATTTACCCAAATAATCAATAAGAAAAGTGCCGATAACACTTTCTTATAAATGCTTTCTTCCGAAAATAGTAAAACACTTACGAGAATGTTAAAAAGTCCTAACAAAGCAATTATTTCCGGCTCCGGTTCTGTTACAAATAACACTACAACATACGGAATATACATCAAAAGTGCCCGCAAATTTAATTTTTCTAACAGAAACTGTTCAATGACACTCCCTACAATAAATAAAATGGTTATAAAGAAGATAATATAGGAAGGTTCAGAAGTATCAAGTGTTTCAGAACAAACTAAAAACATCAATAAGGTAAAGCAAAAATTGCTGCAAATACGGCTTCCAATGCTTTCTCTCTTCGAAAAGCCATGAATACCTAATAAAATTACACAAGTCACAATAATTGCCAAAGTTGAATTAATTTCATTCACATAATTTTCGAGTAAAGAAATCACGAAAACACCTAATGTAATCCAGAAAAACGCCTTGTTTTCTGTTTTTCCAACTTTTCTAACAATATAAAAGTTAAAAATTGTCCAAAGTAAAAAGACAATATTTACGGAATAACCGATCCCTTTGTTTACCATGATTAATAACATCGTAATTCCGAAAAACTCTTGCCCGATAAATCCCAATGCCCGACAAGCACCGTTGATACCCTTTTTCTCTTCTGTAAAGAACGCGAAAACAAGCGTTCCGAGCGTAATGATAAGGCTAAGAATAATCTTTACATTCTCATTGATTGCCGGTGTAACGTAAAACAATAGTCCTATCACTTGCGCACCAAACAATAATTTTACTGCATCCAAAATATTTTTCTTTGTCTCGAAAGGAACTTTCCCCTCTTCCTTTGTCATTTTCTGCTTTGCTTTTGCAACTGCCTTTTTCACTGCACAAACCAATCCATAGATGGCAAATACAATAACGGCTAAAGTAAATATCATACTAATCATGTTTCTTACCTGATAGCTACTCATTCCCAACTCCTCCTTTACAAAAGATATCTATTTAAAACAACAGTTCTTGGAACCATTGCAGAATTTTCATAAAGAACTCTATAATAGGGTTTTTGCTTACACTCGACATCTCACTTGCGGAATCCACAGTAACACTCGAAAAAGAATTGTTTGCTGAACTCGACGCTGTATTCGGCAAAGCCAATCCGTTTGCGGAATTAGAAGTCAAAGAAGAATTTGCCACTCCGCTCAAATCTTCTGCTACTTGATTACTTGCGTTCTTTACATTAACAGAAAAAAGACTGATAACAAGGATAAAACAAGCAGCTAACGTTGCATATTTATAAAAATGAATCTGTTTCACGTTCTTTTTTGCATTTATTTCTCTAAGCATTTTCGCTTTCGTTTCATTGATTAACTTTAAATCCGGTTTTATCTTTGCATCTGCTTTAAGATATAACTCCTTAAACATTCTCCTTCGCCTCCTCCATGATATCCTTTAACATTCTCCGTGCCCTCGTAAGCTGCATTCTCACGGTAGATTCCTTCTTACCTAAAACATTGCTGATTTCCGACGTACTCAAATCTTCATAATAAAATAAATGAATCACCGTTCTATAATCCGGAGAAAGCTGTTCCAAAAACTCCTCCATTATCTCCTCCGGTTTCTCCTCTGCCGAAATTTCCTCCTCAAGTTCTTCGTGTATCGTTCTCTTCAAAAACTGAAACAAACTTTTTGAACAGTTGATTGTTACCCGAATAAACCAAGCCTTTTCATGCGTTTCATTTTCAAAACGAGGTTGCTTTCGTATATACTGTAAAAATACTTCCTGAAAAATATCCTCCGCATTTTCCTTATTTCTCGTCCTTGCAAATGCTAATTTGTAAACCATCACAGAATACCTGTCTACAATCTGATTAATCCCTGATTCATCAAACGTCTGTAAATACATATTTTCTCCCCCATTTGTAAGTAATACTTTTTAAAACGACAAAATGCCACATTTTTTCTAAAAACTTTTTCGTAATAAAAAAAGAAAACTTAACACGAAAATGAAAATGATGCTTATGGGTCAGACTATAAGCTTGTATCTTTCGAAAAATATCATCAGAATGTGATTTGTAGGGACAGCATTTATGCTGTCCTGCTTTTCTGCCTATTCTGTGGACAGCATAGCAGTCAAAACTTTCCAATCACTTCGTTCTTGGAGTTTCTTTGCACAGGACGTACAAGCCATTCACTTCGTTCATGGTGTTACGTCCGCGAATGCTGTCCCTACGATGATTGTGCTGTTATTGTAGGTGACGGCGTCCTCTACGTCCCGATCTATATTCTGACCTGTAACCCCACTAAAAACATTTTTTCAAAAACATATTGACAAGCAAAAAATTATATTATACAATAATCCTTGCGTTATGGTGGATGTAGTTCAGCTGGTAGAGCGCCAGATTGTGGTTCTGGTTGTCGTGGGTTCGAGTCCCATCGTCCACCCCATTTTATTGGGATGTAGCCAAGTGGTAAGGCACCACACTTTGACTGTGGCATTTCGTAGGTTCGAATCCTGCCATCCCAGCCAAAAGAAGTCACAACTTATGTTGTGACTTTTTCTTTTCCGCTTTAACAGGGAACAAAAGTGTTTTGCGCAGGCAAAACACCTGCGCCGAACGCGAGTTGCGTAGCAACATTCCTTTCGCGTGAGTGTGCTTCCCCGCGGAGCGTTTTTTGTTGTATAGGCAAAATCTTTGATTTTTCCTATACAACAAAAACAGGTACCAAACCGAAGTTCAGTACCTGATGAGTTGTTTAGAAGGGCTTGCGAAGGACAAGCACCCATGCGGCATAAGAATTCTTATCATGCGAGGCGCCATACCAATTCGTAGCTGCAACCGGATCTACCATACCGCCTATATGGCAATTACCGCCGCACAGGACATATCCTGCATCATCATACACTGCCTTAAAGGTATTTCCGACTCCATCCGCAGCACCACCGACATTTTTCGCTCCTGATGGCTCGATATCATGCGTCGCATCCGGCGAGTTATCATAGTTGCCGTCGCCCGAACTATCATCACAAACATACTCTAATGACCAGTACCCCATAGCAATTCGCCAAGCATACCACAGATACAGTTCGTAAATCGTTCCGGGTTCCGACTGATATTCCGGTGCAAACGCCTTTGCCTTGTCTTCCCACTCTATCGGTGCAAGTCCACGACAAACATCATGCCCCTTATGATAGTAAATATTGCCATTCTCATCTATCGACGCTTCGATTTTAGGAATGGCATAGTCATAATCGACCTTTTCCAGTGCCTTTTTAACACTCTTCAAGAATTTATTCTGCCTCCAAGTCTTTCCCGTCTGCTTGGAAAACCAGTCAGCGACGAGATTTCGCTTTGTTGCATTTATAAGTTCAAAGTACTCCATCCAAAACGGGCTCTTTCCAACGGCATAATTTTCCTGATTCATAAACATCCTCCCAATATTTAACTTCACCGCTAAAACAATAGCAGTTACCAAAATATATGTTACCAGCTTCATTATACATCGATATTATGCAAATGTGAATGCATTTAAAAAAGAAAAGAGCACCAAACCGAAGTTTGGTGCTTTGAGGTTACTGCCGGATTGCAATCATGCAGGTGGCACCCTCAATGCCCTGATTGGGATCCGACCAGGCGTATATATCCGCCATCGCGCCGATAAAACTCGTCATGCGGCGAGTTCCACCGCCGCCAAGAATGGAGAAGCTTCCCGCACCGTCATAAACGATCCGGCTATTCAAAGCCTGCTTCTGCGCGGCTTCCTGAATATACCGAATGTTACGAGAAGGCTTCCCGTTCTCTTCATCCTGGAGGTAGCGGGGTGTCTTCGTTCCGCATACCTGCGGAAGCGTTAGCCTTCCCTTTGCTACGCAATACGCGTAGTACAGGAACGCCTCATGACGATTCGCCATACCGGATTCATACTCCGGTGCGAATTCCTTCGCCAGCTTAACCCACTCGAGAGCGGACAAAGCTTCGCAAATCTCTTCACCGGCGCCGAAGCCCAGGCGCTTTCCGAAAAACTCCCAGGTTGGAGCAACGCGGGAAATGAGGTAATCGTAATTGATGTAGCTCAGTGCCTCATCAACCCGCTGTAGGAAAACCCTCTCTTCATGCAGCGCAGCAGAAACCTTGCTTCGCCACTCGGTAACAAGCGCACGCTTCTCCGGTCCCATGACCTGGAAATAGTCCAACCATTCCGGCTTGTTTTCGACGACACGAACGACGTTTTTCATATAAATCCTCCCTCGTTCGACTTCACTACTAAAAGAAAATAGCAGTTACAGGTATACATAACCTACGCCTTTATTATACACTCAGGTTATGTAAATGTCAACTCAATTGGAAAGAAATGACCAACCGAAATCATCAACTTAAAGTACTTTATAGACATAAGTAAGTCAGTGATTCCTTTTGGTTACAAACGACCTATTTCATACAATATCCTCCTGCCTATAAGGCTTTGTTTTACTTTTCCGTCGAAAAAAAACGACGGATGAGTGCAAATTTCGCACACCGAAACATTATACAACCACATTATGTAGTCGTCAAGCTTTTTTTATTTCTTATTCTATTGATGGTTACAGTTCAGAATCAAATTTATAGAAAAGGCACAAACACTGTAGGGACAGCATTTATGCTGTCCACAGAATTATGGTCTGACCTGTAACCGAGACTTTTCTAAAGTGCTAAAGAAAAATGAAAATTTGTCGATAACGTTATGTACCGCGGGAGTATCCCGCGATTGATACACTTATCGTCCGGTCATATTAGGAATCATATCCTTCACATTGTTACCGGCATCTTTTACCGCATTACCGGAATTTTGAACACCACCACTAATATCTTGTCCTAATTGATTTGGATTAATTTCAGTTGGCAATTGCCCATCCTTTGGCTGCTCAGTAATCGCATTTTTCATATTTGCGTTATTCGATGCCTTTGGTGATGTTGTATTTGGCAACGTTTGATTGATTTGTTGGGGATTCATTCCGTTATTTTTGTTGGTTCCGTTCGGCAATGTCGTCGATGCGGTAAAAACACCTACCAAAAGAACAAGACATGCCAAACCGAAGAAAACCATCAATAAATTTTTATTATTCATAAAAAATCATCCTTTCTTCTCGATTCAAGAATAGTCTTTGCAAATTTGCGGAAATTATTACGGTAGATAAAGGATTGATCATTCATCATTAGGAGGTATTTTATGGCACAATTTTTAATTTTATTGGTATCATTAGTAATTATTGTAATTACATCAGACAAGTTGATTGATTCCTCTTCCAAAATTGCTAAATTTTACGGTGTTCCGACTTTCATTATCGGTGTCTCGATTATTGCATTCGGGACCAGCGCGCCGGAATTGGTAGTCGGAATTATTTCATCCATTCAAAAAACTAATCAGCTTTCCTACGGAAATATTGTCGGGAGCTGTATTAATAATACCGGACTCATATTGGGAGTTTCTTCCTTGATTTTAACAATTTCGGTCAGTGCAAAAATTATGCGAAAAGAAATGCTTATGTTAGTCGGCGTAGAAACTATTTTATTAATTATGTCCTTAAACGGAAGTCTTTCACGAACGAACGGAATTATCTTAATTATCCTTGGAATCTTGTTTATTATTTACTTAATTAAAGGTGCCACAAGTGCAGAAGAATCTGCAGAAACGATTGAGAAAGGCGACTTGAAAAAACATTGGATTATCGTAATCTTCGGACTTATCGGATTAATCGTCAGCGGACAACTAATTGTCAGCTCCAGTACCGCGATTGCTGAAAGTTTCGGTATCGATCAATCTGCAATCGGACTTACCTTAGTTGCTCTTGGAACCACAATGCC
This sequence comes from Clostridia bacterium, assembly GCA_017934955.1. Classification (GTDB taxonomy): domain Bacteria; phylum Bacillota; class Clostridia; order TANB77; family RGIG9151; genus RGIG9151. The sequence goes on from JAGBIO010000035.1 coordinate 12,116, forward strand.
GGAATTAATGACAAGTATCGCCGCCGCGAGACGCAAAGAAGATGACATGATTTTAGGAAACATCATCGGAAGCAACATTTTTAATATTCTATTGGTTTTAGGCGTTTCTTCTGCTATTCACCCGATTGCGATAAACATTATCGATCCTTTCAACATCTATCGTTCTCTCTTCATTGACGTCGGAATCATGCTTCTGTTAACTGTATTAATTCATATCATCATGCTTTTACGAAAGAAAATCTCCTGGTTAAGCGGTATTCTGCTTCTATGTATTTACACTTTATACATGTTCAAACAAATTTACTTTATTATGTAAAAAAACTGTTTCGGAAAAATAAAATTTTCCCGAAACAGTTTTTTTAGGTCCCTTTATTACCTTTTGTCTCTCTAAAGGAGAACTACTTCTTTCTCTCTATCACCCTTAAATTGGAATACTCCTTTTCCATCCGCCGCAAAACTTCCACAGTACCATCGGTAGAACCCAGATCTAATACGGTCACACTCCATATCGAGTTTAACTTAAAAATCTCCTTCACCGCATTTTCCACTACGTCTTCTTGATTACAAACCCTTATAATCAACTCAATATCCGCCGCATGATTCGCCCAATAAATACTGTCAAGCAGATGCGAAATTATCTCCCAAAGTCCAAATAAGGCTAATACCCATAAAATAATATATTGCATATGTATTCACCCTTAACATAATATGATTATGTTAAGAGAAAGGTGAAAATTACGGTTTCAACAAGTCCGCCAATTTTTCAAAACTCAAGAAACACTTTTCACCATTCACTCTCTTCTCCACTTCCATAGTACCTTCCGGCGCCTTCTTGCCCAAAATCACAAGATACGGAACACCAAGCAACTTCGCATCTTTCAGCTTTTCGCCAAATCGCATCGCCCGATCATCCAGCAGCACTTCTGCCCCCCTCTTCCGCAAAGCCTCGTAACAAGCAAAAGCCTCTGCCCGCTTCTCTTCCGCATACACCATAACCGCCGAATACGGCGCAATCTTCTCCGGCCATACCAAACCCTTCTCGTCGCAATTCATCTCCAAACAAGTCGCCAGCGTCCGATTGATGCCGATTCCGTAGCACCCCATAAAATACGGTTTCTTCTTTCCGTCGCGGTCAATGAAGCAGGCATTCATCCCCTGAGAATAATACGTTCCCAGTTGGAAAATATGTCCCACTTCAATACAAGACCTTCTCCGAAGCGTCTCAAAACACAAATCCGGATAGCGTTTTCTTAACGCATCTCTTTCTTGCGGAATCTCCAAAACTTCCATATTCCATCCGAGTCCGGTCGCTTCATCATACAGTAACTTATCCTCTCCGATATCGCAAATTACCATAAACTCTTCCGAAACACGTCCGCCCATCTCCGCATTTACTGCCTTCACCGGAACCGTTGCAAGTCCTAACGTTGCAAAAAACTCGCTGTACGCTTTCCTCATCTTTAAGTACTCTTCCGCCATATCCTCAAAACTCGTATGAAAACTGTACCCGTCCGCCATCATAAACTCTTTGCTTCGCAAGAGTCCGCCATGCGTCCGAATCTCATCCCGATATTTCATGCTGATCTGAAACACATTCACCGGCAAATCGCGGTAGGAAACCAGAATATTCCGCAAAAAATCTACCACCATCTCCTCGTGTGTCGGTCCCAAACAATACCAAGTGTCATTTCGATCTTGCAAAGTAAACATCTGCCGAGAATCTTTGTACACGTTCCAACGCCCCGACTCTTGCCAAAGTCTCGCCGGCTGCAGACTACTCAAAGAAATCTCCACGCAATCTGCGTCGCTCAGCTTTTCTCGAAGGAGCTCAATCAGCTTATTCCGCGATTTCACCAACAAAGGTCCCATACTGTAGATTCCCGCCGAATGACGCTTTAACAGACTACTCTGAAAAAGAATCTCCTGCGAAAGTGCCTCTTCCTGTCCTCTTACCTTCGACGTCCTAATTGCCAATTTCGACATTTTCATAATCCGTACCTCCCTATATTTGTCGATACCGTCCGAGAATTATTATGCAATTTGTTAAAGCATTGTAAGAACAACGGTTACAGTGTCCATTTTGCATACTTAAAACATAATATTCCTCCCAAAATATTCACTTTTCTGTTAAAGTATAACACCCCCAAACGGCAAAATCTGTCGGAATTTTGCCTACGAAATGTTTTGACCAAACAATTTTATCAGTGGTAGGATGAAACTATCCGATTATTTTTCAAAAGTAAATACTGTTTTGTATTTGCAGATACCATCATCATCTATTGAGGAGGAAATCACCATGAAAAGTACAGAAAGCAAGATTCCGCAATTCTACGACATTTCCGACGAAGAATTGCACGCAGTAAACACTGTCTACCGCAAGATTTTGGAAAAAGCTAAGATTTATGGTTATGACGAAATTCAAACGAGTTCTTTCGAGTTAAAGGACCGCTACCTTTCCGCCACTAACGTCCACCCTTCTAAAATCTTCGAAGCGGTCCGCCCGAAACAAAGAACGACCTTTCTGCTCGCCTCAGACTTGGCAATGAGTATCAGTCGTTTTATCGCGGACCTTCCCACAATTCCTCCGGTTGTAAAGCTCATTCAGTTAAATAACCTTTTCCGGGACAGAATTCCGGAAATCAGCGGTTATCGGCGGGAATTTAAGCAGGTTCTGCTCGGCGTTTGGGGTAGCCCTTCCTTTTTCTATGACGCAGAATTGATTGATATCACCTATCGTTCGCTCCAAGAAATTCAGGGGATTCAGCTAAACTATCTGCAAATCTCCAACCACGATATCTTTAACGCTGTTTCTCCCGGATTAGCACAAGAAATTCGTTTCAATGGAATTGAAAAGTTAATCGAAAGCGACCTTTCTTCTTCCGACAAAGCAATCTTACTCTCCCTTTTCCACCAAGGAACTGTCCCGATCACGGAATTTTTCGATATTGCAAGTAACATCAAAAACGAAGAAATCCAAAAAGAGGTTGAGAAAGTAAAAACCGTTTACCACTATCTGCATACCCTGCAATTCCCCGGAAAAATCCTCTTCTCCCTCTCAAACTTCGGCGGAACCGGTCACTACACCGGAATGAATTACCGAATCTACGCCAATTTAAGAGAAGAAAAAGGAGTCCTCATCGCAGACGGCGGACGAATCAATAACCTTTGTCAAAAGTTCAATCCGACAAAAGAAATCGACGCCGTATGTATGGGAATCGGAATTCAAGTAATCGCTCAAAAACTATTTTTCGCCCAAAAGGAAAAAGTCCTTTTAATTCTTCCCGAAAAAGAACTGAATCAAGCGATGTACCAAATTCTTATAATTCGAAAAATACTATCCGACTATCGCGTCTCGATTCTCCCGCTTCCCACCTTGGAGCGGAAAAAGCAATTTTTCCAAAGTCCCTTCTATCAAAACTGCTGCTTTATCTTTTACGAAAAAGAACATATAGAAGTTCGTTCCGATAACCCCGAACAAAAAGCAACCATCGAAAAGTTGCTTTGTACGTTTCTTTAAGAATGTCCCCTTCACGTTTTGACCTCTCGGACAGCATAAATGCTGTCCCTACACACAAACAAGTGGTGCCCTGCATAGGACATCACTTCTTCTTTACGATTTTAACGAAAAAACTATTTTGTGTAGGCAAAACACCTGCACCGAGCGCGAGTGTGCTTCCTATAAATCTTCTCCAAAGCAAACACTTGTTCTTTAAACGGATTCGAAAACGGAACTTGTAACTTTTCTCTCTCCGCCGCCAAAAAGGAGGGGTCTTACGAGATACATGTTGAAAATATTCATAATAATCGTACTCATGTTATTCATACTTACAGGTTAATGCAGCTGAGGGTACGAAAAACGGATGCCAAGCCGGGCATCCGTTTTTTCTGTCCTTATAAAATGAGACTCGTATTAAAAATAAGCTTTCACTCACTTTTATCCTACCCCACTCCCACAGATTTGTCAACCAATTTATTCCAAAATTTGTAATCACTCGCAATAAAACAAATTTCTCTCCGAATCTAACTTTACTTTACCTCCAAGCGGAAGCGTCATAATCGGATCGGCATGCCCCACATTCACGTTAAACAGTATCGGGAAAGAATATTCCTCCGTCTTTCGCAAAATAATCTTCTTCAACTCTTCCGTCTCTTCCTCCGTATAGCCGTAAGGTCTTCCGATTACCATACCGGAAATCTGCGAAAAAACACCACTTAACTCCAAATCCGTTAGATAAGAATCAATAATACTTACCTCTTTTCCCTTCGTAATGTCTTCGCTTCTCTCCGCAATTTCCCACAAAAATATTTTTTTATTAAAATCCGGCCAATACTTCGTTCCCCGCAAATGTAACATACTTTCGATGCACCCGCCCATAACAGTACTTTCCGCTTTTCCGGGTTTTAACCATTCATAGCCGTAATTTGTAAAAACTTTCCGCTTTCTATGTAAATCCTCCTCTCCAAACCAATCTAAAAGTTCATCACTCCAAAATTCCGACGGCTGAACTTCACCAATCGCCTCTTCCTGCATCAACGCTTTTTGAAAATACTCCATACTGTAATCGTTAATATCCGTCAAATCCGCCAATTGATTCATCACAGACGGCCCGTAATAAGTCACCAAACCGCACTGCGTATAGAAAGCAAAATGCAACACCGTCGCATCGGAATAGCCAACAAAAATTTTCGGATTTTCTCGAATCACGTCAAAATCCAGCTCCTTCAACAACTCATTCGAATGAAATCCGCCAATTGAACAAATAATCGCCTTCACTTTCGGATTCTTAAAAAACGCCATGATATCGCCGGCTCGCTCTTTCGCACTTCCCGCCGTATAACCGGTCACATCCAATGCATGCGGGGCAACGATAACATGAAATCCCAAATCCTCTAATTTTCTAACCCCTTGATAAAATCTTCTTTGTACCAGACCGCCCAAACACGAAGACGGACTCACAATCCCTATCGTATCCCCTTTTTTCAATTTCTCTGCTACTATCATTTTTCTTTCGTTCCCTTCTTCTTTTTTCCTACAATATACAGCTGATTTCCACGCGCTGCCGTATCGGAATTTTGAAATAACACCTTCTCGGTTTCATAGATTTTATTAAAAATTTCACCGGATGTCAAAATATTTGTCACATGCCCACTACTTCCCTTAATCTGCGTTTCCTGCATTCCCGGATAAATCGTTATCGGAAATCCCGATACTATCTCCACCGACAATCCGTTTCTTTCGTACAAATCCGTTAATCCCGACGGTGTAAACAAATTCATCAGTGGCATATTTTCGGTAAATCTTCCTTTACCACACGCTATTGTTTCGTCAAATAATTTAAAATTATTAACAAATAAGTTGAAAAATAAATTATGATACAAATTCGGTACCAACGAAACCACATAGCCGTCCTCCTTCGTCACTCGTGCTAATTCTTGTATCACAACTTCAGGATTCTCCACAAATCCCAATACGTTGTGAAAATTAAAACTCACATCATACGTATTGGAAGAAATTCCCGCCAATTTTTCTAAATTTCCCTCAATTAACGCCAAGCGATCCTCCAAGTGATAATGCGTCACTTTTTGCTTCGCCTGTCGCAACATATCCGCCGACAAGTCCACAATCAGACCGCTCGATTGCGGAAACTCCTGTAAAATCTTCAAACTCCAACGTCCTGTCCCGCCGCCCGCATCAAAAAACAAAAAGTCCTCCGGCAAATTTTTTAATACCGTCTTTCGGAAAAAATACCACAACAATTTATCCGACAAAACCCAATAAACCTGATTCTCCACCAAATCATACTCATCCGCTTTTTCCTTAAAATACTCAATCACTTCATTCATGCGCAGCCCCTCCTCATTTTACATTCTGCTTATTCTGTGGACAGCATAAATGCTGTCCCCCTACAAGATTACGTCTCAAACCTACTGTACGGACAGCATTCATGCTGTCCACACAAGATTGTATATCAAACTTACTGTACGGACAGCATTCATGCTGTCCACCTTCTAAGGTATAATATTCGCTCCGTTAAACCGTGGCAGTATCTGACAATCCCGAATATCATCATGCTTTAACAACCACAATAAAAACCGCTCAATTCCTAATCCGAATCCCGCTGTCTTTAACGGAAACTTCTCCTTCATCTCGACATACCACTCATACTCTTTTTCCGGCACTCTATGTCTATTTAGAGCCTTCATTACTTCCGCTTTATTTTGATGACGTTCTCCCGAGCCAACCACTTCGCCGATACCAAACAGTAAATCTGCATTTAACGCTTTTTGCCCACTCTCATCGCAAGCTTGATAAAAAGGAACCGCTAATGAATCAAAGTGCGTAATCCATACAATTCCACCCGTCTCCCGCAGTAACTCTTTTTCTCCTTCCCGCGTAATATTTCGAAAACCCGGCTGACAAAACTCAATATACTTCGGATCGTTTTTCAAAATTACAGCCGCCTCATCAAAAGTCACCTTCGGAATAGTTCCGCAAAGCGAAATCATCTTCTCAATATGTCCCAAATCATCTACCAAAAGATGCAATTCCTCCTCATACTCCGCCAAAATACTTTCACAAAGATATTGAATATATCGTTCCACCAAATTCATCACATCCGATAACCCGCCCGGAAATTCCGCCTCACTGTGATAAAACTGGCACAAATGCCTCTCATCCGCCATTTCTCCACGAAAAGAAGGCATAATATAGTAACAACCTTTTTCAAAAATCCGACAGCCATACTCTAGCATAAACTGCATCGAATCCGCCAAATACGTCTCTACACCGCACAAATTCACCTTCACCGGCAAGGAATCGCTTCCTAAACCCATAGGACTGCTGATAGAACCCGTCGTAATCGGCAAAAATAACGTTTTAATGCCTTCTTTCCGATAAAACTCACACGTCGCATGATGAATAATATTCTCAATTGCCGCAATATGCTTGTACCACGGATCTTCAAGTGCACACAAAAAATGATTCTTCCTGTCCTTCCAACTACGCGTCGGTCGAATTGTCAATAAATCCTCCATAAAATCCCTCCCCTTCTCACTCTATATTTATGCAAAAAAATAAGAAGTTAGAACTCTATCTAAACTTCTTATAGTATTTGTAAAAATATTACAGGAATATATTGTAAATTATTAAAACTTATGGTATTATTTTCCTGTCCTTAAGGACAATCCAAAGGAAAGGAGGGTTCTTATGAGCAAGTTTACTAAAATATTCATAATAGGAGTACTCGTATTGTTTCTACTTACAAGTCAATACAGCTAAAGGAGTATAAGAAAAGTGCTTTGCGCAGGCAAAGCACTTGCGCCGAGTGCGAGTTGCGTAGCAACTTTCCTTGCGCACGAGTGTGCATCCTCGCGGAGCTTTTTTGTTGTATAGGCAAAATCTTTGATTTTTCCTATACAACAAAAAAAGGATGCCATAGGAGGGCATCCTTTTTTCTGTCCTTATAAAATGAGACCATTTACTAAAATAAGCTTTTCGCTCACTTTTATCTTACCCTATTCTCGTACTTTTGTCAACCACAAATTCCAAAAAATTACAAAAAAATTCCCACAATGCCGTATTATAAAGTCGTTTCCGGACCTGCATGTGCAGGTGGGTTTCTTCTTGAATATCTCACGCTTCCCATTCCGCCGAAGCGAGGGCCTGCAATTGATACCCAAAGTTCTGAATCCCATATAAATTGTGTTGGTTCGAAACAACCTTATTCTCGAACACCGCAGGAATTTTTACTGCCTTATTCTCGAACACCGCAGGAATTTTTACTGCCTTATTCTCTTACTATTATTGTACCATAAATACGCATCAAATTCAATAAAAATGTGCCATTTTCTTAACTATAAATGCGTATTATCTCTCCACTAAAACACCTTATCGATAACCTTCTTATAAAGCTTCACATACTTATCCGAAACATTTTTCCAAGAGAAATCTTCCTTCATACCTCTTACCACAATATCCTCCCACAAATCCGGCATATTCTTATACACCGAAATCGCACGAATCAAAGTCTTCATCAAAGCTCGCTCGGAATATTCCTTAAAGGAAAATCCGTTCCCTTCTTCTTGCTCAATCTTAAAATCTTTTACCGTATCCGCAAGGCCACCCGTTTCCCTTACTACCGGAACCGTACCGTATCGGAACGCAATCAACTGTCCGAGACCGCAAGGTTCAAACTTCGACGGCATTAAGAAAATATCCGATCCTGCATATATTTTATGCGCAAGTGCGTCATTAAATTCAATATTTGCCGAAAATTTTTCAGGAAATTTTTTCGCATATTCCTTAAATAAATTTTCATAATGCGGATCGCCCAGTCCTAATACAATAAACTGAACATCGGTAGCCAACAAATCCGGCAAAATCTTCTCTACCAACTCGAAGCCTTTTTGATCACAAATTCTCGTTACCATACTGATAATCGGACAATTCTTCGTCGGAAGCCCCAATTCCATCTGAAGCTCTCTTTTATTAATCGCTTTATTATGAAGCGTTTTGTAATCATACTTCTTATAAATTTTATGATCCTCCGCAGGATTATATAACACCGTATCAATTCCGTTCACGATTCCGTATAAATCCTTCTCCCGCATATTCAGAAGTCCATTCATACGTTCTCCGTATTCCGGTGTTTTAATCTCCTTTACGTAAGTCTCACTCACCGTATTGATCAAATCCGCATAAAGCACACCGGATTTCATGAAATTCACTTCACCGTAAAACTCTAACTTATCCGAAGTATAATACTCTTCCCCCAAGCCAAGTACCGGAAGAACACCTTTTCCGAAGTTTCCTTGATACTGTAAGTTATGAATGGTATATAACGTACCCATCTCTTTGTAATACGCATCATTATTATAAAAATCCTTCAAATACAACGGAATCGGACCGGTCTGCCAATCGTTACAATGAATCACATCCGGCTTAAATCCGATTTTCGGCAACATCTTCAAAACCGCTTTATCAAAAAACGTAAAACGGTCAGCATCGTCCCCGTAGCAATAGATTCCCGGTCTGTCAAAATAATGATAATTATCTACGAAATAAACCGGAATAGAATAATGTTCTCCGGAATCATCAAAATTCAAGGAACCTTCTCGGATAATCGCCGTTTCCTCACGCCCCAACATCTCAACCGAAAAATCCGCCAAATAGCTCATTTTGGTACTGATGCACTGATAACGCGGCATAACAATACGCACATCATGCCCCATCGCCGTCAACGCCATCGGCAAAGCCCCGGCAACATCCGCAAGCCCTCCCGTCTTCGCAAACGGCTCAACTTCCGCAGAAACCATTAAAATTTTTAACTTTTCCATTTCACTAAATCCCTCTTTCGTATTTTTTTCATTTTTTCTATTGTATGAATCAGAATTTTCCAATATATCAAATCCCGTACGGACAGCATTCATGCTGTCCTACCTTTTACAACGTAACACTTCGGAATTTCTCATCCACTTTATCAAACAAAGCCCGATACTCCGGATTTTCCTTCTTATTCTTTATAATCTCCTTCGCCACAGCCGTTGTTTGCTCCAACACTTCTTTATCGGCAAAAATATTCGCAATCTTAAATTCCGGAAGACCATGCTGACGAATTCCTAAAAATTCCCCCGGTCCACGCAACTCTAAATCCTTTTCCGAAATCTTAAAACCATCGTCGGTCTTCACCATAATTTCCATTCGATCTCTTGCCGTCATAGACCTGCTGTAACACTTTAATACACAATAAGACTTTTCGCTGCCTCTGCCGACTCTGCCCCGTAACTGATGTAATGCTGCTAAACCAAATCGTTCCGCATTTTCAATAATCATCAAAGTCGCATTCGGAACATTCACGCCAACTTCAATAACAGTAGTCGATATTAAAATATCGACTTCTCTCTCTTTAAATTTTAGCATAATTTCATCCTTGAGGGAAGACTTCATTTTTCCATGTAAAATTTCAACACGGAAATCCGGAAAACGCTTTTTATATGCCTCATAGACATCAATAACATTTTTTAACTTCGCCTTGTCAGTATTTTCCTCGCCCTCTTCAATTAACGGGCAAACAACATAAGCCTGCCTTCCTGCCGTAATTTCCTTCTCTATAAATCCGTTTAGCCGTTCCTCCAAAGTCGGACCAACCAACAATGTCTCGATTTTCTTTCGATTCGGCGGTAACTCATCAATAATGGAAATATCCAAATCTCCGTATAAAATCAACGCCAAAGTTCTCGGAATCGGCGTCGCCGTCATAATCAAAGTATCCGGATTTCTTCCCTTATCTGATAATTTACTCCTTTGCCGTACCCCAAAACGATGCTGTTCATCGGTAACCACAAAACCTAAGTTGTTAAAAATTACATCATCTTCCAACAAAGCATGAGTTCCCACCACAACATTTGTAATTCCCGTCGCAATTCGATCCTTCACACGTCGTTTTTCCTTTGCCGTCAAACTACCCGACAACAACTCTACCTTAATGCCTTCCTTCTCAAACAACTCCTTAAAACTATTATAATGCTGTTCTGCCAAAATCGACGTCGGTGCCATCATAACTGCCTGATATCCATTTAATACCGCGTTATAAATCGAAATCGCTGCCACAATCGTCTTACCGCTTCCGACATCGCCCTGTAACAGCCGATTCATCGGACAGCAAAGCTTCATATCCTCAAAAATCGCATTTAATACTTTCTGCTGTGCATTGGTAAGCCGAAACGGTAAATGATCGATAAACTCTTCTACCTTTTCACTTTTCTCAAACTCAATTCCGTCTCTCTCTTCCTGCTGAATGGATTTTAACTTCATCAAACCCAACTCCAGCATCAAAAGTTCCTCAAACACCAATCGGCGTCTTGCTTCCACGAAACTATCCTTAAAATCCGGAAAATGAATATAATGTAACGCCTGATTGATATCCACCAAATTATAATTTAGCCGAATCGCCTCCGGCATAAACTCCTCAAATTGATAATGAAACTCATCAAACACATTCCGAACTGCCGTCCGAATCGCCGTCTGCGTCAAACCCGCCGTAGCCGGATAAATCGCCAGTATCTTTCCGGTAGTCTTACTGTTTCCCGCTTCCTCAAAAATAGGATTCACTACCTCAATTTTATTAAACTCTCGCTTAATTTGCCCATAAAAAGTATAAGTTGCCCCCGGCTTTAAGGAAGTTTTCACATAAGGCGCATTAAACCACGTCAACTCCGCCCTACCGGTAGAATCCACAACATCCGCCTTCGCAATCGACAGCTTTGTCCGCGTTCGATTCATCCGAATTTCACCCTTCACCGTCGCATCAAAACTAACCTTCTCCCCATCCAAAAGCTCCATAATCGGCTTCTTAATCGACCGATCCTCATAATCCCGCGGAAAATAATAAATCAAATCCTGCACCGTATAAATTCCCAACCGATTAAACAACTTTTCACGAGAAGGGCCAACCCCTTTAATATACCGAATAGAATCATTTAAAGATATTGCCATAAAAATAACCTCTCTTAAGAAATTATACAAAATTTTCAAAAACAATACAAGTCAATTTTGCATCGGGGACGTTTCCATTTTGCAAAATCTCCTTCTTTTTTCGCATCGGGGACGTTTCCATTTTGCGAAATTTCCTTCTTTTTTTTCGCATCGGGGACGTTTCCATTTTGCGAAATTTCCTTCTTTTTTTTCGCATCGGGGACGTTTCCATTTTGCGAAATCTCCTTCTTTTTTTCGCAAAATGGAAACGTCCCCGATGCAAAATCCAAACCTACTCTTCCTTTCAAAATTTCCATATTTTTCATAACATAACTTTTCTGAAATTACACATCATAATGCCATAAGGGTTTGTGATAGTCGAGCCAAGAGAGATATTAGGTAATAAAGTTGCCTTGTACCTTTCGGTCAAAGGTTTGTAGAAGATTATGAGGTTTTCTCCAAGCCGGCGAGCAGATCTTTGCAGGTTGTGAACGGTGTTATCGCGGGACATCCTCGCCATAGCATCCTAAACAATCTTCTCAGGTCGAGCTAAGACTATTATCATTGCCGCAGGCCGATTTGTTAAAGAGGGGGGCACTCCTCCCTCTTCAACAAAGCACTTATTTATTAAGTGTTACGGTTAACGAGCTTCTATGGTAAGCATGATCATAGCGGTTCGTACAGGTAGTCTTAATAGTCGAGTAAAGGTTTGTTTAAGTGGTGGAATGTTGGGTAATCGGTTAAAGCCGATTGCCGGATGTGTAACTGCTTACTACAGGCCGTAGCGTAGATTATCACGAGCTCTTAGAATTACATAGCTATTGAAACGAACCAAGGGGGAGACAATGTCTCCCCCTTGTGAAATGATTTAGCCTTGGAACCGAGAAGAACTCTCCGCTTTTCCCCTTTCTTCCTTAAGCTTTTGCGTCCTCTCCAAAAAACGCTTAAAGTAACTGCAAAGCTGTGCCCTTTCTTTGATTTCCGGAGTGGCATCACATGTCATAAAATAGCCACCCTTAAGAGCCTCAAATATTCCTTCCATCGTACACGGAACATCATAGCTACGATGAAGATATCGAGCTTGCCATACTCCCTTATTGGTCAAATATTCCGTGCTATTCCCGTCAGACCATATTTTGATTCGCTCTTCAGCAACATCAAATTTAAAATCATGATAAACTTCTCGAATCAGCTTTTCAGCTACGACAACGCTAACCGCCAATGCTTCCCGCATTTTCACAGCCTCCGCGACTTCTTGCAACGTCAGACTCATAACCTTCAACTCGTCCATTTTTTTCTTTCTCCTTTTTGTTCAGTCAAAATAATACACCGTTTCGTGTTTTAGGTTATAATTCCGGTAATCCTTCGCCAATTCCGGCAATTTAAGCTTTATCAAGACCGAAGTTCCGGTATAACCCAACATCAACTCCACATACCATTCTTTTTTCCCGTTCTCATCTCCCCAATAATTTCGATTAACAAGCGATTTCAAACCACCTGTATCTCGCACCTTGTTTTTCGCAATTTTTTCAATCTCCTGCTCCGTCTTTGGACCAATCAGTACCAGCGCATGCGCAAAATCATTCTCCACGATTTCCTGCAGCTTTCCTAAAACATCTTCCGGTACACCGACAGAAACAAAATTCATGCGACGTCCTCCTTTAAAATACAGTTCGGATTTGCAATATAAAGAAACAATCCTGTCCATTCTATCACAAACCCGAAATTTTAGCAATACATTATGTTTCTGTTAGCCACTAATATCCTCGGCGCGAATCTCCATCAGCGTTTCTTTATCAAAAGCTACTTCCTTGCTGAGTCGCAAAGATTGATTCGAAATCGCCTTTTCAAAAAGATTTCGCACAAATCTTCCGTTTCCAAAACGAGGCCGTACTCTTGCCTCCCTTAAAATATCCTTCATTTTCTCCGCCGCTTCTTCTGAAAGCCGATACCCATTGTTTTGGAACATTCGTACTCCGATTTCAAACAACTCTTCCGTCGTATAATCTGCAAACTCAATCACATTCGGGAATCTTGAATGCAAGCCGGGATTCGATAACAAGAACTCCGTCATTTCCTCGGTATATCCCGCCAAAATCACAATCAACCGATCCCGATTGTCCTCCATCAACTTTAACAACGTATCGATTGCCTCTCTTCCAAAATCAGTCGGTCCGCCTTGTGCCAAAGTATAAGCCTCATCGATAAACAACACGCCATTTAACGCCTCTTGCACAACTTGCATTGTTTTTATCGCAGTCTGTCCTACGTATCCCGCCACCAAGCCGGCACGGTCCGTCTCGACAAAATGATTGGTAGAAACTACCCCTAAAGAATACATCAAATCCGCAATAATTCGCGCCATTGTTGTCTTTCCCGTTCCGGGGTTTCCGGTAAATATCATATGAAGCGTCTGCGTTTCATTCACCGCAAGCCCTAACTTTTTTCGTTCCTTCTGAATCTTAATTCTCGCATGGATTGCTCGAATAAAGTCTTTCACTTCCTGCAAACCGATGATTTTATCAAACTGCGCTTCTAAATCGAATAATTCCGCTTTTTGATTCTCTTCCTCCCCGAAATCCGCTTTTATAATCCAATTCATCTCCGAAGCATCCGTCTCTTCTAACGCCACACGGGTACTCTGGTTTCGAATGATTTCCTCCACAAAATTTCTCACCATTCTCCCGTTGCCCGAAGAAGCATCAGAATTCCGATGCAATTGTTCTATTTTTCCTTTCGCATATTCCTTCGCAGAATCCTCTAACACAAATCCTTTCTTTGCAATTTGATTCAAGAAAATTTGGTACAATTCCTCAGCAGTATAATCCGAAAATTCAACAGAAAGCGGAAATCTTGAATTCAAACCGGAATTTGCCTCTAAAAACTCGCTCATTTCCTTTTTATAACCTGCCAAAATCACACAAATTTCCCCGCGATAATCCTCAATCAACTTCACTAAGGTATCGACCGCTTCTTTCCCAAACTGGTCGTTTTGATTGGTCAACGCATACGCTTCATCAATAAACAACACGCCACCCAACGCCGAAAGAAAAACTTCCTCCGTCTTTTTCGCCGTCTGTCCTACATATTCCGCCACTAACTTCGAGCGATCTGCCTCTACCAACTGACCGCTTTTTAACATTCCCATTTCTTTCAGCATTTCTGCCACAACACGAGCAACCGTTGTTTTTCCGGTTCCCGGGTTTCCGGTAAATATCATATTCAACGACTGTGCCGCATCCGTCGTAATTCCGGCAGACTTTCTCTTCGCTTGCGCTTTTAATAAATTTTGTTGTTTTCTCAAAAAGTCTTTTACGTTATCTAATCCGATAATTCCGGTCAAATGTTCCTCTAAATCAAACTCCTCTTTTTCCTCCAATTCAAAATCCACCAGTTTTAATAACTCAAAATCACTCTCATTTTCATTAATAATACGATTTGACTGATTTACAATCGCTTTTTCTACCACATTTCTTGCCAATCTTCCATTTCCCGAATCATTTTTCCCCTTGATATTCTTCGTTTCAAAAAAGGAAATAAGCGGTTGAACGCAGGAAGAATCAATCACATATTCACTCTCTCTTGCGATTTTCTCCGCAATTTTATACATCTCAGTCGGCGTATAATCCGGAAATTCAATAATATTCGGAAATCTCGACATCAATCCGGTATTGCTCTTTAAGAAAGCCGTCATCTCATCTCGGTAGCCCGCCAAAATCACAACAAGCTCCTCCCGATGGTCCTCCATCATCTTAACCAACGTATCAATTGCTTCCAATCCGTAAGTATCATTCTTGTCTCGACAAAGCGCATACGCCTCATCGATAAACAGTACACCGCCAATCGCCTGCTTAATCTTAGCCGTTGTCTTCTTTGCGGTCTCTCCGGCATACTCTCCCACCAAATCGCCTCGAGAAACTTCCACCAATTGTCCTTTTTGCAGCATTCCCGCCGCTGCCAAAAACTCTGCCACAATTCTCGCAATCGTTGTCTTTCCCGTTCCCGGATTTCCGGTAAATATCATATTCATAGAAATCGAAGAGTTTTTAAAACCCGACTCTTCCCTTAATCGTCTCGTCAGCACGGTATCTTCCAATTTCAAAATATACTCTTTCACCGAATCCAAGCCAATAACATTATTCAAACGCTTTTTAATTTCATCCGTATTGTGATTCTTTCTCTTCACCGTAAACTTATCCAAAGAAACATAATTTCCTTCTACCACCAAAATAAACTCTTCATTAAGAACGCCTAAAACAACATCCCCTTCAATCGGTGCAGTCCGTTTTAGCTTAAATTCCGTAATCGGCTTTACAATATTTTGTTCCACATAAAAGGAAATTCCTTTCAGTCCGCTTCGCTTGCTGTAAGACTTTCGAATAAACTCAATAATATTCGGATCATATAAAAGTGCTATATTAAGAGATTCCCGCAGTTGAAATACTTTTTGATTGATAAGGTTATTAATCAGAAAATGAATGTCTTCTTCACTCAACTCAAAAATCTTTATAGCATCTGTTACCCTTTGCATAACTCTGTCCCCGAAGACTTCGGAAAACTCTGCTTCCGCTTTATCCGTCAATAGTACAATATACTTTCGTTCCGCATGAAGCGCAAGTTGTTCTGTGCCTATCGTCACATTCACAGCCCCGTTTTCCAAAACAGCATATAACGTATTTTTTACTTTCTCGCTCGTATTTTCCCAACCGGTCAATACCAATATTTCTGTCGAAGAATTTAATCTGTCCTGCAATAATCTTAAAAACTTCTCGTAAGAAGCCTCTTCTGCAAATTCCGCCAAATTTATTTCACAGTCTATTCCCTGCAATAAATTTTCCGCATACAAAAGACGGGCAACATCCGAAATAACTGCCTTCACAAAATCCGGTTCTCCCGCTGAAATCGCAATCACATTTTTAGGACCGTTTCCGCTATTCTTTAGAATAAAAGGACGCTTAAACCCAACCAATAAATTCCCGATAAACTCCTCATGTCCCACATATTTCTCAGAAAGCTTATTTTTCACGCCGGAAAACACCAAATCCGGATCAATCGCCGGAACTTCTTCTTTTATGTTGCTTTTCGGATGAAGGGCGCTTGTAATTTGTTCCGCACGAGCCTCATCATACTTGAAAACCGTCTTAAAATATTGTATAACCTCATTTTGCTCTTCCGTTATCCCCGTACCCGCTTCCGCCACACGATACAGCAGCGAAAAAATATCATCCTCTGCCTTATTTTGCTCACTAAGCGGAGCGGTTTTATATAACGCGTCTATAAAATGCTTTAATTCTTTTATTGTATCTTTATATTTCTTCATAAATCCGAAAAGAGACTTTTTCTCGGAAGAATATACCTTCTGCAAATCCTCAAACTGCAACCGGGTTAAAGCTACTTGGTTTTTAATAAAATTCGTCGCATAAGTATCGTACGCCGCCTCATGTTCTTGATCCAGTCGCGCGAAAGTACCAAACAACGAAACCACATAGCAAAGCATTTCCGGAGCAACTTCCTCATTTTTATAACACTTATTTCCCCGAAGTCGAAACGTCTGCCCACATCGCGGACAGCCTAACGTAAACTCCGTTCCTGTTACAATTAAATTACTGTTACAATACGGGCATTCCACTTGTTTTGCCATATTCAAACCACCATTCTGTTATTTTTCGTTACAATAATTATATCATATTTTTTTTCGAATCCATACAAGTATCTGTAAAAATTATTTTGTGATTGTTACAGGTCAGACTATATCTTGTATCTTTCGAAAGATATCGGTCAAATGCGGCTTGTAGGGACACAATTTATTGTGTCCTAATTCTACCATCTGCCTATTCCGCGGACACAATGAATTGTGTCCCTACAAAGATTATGCAGTCATTGTAGGGACAGCATTCATGCTGTCCTGCTTTCTGTCTATTCTGTGGACAGCATAAATGCTGTCCCTACAGTGTTCGTAACATTTTTATAATTTTAAGTCTGACCTGTAACTTGTAATTACCGATTAATCTATCCTTTTTTATATTTCCTAAAACAATGATAAAAACTTCTGTGCGGGCATCATTGGCAGACGTAACACCATAAACAAAATGAATGGTTTGTACGTCCTGTGAAAGGAAACTCAAAAATTGCATTCATAAAATACAAAAGCGAACTACGCTTAATGTAGTTCGCTCTCTGCTATCCCTTCATACTCTGTAATGACTCCAAAACTCCAATTGCAATAGCACGTCCGGCATCTTCATGAAACTTCCTGTTTTTTAACTTATTCAAATCACTCGCGTTTGTCATATACGCCACTTCCACAATCACCGACGGCATATTGGTTCGATTCAGCACATACAGATTTGTCCGATTAATAATTCCCTTATTATATGTACCGGCTAAACTCGAAACCTTTTCCTGTATGGTAGATGCCAAACTCTTACTCGTTACCCCTTTTCGATTAATCACGCTTTCCTTATACAAAACTTCTGTCCCTTGAACGCTTGGTTTTCCTACAATAGCATTATTGTGAACACTCACAAATAAATCTGCATTTACACTATTAGCAAGCGTCGTTCGTGACGCAAGAGAGGTCGTTACATCACTGTTTCTGGTCATGTAAACCCTTACTCCGTTTTTCTCTAATTCTGCCTTTACATACTGTGCAATCGAAAGATTTAGGTCTTTTTCATAGATTCCGCCGTAATTCGCTCCTACTTCGCTACCGCCATGCCCCGCATCTACCACAACCACTTTGTTTACCGCATTCGGATACAAACTTCGTGGTGCATAACTTCGACTGACGCTTTCCGCTCGTTGAATCAGTTCTTCCTTTTCCAGCACAATATTCACAATCGCCTGCGGGTCATGCCATTCAATCTTGGCATCGATAAACTCTTCTAAGAACTTTAACGGGACCATCGTGGTAGAGTTTTTCAAAATCGCCGGACTATCCAACGCACGCTCCTCCCTGTTTACGTACGCCGTCATCGAACCGATTGGAAAAATAATCTCATTTCCGTTATGCTTTATCGTCACAACTCTATGTGGGTCCCATAAAACCTCTGCATCAAATATCTCTGCAATCGCCTTTAGCGGCACCAAAATTCTGCTATTCATCACCACCGGCTCCTCCGGAAGATTAAACTTTCCGAAGTTCACCCTTACCTCTATCGCCATAGAAGAAGACATCAACAGAAAGAACATCAGAAACCCGATTACAAACCTCTTCATTATGTACCAACCCCTTATGAATCTGCCTACTTAAATTTTCGCTGTCCTTCGGTTGTTACCTTTATGTAAATCTTGGTTCTGATGGCAAAAGATGATAAGAATTTTCTTAAATCTTTCTCAATCTTATGTAGGGACAGCATTTATGCTGTCCTGTCTCTCTACTTTTCTTCACTATCCTATTTCATTTAGCCTATTTCTGTGGACAGCATGAATGCTGTCCCTACAATGATTGTACCATCATCGTAGAAAGATATAGTCTGACCCGTAACTATAACATTCCAAATCTTGCTATTCTTATCTCATTGTGATATCTTTATACATGAAAATCTTTACACGAGAAAAAATAGTAACGGAGGTAAAACATGAAAATATCGACGGAATATGATAAAAAAACTTTAAATGAATTTTTACAGTCTCACGAAAAGTCTCATTTTATGCAGTCTTTTGAGTGGACGAAGGTAAAAGATAATTGGAAACATGAATTTGTCGTGGCTTACGACGAACAAAATAAAATCATCGGGGCGATGTTGGTCTTAATCCGCAGAATGCCGCTTGGGTATTCTTTGATGTACGCTCCCCGCGGTCCGGTTTGCGACTTGCATGATAAGGAGCTGATGGAGGCGCTTTTTGCGAAGGTGAAGGAATTAGCAAAGAAATATAAAGCTTATACCTTTAAAATTGACACCGATGTTTTGAAAACAGACGAAACTTTCGTAAAAATGATGGAATCCTTTGGCTTTCACATGCCGAAACAAAACAAAAATTTCGAAGGAATCCAGCCTCGTTTTGTCTTCCGTATCAATAACTTAAAGGGGAAATCCGAAGAAGAGGTAATAAACTCCTTCGAATCGAAAACACGCTACAACATTCGATTAGCAACGAAAAAAGGCGTTACCATAAAAGTTGCGGAGAAAAAAGATTTAAAAGACTTCCATCGTATTATGTTGGAAACCGGCGTTCGAGATAACTTTGTCATTCGTTCTCTTGAATACTTCGAAAAAATGTATGATGAAATGGCACCGAATCACCTTCGCCTTTATATGGCATATTTAGATAACCAACCGATTGCGGGAACAATTGCGATTCTCTACGGAGACAAATGTTGGTACCTTTACGGCGCAAGCAGTAACGAACATAGAAACGTGATGCCGAATTATCTTCTTCAGTGGTCGATGATTCAGTGGGCTATTGAAAATAACTGTAATGTTTACGATTTCCGAGGTGTGTCGGGAAATTTAGATCCGAATAACCCGCTTTATGGTTTATACCGCTTTAAAAAAGGATTTAACGGTGATTTTACCGAGTTTGTCGGTGAAATGGATTTGGTATTTAAACCGCTGATTCGTTTTGCTTTCGATAAAGTGGAACCAATTTACAAATCACTTCGCAGAAAGCTCTTCAAAGCGAAAAATTCATAAGTTTGTCTTAAAGGAGACTTCATATATGAAGAAATTAGTTATTGAAAAAGAAAAAATTGTGAGAAATATACAAAAATTAAAGTCCATCACCAATTCTACCATTATTGCGACGCTGAAAAATAACGGCTATGGTCTTGGGCTGGACGAGTTTCCGAAACTTCTTGCAGAATGCGGTATTGACTACTTTGCGGTAGCTACCTTAAAAGAAGCGATTACCTTACGGGAAAACGGTATCACCAATAAAATTATGATGTTACACTCTACCGCGATTCGGGAGGAGCTTTTAGCGTTAATCGAATACAACATCCTCCCTGCT
Source organism: Clostridia bacterium (assembly GCA_017934955.1). Taxonomy (GTDB): domain Bacteria; phylum Bacillota; class Clostridia; order TANB77; family RGIG9151; genus RGIG9151. The sequence goes on from JAGBIO010000035.1 coordinate 32,541, forward strand.
GTCGGTTCTTTTTCAGCGTTAAATGCAATTTATGAAATTGCAAAAGCCAATAACATCATGCTGGAAATACAGCTTAAAATCGATACGGGATTCGGCAGATTCGGATTTCTTCCGGAAGAAATTCCTCTACTGACACAACGATTAAAGGAAATGAATAACCTCCGCGTCGCCGGTACCTTCTCCCACTTCTCAATGGCGTTTAATCAATCCTCCGATTACACCGCAAAGCAATTCACAATCTTTAACAAATGCACCGCCGCCATAGAAGACGCCGGAATTGAGCCCGGTGTTCGTCATATTTGCAACTCTTCCGCCTTTTTATTGTACCCGCATATGCACTTAGACGCTGTTCGAATCGGCTCCGCCTTGATCGGAAGAATTTTAACGGAAAATACCTTAAATTTAGAGAAAGTCGACTATTTAACCGAGCATATCGAAGATATAAAAACTCTTCCGAAAGACCATTATATCGGCTATTCCAATACCTATAAAACCACTCGTGAGACAAAAATCGGAATCGTCCCGCTTGGATACTTAGACGGCTTCGGCTTGGAAAAAACACAAGATTGCTTCGGAATTTTAGATACTTTACGAGAAATTTACAACAAATTAAAGAATTACAAAAAACAATTTTTCCTATCGGTTGGCGAAAAAAAAGTACCTGTTTTAGGAAAAATAGGTACCAATAACATTATTATTGACCTTACCGACACCACCGCAGAAATCGGACAAGAAGTCCGCATCGAAGTCAACCCAATGTTAGTCAACCCAACCATTTCCCGTGTATTTATTTAAGTCAAGGGGGCTGTAAAAAAACTGCCTCAGAAAAATAAAATTTTCAAAACAGGGACTACAAACCGGAGTACAAAACGAAACGGAATGGGCCGCTTACATCTGCCGTCCAGGGCAGGGGTAAGCTAAACTCAGCCTCGTGTTGAGTTTACCCATTCCTTATCCGTTTGTACTTGCCGATTCTCCGTCATTGTTTTGAAAATTTTATTTTTCTGAGGCAGTTTTTTTACAGCCCCTTTTTTTCTTCATTCATACTCCCACTTATTGTAGGGGACGGCGTCCTCGACGTCCCGTTTTGCAACGTTTCAATTGAAACAAAAGTGTTTTGCGTAGGCAAAACACCTAAGGCAATGCGGACGTAACACTGTGAACCGTAGGTGAACAGCTTGTACGTCCTATGCAAAGAAACCCCCAAGAACGTAGTGATTGGCTGGTTTCGACTGCGTCGCGAGTTGCGTAGCAACTTTCCTTGCGTACGAGTGTGCATCCTCGCGGAGCGTTTTTTGTTGTATAGGCAAAATCTTTGATTTTTCCTATACAACAAAAAAGAGACACTAACCTAAGTTAGTGCCCCTCGTAGTTTGGTATTCAGTGGGCAGTGCTACCCCTAAGCACGAGAACCCCCGAGCCTATGTTGCGAGTGCTGTCAGGAAAATTGCGGCAGTAAACATCCGCCACAGGACAGCGGTATCCAAGATTGTAGTAGCTACCACCGCACGCCGCGAAACCCGCGTTATGGGCAACTATTTTATAGGTGTTACCTACGCCATCGGCAAATCCTCCGACCTTCCGCTTACCGCTCACTTCAAAGTCACCCGAAGCATCCGGCGAATTCCGGTAGTTACCGGCACTCGAGCTGTCAGCACAGACGTACTCGAGAGTCCAAAAACCCTTCGCAATCCGGTACGCGTACCAGAGGAAGAGTTCGTACAGGTTAGCAAGGTCAGAGCCCCACTCAGGAGCGAATTCCTTGCCCTTCGCTTTCCATCCATTGAATGTGAGTCCTCTTGCTACTTCCTCATCGTTCTTATAGAAAAGCCTTCCGCGGGCATCCATCGATGGCTCGATTGTCGCAATCCGATAGTCGTAGTCGATGACCGTAAGAGCCTCTTCCACAACTTTAAGAAAGTCCGCCTGTTTCTCCGTCTTAGAAACTACGCCGGGCAGCCATTTCCGGACAAGCTCACGCTCTTTCTTCCCCATCAAGAAAAAATACTTCATCCACGACGGTTTTTCCGTCGTCACTTTCTTTTTGGAAAGCAGATTGCCGGATTCGTCAAAGCATACCAGCTTACCGGAAACGGAAATAACCCTGACGCCTTCTTCGGTAATTTCCACCATACCACCGTTAATCAGTTCGATAACATTTTTCATTCTACTTCCTCCTTCTTCTTTTACGTCCCCTACTACTATTTTTCATAGGCTTTCCGTTAAATGCAGCGCTTAGCCATTATATCTCTAAATTATGTAAATGTCAAGCTAAGAAGGATAGGAATAATCATAAGGCAAAAAAGAGACACTAACCTAAGTTAGTGCCCCTCGTAGTTTGGTATTCAGTGGTCAGTGCTACGCCTAAGCACGAGAACCCCAGAGCCGTAGAAGCAAGTGAGGTCCGGATAACGTTCGCGAACATCCGCCACAGGATAGTTGTCCCCATTATTGCTGCAGTTACCGCCGCACGCCGCGAAACCCGCGTTATGGGCAACTATTTTATAGGTGTTACCTACACCGTCATAAAATCCGCCAACTTTCCGCTTACCGCTCACTTCAAATCCCTGCGAAGCATCCGGCGAATTCCAGTAGTTACCGGCGCTCGAGCTGTCATCACAGATGTACTCGAGAGTCCACAAACCCTTCGCAATCCGGTACGCGTACCAGAGGTAGAGTTCGTACAGGTTAGCAAGGTCAGAACCCCACTCAGGAACAAATTCCTTGCCTTTGACTTTCCATTCATTACAACAAATTCCTCTTGCCACTTTATCGCCGGCATTGTAGAAAATCCTTCCGCTACCAGAGTACATCGACGGCTCGATCACTGCAATCCGGTAATCGTAACCGACAGACTCAAGTGCCTCTTCCACGACCTCCAGAAATTCCTTCTCTCTCTTCGTCTCAGGAAACACGCCGGACAGCCATTCCCGGACAAGCTCACGCTCTTCCTTACCCATCAAGAAAAAATACTTCATCCACGACGGCTTTTCCAACGTTGCTACAACATTTTTCATTCTACTTCCTCCTTCTTCTTTTACGTCCCCTACTACTATTTTTCATAGGCTTTCCGTTAAATGCAGCACTTAGCCATTATATATCAAAATTATGTAAATGTCAAATTTCACCGTTTTCATTCTCTCTCAATCGGTTACAGTTCAGATTCGAATTTATAGAGACAGCACAAACACTGTAGGGACAGCATTCATGCTGTCCACAGAAAAGGCAGAAAGCAGGACAGCATAAATGCTGTCCCTACGATGATTGTGCCATCATTATAGAAGACATCGTCTGAACTGTAGCCTCAATTGTTATTCAAAGTCAACACATTCCTCCGTTAACAGAAAGCACCTGACCGGTTATGTAATTCGACGCCTCTGACGCTAAAAAGAATACCGCTTCTGCAATATCTTCTACTGTCCCGATTTGATTCATCGGCACTTCTTCTTTTAATTCCTCCAAATCAAACTGCCGATTCATCTCGGTATCAATAATCCCCGGAGCTACACAATTTACTTCAATTCCCGACAACGCAAGCTCCTTGGCAAGTGCCTTTGTAAAACCGATTATGCCTGCTTTTGCGGCAGAATACGACACTTCGCAGGAAGCCCCTACTTCTCCCCAAATCGAAGAAACGTTAATCACTTTTCCTCTTTTTTCATGAATCATATAAGGAAGAACGCCCTTTGTGCAATTATATACGCCGGTTAAATTTACCCGTATCATTTCATCCCAATCCTCATCCGTAATATCTGCAAACGGCTTAATCTGCGAAATTCCGGCATTATTTACCAAAATATCCACTCGTTTTAATTGTGTAAGCACAAAGTCCATCATCACTTTTACTTCCTGTCGATTTCCCACATCAGCTTTTACTAAAATCAGCTTATCCCCTAATTCTTCCCTCATTTTTAACGCTTCTTGATAAGAATTCCGGTAATTCAACACAACCGTATCTCCCGCCGCAATAAATTTTCGGCAAATCGCCGCACCGATTCCCCGCGAACCGCCTGTCACCAAAACAACTCTATTCATTTTCTCACAAACCTTTCTCACAATAATTTTCATCTTACCTATTTAGTCAAACTATATCACTACCATTGTACGGACAGCATTTATGCTGTCCTACTTTCTGCCTTTTCTATAAATTTGATTCTGAACTGTAACAAATTGTGTCCCTTCGATTGAAATATCGCTTGTAATATCTTACAAAATATTGTATCATTATCTATGGATTACAGTATAACACAATCTAAAATACTGTTTCAATATTTACTTAATGGGGGTATACAAATGAGAAAATATTCAGAACAAACTTTTTCTGTCGGCTCGCCGATCTTCTTTATTTTATTGCTGTTAGTTACCGTAGCGGGATTTTCTATGAGAAAACCCATCGGCATGCCGGGATCGCTAAGTACCGGAAACGCGTCGATACTTCACATGTTTGGATTTCCGCTTAACTTTCTGTATTCCAATCCGAACATTTTTCATTCGCTAAGCTTTATTCTAAACCTTGCTACAATTCCGGCTGTTTACTGTTTGGGAAAAGCTGCGATCGGAAGAGTCGCCGGTCTTACCGCTGCAACATTTGTTGCTTTTTACCCTTATTTTGCTGTTAACGTCTACTCCCCCAACACCTACTTTATCTTCTTTTTTACGCTTTATCTTACCTTTTTGTTTATCAGCTTAACGACCGGAAAAAGAAGATGGCACTACGCGTCAGGTATTCTTTTTATGATTAGCGTCATGTTAGAACCAGCCGTATTAATTTTAGGACTGATTCCGTATATCTATAATTTAATTAAACAAAGACATATCGCGTTGTTATATGCATTTTTGTTTTTCGTACTGGGACTCGTTACCACGCTTGGCTTATTTGTTTTAATTGCAGCCTTACAGTCAAGAAGCATCAACTTACTTCCGCTTGGAAACGTATTTGGTGCATTTTGGAAAAATATTTTGTTATTCTGCAATAACCCTCTTAACTACATTACCAACGTCGTTTATCCATATCTACAAAACAACTTCTTGCATCCTGTAACAAACGGGACACATGCTTATTTACACTATATCATTCTTACACTAACGGTTTTAGGGGCGCTTTATTCCTTCGTCAACGAACATGTTCGCCTTCTCTCGATAATCTTGATTATTATGCTCTTAACCTTATGCTTTGTACCGTTTGAATACGCCGCCGTCCTTCTTATTTTAATCTTGTTGGCCGGCTATATGATAGATAAAGTAATTAACGATGTATTTATCCATTAAGAAAGGAATTTTCTATGTTTCGCAAATTATTTGATAAAATCGATGAACTAATTGAAAAATTTAATGAATTAACCAATTTAGATCAAATTGCTATCCAAATTCTTCATTTGATTGAAGAGGTTTTTACCGAAAACTTCTCGGAAGATATGGCAGAAAATGAAAAACTCTTTGATGAAGTCATGCAACATTCCGGACTTTGGAAAACGATTGGCAAAAAGCTAAAAAAAGCCATTAAAGAAAAGGAAGAATTCTTAAAACAACTCCTTTATATCGCCACCATCATGGCAGAATTCGAACGTCGTTACCGTCAAAAACAAAAAGGCTTAAAGAAAAGTAAAGAAATTGAAAAAATTATAAAAAAATATACCCGGTATATCCAAGAAGCCATCAAAAATAAAACCTTAGACAAAACTACCTTAGAGAAAACCATTAAAGAACTCCGCCGTTCCATGGAAAAGGAAATTAAATCGGTTTCCATGGAATTGGACCGATAAAAAAACGCCTAACCGGCGTTTTTTTAATTGTCTTCCAACTCCTCCATCCAAATGCGATAACAAGCATCACTCGGCATCCGCCAGTCTCCTCTTGGAGACAAGGAAACCGAACCCACTTTCGGACCATCCGGCACACAGCTTCTTTTAAACTGACTGTTAAAGAATCTTCTGTAAAAATCTTTTAGCCACTTCCGAATTGTCTCTTCTTCATAAACACCTTCAAAAGCAATTTTGGCAATTCTTAAAACCTTCTTCGCCGAAAATCCAAACCGCACCACATAGTACAGGAAAAAGTCATGCAACTCATACGGTCCCACAATTTCCTCGGTTTTTTGCGAAATCGTCTCCCCCGGTAATAATTCCGGACTAATCGGAGTCGCTAAAATATCTGCCAAAACTGCCTTAACTGCCTCGTTTTCCGTTTCATGCTCCGCATAAAACTCTACCATATACCGAATCAACGTCTTCGGTACCGAGCAATTCACGCCATACATCGACATATGGTCTCCGTTATAAGTTGACCACCCAAGCGCCATCTCAGAAAGGTCTCCCGTACCGATTACAATTCCACCTCTCTGATTCGCCAAATCCATCAAAACCTGCGTTCTCTCCCGCGCCTGTGCATTCTCATAGGTCACATCATAACAATCTTTTTTCTGCCCGATATCCTTAAAATGTGACAATACCGAATCTTTAATATCAATATTGCGGAAAGTCACACCCAATTCTGTCGCTAATTCTTCCGCATTTCTCCTTGTCCTGTCACTTGTCCCGAAGCACGGCATCGTCACTGCCAAAATATCCTGCGTATTCCGTCCCAAAAGTTTCATCGCCATCACCGAAACCAATAACGCCAAACAGGAATCCAAACCGCCGGATAAACCAATCACAAGCGATTTCGCCGAAATATGCTCAATCCGCTTCGTCAACGCATTTGACTGCATTGCAAGAATATCCCGACAATGCAAATCTCTTTCTTCTTTTTCCGCCGGAAGAAACGGAAGCTTCGAAAAGGTTCTCGTCAATTCTGTCTCTTCCGCTTCCATATGAAACGAAATGACTTTATACTCACTCGATGACTTTGCCTCAAAACTGCTGTTTTTTCTACGTTCATTCTCTAACTTCTTCACATCTATCTCACTAATGATGTAGCTTTCGGAAAACAACTTACTCTCCGCCAAAATACCGCCATTCTCCGCAATCAAATTGTGTCCCGCAAACACCATATCCGTCGTCGATTCTCCCTTTCCGGCATCCGCATAAATATATCCGCAATTTAACCGTCCGGAAGTAGCACTCACCAAAAGCCGCCTATAATCTGCCTTTCCCACCACTTCATTGCTCGCCGAAAGATTTACAATTATCGTCGCACCGTTTAACGTATGCCCCACCGATGGCGAAATCGGTGCCCATAAATCTTCACAAATCTCTACCGCAAAACGAAATCCCGGTACCTCTTCACACGCAAACAACAAATTCTTTCCAAAAGCAACTTTCTCACTTTGAAACATAATTTCTGAATTTTCCGAAAAAGCCGGAGTAAAATACCGCTTCTCATAAAACTCGTTATAATTCGGCAAATATGACTTAGGAATCAAACCTAATAATTTCCCGCCATAAATTACAGCTGCTGTATTATAAAGCTTACCTCTATAAGAAAACGGAAGTCCCACAACCGCTATAACCTTTGTATCCGCCGTCATCTTTAACAACGCATCAAGTGCAGACATGCTCCTTTCGATCAACGCTTCTTGAAAAAACAAATCTCCACAAGTATAACCGGTAATCGTCAACTCAGGAAATACCGCTAACCTTACTCTCTTCTCATTCAATTCATGTATTAACTCATTTACTTTCAGAATATTAAACTCCACATCAGCCACTCTCACCTTCAGGGTAACAGCAGCTACCTTTATAAACCCATCTTTCATAATATCTCTCCTTAGCATACCCTCAATTATTCTGCCATAATCTCTTTATATTTTAACATAATATATATAAAAATAAAAGAGAAAACTTCCCCGCTTTCACGAGGAAGTTTTCTCTTAAAGACTAATCTTCATCTTAAAGTGAATCAGCCCGTTTTCGTTTGGATGTACTACGGAAGTGCACCAATGAAAGAATCCGGTATTCTTTAAATTAGTGCAAATATTATCGCCTACCGCTTTCAAAAGTTCCTCCGGCTGTGTAGAAACATTAACCGAAAACTTAAATACAACAGTTTTCTTCATCTCGATCTTCATCTCAGCAATCTTTTCATAAATCTTATCACAAACAGTACTCAAAACGTAGTCATACGTCCTTGCGAAATTCTCATCCATTCGTTCCTTAACAGCTCGACAAATCTCCGAATCCCATTCCGGCAAATCAGGTATCTCGAACGGTTTTCCAAAATACGGACAAATTTTATCATCCGTTTCGCACCACATAAGTCGTACTCCGGAAACATTAATAAACTTCGTCTTTGACTTATATTTCTTCCACCATTCTTGCAACAACGTATTCAATTCTACATCGTCAAGCCTTCGACCGCCAAATTCCGCAAAAAATCTTTGCGACGATTGCACGACTTCACGCTCTTTGCCGGAAGCATAATTTACCGCAATCGCTTCTTTCAATTCGGGAAAAATGCTATCCAGTTGCTTGTCAAACTGCTCCATCACACACTTTTTAAATTCCGGTTCTTTTTCCTCAAAAAACTTCACTGCCTCATTCATAAAGTTAAAAAGTTCCGAATACTTTTCAGTCTGCGACATTTTCAACGTCCTCCTTCACCAGCGAAGCCGAATTTCAAAGTCCAAGGCAAACCCGTCCTCTTTCCTCCTCAGTTCATACATCACAGAAAAAGGCTCCAATTGTTTACTTACCTCGTCACCAACCGCATCGACAATATCAGATGAGCAGCGGAAAAAACCAACTTCCGTACAATACGTCTGAAAGGGATTAAGCGTTTTTGCCATCTTAATAATCTGTGGTTTAAGCTCCTCTGTCAAACGCTTCCGATTCTACTTTCATGTTACATCCTCACTTTCATCAACGTCCATAGCAAGAAGTTCTCTTACTATTCTTCCAAAATGCGACAACATTATTAATATATCACGTTCTATATATTATGTCAAACTTTGCATCACTCACACTTCACTTTCTGTTACTGCTCAGACTATATCCTCCTACAACGATGGTACAACCATTGTACGGACAGCATTTATGCTGTCCTGCTTTCTGCCTTTTCTGTGGACAGCATGGCAGTCAAAACTTCCCAATCACTTCGTTCTTGGAGTTTCTTTGCACAGGACGTACAAGCCATTCACTTCGTTCATGGTGTTACGTCCGCGAATGCTGTCCCTACAGGGTTTGCGCCTTCTCTATAAATTTGATTCTGACCCGTAACCACTTTCTACCTCTCTTTTGACACGGTTTCCTTTTTTCATCTCATCTGTCGGTGGTGTAAACTCACCATCTGGCGGTGTTTCTCTCATTCCTTTGTTTCCGCCAAAACCGCCTCCGCCAAAAGAACCTCTTCCGCTTTCGGCGCCTTCCTCATAAGCCTTTGTTATTCGACCGCTTATTGTAAATTCCATCACCTTGGTATCTCCTCGATAGAAGGAATATGTCTCACCTTCTTTTAATAATTCCGACGAAATTATCAAGGACTGATACGCTTTTTTTGGTGAATAAGTTACCAAAATTCCACCTTCTGCATCTCGAATCGATGCTTCCCTTTCTGTCGCCTGTGAACCTGCTAAAAACAACATGACAGAATTTTGTGAAGAACTTTCCGAAGGCGTTTGTGCCATTCCCGAACTTCCTGCTGCAATTAAAGTTCCGCCGGTAATTTCAAACACTCGATCATAATCCAATGCCCCATTTCCGCTATTCGTCGGTCCATTCACCGTCACAAAACCACCCGACATATACGCCGAACCATTCACGTCAATTCCATCTCCCGACGCATTAACGGAAATAATACCGCCACTAATCAATAATTTGTTTTCTCCTTCGGTATCGGTAAAACGATTCTGTCCCGGTCGTCCGTTAACAGAAGAAGCATCCATACCGCCGGATACAATGATTCCGTCATCCGACGAAACCACTGTAATCTCTCCGCCGGAAATCGCAATGGAATTGCTCTCAATTCCTTCATAACTCTTATTTATCTGAATTTTCCCATCGGTAATCACAATCGCCGTATCCGCATGAATTCCGTCATCTCCCGAAGACGCAACAATCACGCCGTTATTGATAATCACCGTATGATTACTATGAATCGAATCATCCAAAGAATCCAGTAAAAATGTTCCGCCGGTAATTAAAATGCTTTTTGATGCCTTTATCGCTTTATAGCTTCCTTCATTCGTCTCTACCGCTTGTGTTTCTCTTCGTCCTGACATGCTATCCTGTTTCACAGCGGCTTTCTCACTGCCACCACCGGTTGTAACAGAAATTTCTCCTCCGGTAATAATTACATCGGTACTTGCTTGAATTCCATCGGATCCCGCTACAATCGAAATCTTTCCGCCATCAATTGCTATAAAACCTTTCTCTTCCGACTCGCTATTGGTAGATTTCATTCCGTCTCCGCCGGAAACGATTGAAATTGTCGCATCTTTTACCTGTAAATCATCTTTTCCCACAATTCCGTCATTCACTGCATTTACCGAAATCTCTCCGCCGACAACTTTCAAAGAATCCTTTCCCTGAATTCCGTTATTGTACGTCGCATTTACCGCCAATTTTCCTGTACCGTTTATCGTAAAATCTGCTTTGCTGTAAATCGCCGCCGTCGTTTCATCACCTTCTGCTCTTGTTGCCGCATCGGTAATTATATTCGTCGTACCATCCGCTAACGAAAGAATCACCTTTTCCGCCGACACAACTGAAATCGGTGCCGTTGAACCACTGCTAAGCGTTACTCCGTCAAGCAATAACGTCACAACATCATTTTCCTTCGCATTTACAACAATCTGCCCATCTGTTAAACTGCCAATCACCCGATAAGTTCCTGCCGTTGTAATTTCCGCCGTATTTCCGTTCACTTTCACCTTACTGTCGGTAACCGATAGCGAAGTATTCTCCAAACGAATCTCGGTATATTCTTTTTCCTCCCAAGAAGAATCAAAGGTGTCATTCTCTTCAAAAGCAATCATATCCGTCGAAATAGAGGTATCTCCGTCAATCGACGCAAGCATATCTCCCGTAATATCTCCGGTTGCACTATCTTTCTTCTTACAAGCCGTCACAAAACAAATCAATACCAGTAACGCCAAAATCAATCCCAATCTTTTTTTCATTTTCTTCACCTATAATTCCTCTCTTGAAGTCCGTTGTCTGCAACACATCACCGTCAAATTTCCATTCCGACAACGAATTTCATCAATAAACTCTTTTTCCTTTTGTTCATCCAATAACTCAATTTCATAATAAAGTTCAAACATACTCCCCATGTTGGTTGTCTTCACCTTTAATAAAGTACTGCTCTTGGTAAATTTCTGAAAAATATCATCAAAAACATGCGTATAATTCAAATTTTCCGGAATCACAATTTTCAATTCCTTCTTACCAACCGTATCGCCGGCAAAATTTGTTTTCGCCAAAATCAATAAAACCACACAAATCAATAAAGTTACTACTGCTGCAAATCCGATATAACCTACTCCACAAGCAAGCCCTACCGCCATCGCAAAAAATATGGAACAAATCTCCTTTGAACTTCCGGGAACCGAACGAAAGCGAACTAAGCTAAACGCACCCACAACTGCCACACCGGTACCCAAATTTCCATTTACCATCATAATCACAATTCCTACCAATGCCGGAAGTAAAACCAAAGAAACCGCCATACTCTTCGTATGCTGCTCGCCGGAATTAATATACGTCAGCGAAATAATCAATCCTAACAACACCGCCGTACTGATACAAGCCAACACACCATATACATTCATTCCGTTTGTTAACACATTATAAAACATCTTCTTCTCTCACCCTTCTTTTTAAGACACTATATTTCCCTCATCATATCATTTATCCCACTACAGCCTCTGCTAAATCATTTGCATATACTCTGCCATACTTTGAGAAAGAAATCGGATAAATCTGCAACTCGGATAAAATATGCACTAACCACAACGGCATCGCATCTCCCGACTTAATCTCCATCAAATATTCTCCTTCCTTCAACAATGCTTCTCCATAATCTCCGTAAGCTAAATCCAAGTCATACTCCCGACTGCGAATATTCGAATCAAAAGTAATCCTTAAAGAATCTCCTTCTTTCTCTCGATACGCAATCCGATCATACGCCAAATACAACTTTTTCTCCGGTTGGTAATAATCTAAGAAATAGTCAATTTCCTTCAAAATCTGCGAATAACAAGCCGGTTTCTTTCTCGTCTCTAAATATTTTCCCGCTTCTTCTGCCGTCATTGCCACTCGTCGTTTATACACCGTACCGTAACACTTCTTCTTCACTTCCAAAAAGACTGTCGAATCCTCCTTCGGAATCCCGTAACTACGTAACCGTAACTTTTCCTTGTAAGGAGGTTTATCTAATGAATTTCGAATCAAATCATAATGTTCCGTATCAAAATAAATATTGCAAATCGTCGTCAATCCATAAGAATCCGTCTTCATATAAGGTTCAATCTCCTCCAAAAACGCAAAATATTTGTCCTCACTCAAAAGATACTTCTTCTCAACCCTCTGAAAAATATAAGTCGTCTCAATTTTTTTCATTTTCCTAACCTCCTTCTGTTTTTATCTTACAAGAGATAAATGAGTGCTATTTGATAAGTTTCTGAAAATTAGGTGAAAAAAAGAGTACTAAACCGAAGTTTAATACCCTTACTTAAATCACTTTTCCTGCCTATTATCACAGAATTCTTATTCTGCTAAAAACTCTTTCATCAACCCAATCTGCTTTTCTGTCGTTTCTATTTTCTGCTGAACCCGCTCTAATTGTGCAGTACAAAGTTGTAAAATCAGTTTCTTTGTATCAACGTCAATCTCGCTTAAGTCTATTTCCCCTTTCATATACCCGTTCAACAAATCTAACGCCTTTTGTTTTTGAACATTTATATTTTCTTTCACTGTTTTTTACCTCCACTACTAATGCGTTATGCCAAGTTCACGATTTAATGCCTCACGTTTTCTTCTCAATGTTTTTTCCTCTGTTATAACAGCCTGTTTCATTTTTCCCGTAACAGTCAATTTCAAATCCTGCAATTCTGCCAATCGCTTTTCTAAAACAGCATAAGCTTCCCTTAACTGCTGAACTTTTTCCTCTATTTGCATGTCTAAATTGTCTGCTTGTTTTGCCATTTCCGCTTGTTTCCCCTTATAACCGAAATCAATAGAATGTTGCTGTTTTGCTTGCTGAATCACATCTAAGTCAATTTCTCCCTTCACTACTTTTGATAACGTTCTATTCACATTTGTATAACAACATTGATCCTGCAAAACATATTGGACGTAATCTTTTGCCAAATCCACATCACCTTGTGAAATCTCCTTTGTCACTGTTTTTCCGGTCTTTAAATCCACATAACCGATCCGAGCATCGTCGCCAAATTTATACGGGCTTCTGTAACCTTTTACTCGACTCACTTCTTGGTACATCCCGCGAATAAACTTTGTTAATGATTTTTCATTTTTACAAACTCTCTGAATCATCTCAATTTTCATAACAATGAGATCAATTTGTCTCGCAAGGGATCCCTCTTCTATTGTAAATAAGCGCACGTATTGGGGAAATGTTAACTGCTGACTTACTATCCCTTCTGCAAATTTTTCAAATAAATGTTGTTTTTCTTGGGTAATACAATCTCTTACTAAAACATCAAAGTTTACGGTTTTTTTCAAATATTCCTCTAAGGATAATTCTCCGGAAATCAATCTTTTCCGGACATTTCTAACCTTTGCCAAATACTTTTCCGAATTTTTCTGCAATGTATCTTTTAACTTCTCCTCATCTATTTTATCACCGCAAGTCTCGCGAACAATGTGTAAAATCGTTTCAAACTCCTCCTGCGTCATTCCTTTTCTTTCTGCAAATGCCTTTTTACTTTCACTTCCCTGCGTAAATTCTCTCACTAAAGCAATTCCAAAATACTCTTCACCGGAATTCTTTATAATTCCTTGACAATCAAAACCCAGTTCATTAACTCCTTCTCTATTTAAGCCTTTTCTATCATATCCGTCTTTATTATAACCGGCTTGGTCATAGCCTTCTTCATCATACCCCATTTCGTTATATCCTTCTCGATTATAACCGGCTTGATTATATCCTTTATCATCATAGAATGTTCCATTTCTATGCTTTCCGCACGCATTAAATCCGTTTCGATCAAATCCGCTTCGATCATAACCCGCTTCATTATAACCGGTGAAATCATAACCTTCTTCATCATATTTTGTGCCATTTTTATGTAATCTCGTTTTATGAAAGCCCCTTTTGTTGTAACCTTCTCTATCATAGCCATACCGATTATATCCTTCTCTGTTATATCGATCTCTATCATAACCGGCTTTATTGTACCCCTCTTTATCATAACCATACCTATCATATCCGGCTGCATTATAACCACTTTTATCATATCCGAATGCATTATATTTCGTTCCATTTTTATGCAGCCCATCTTTGTTAAAGCCTGCCGCATCGTACCCACTTCTATCATAACCGGCTTTATTATAGCCCTCTTTATTATAACCGGCTTTATCATAGCCGAACTTATCATAACCTGCTCTGTTATAGCCTTCTTGGTCATATCCTAAAATATCATAACCTTCTTCATCGTATTTTGTTCCGTTTTTATGCAACCCATCTCTGTTAAATCCTTTTTTATTAAAACCTTTTTTATTATAGCCTTCTTGATCATATCCAAAATAATCGAAACCATGAGAATCGTATCTTGTTCCGTTTTTATGAAGATTGCCTCGACTAAATCCGTTTCGATCAAACCCTCTTTTATCATATCCGTATTTATCGTATCCGTCTCGATCATATCCGAACTTATTATATCCGTTTTTTTTGTAACCATCCCTATCAAAACCTTCTCTGTTAAAACCTGCCCGATTATATCCATCTCTATCGTATCCACTTAAATTATATCTTGTTCCATTTTTATAAATTCCTTCACTGTTAAAACCTTCTCGGTCATACCCCTCTCGATCGTAACCTTTCCGATTATAACCCTTTTTATCATACCCTTCTCGGTCGTAACCCTCTCGATCATACCCTCTTTTGTTATACCCCTCTCGGTCATATCCTTCTCGATCATAGCCCTCTCGGTCATATCCTTCTCGATCATAACCATGCCGATCGTAGCCAAAACTATCATAACCTTCTTCATCATACCATGTACCATTTTGATGTTTTCCTCTACGCCCGGTCGGTGTAATTCTAAATCCTCTTTCGTCATACTGTATCTCTTTCATTTTTTCGCCTCCGCAAACATTATGTAAATATTATACTACGTTTTACATAATGTTGCAAGTAGTAACAGTGATTCGAAAAATCATTGTAATTCTTTCTCTTTTTTCTCACTTCTTCCATAATTTTTGCATTGCGACTGCTTCGAAAGGCATGTTACCATGAAAGTAAGACAAAGGAGCTGATGACATGAAACGGCTAAAAAACATATTTGCATTCATTCTGCTTACTTGCCTGTTTGTAAGCATATCGTTTGCGGAAAGTACTCTCAAAATAAAAGTGAATAATAAATACATCCAAACGGACGCCGATCCGTTTATCACAAACGGAACAACTTACGTTCCGATTCGCTTCATCAGTGAAGGACTCAATATCCAAAACATAGCGTGGGATAGTAACTCCAAAACGGTTACCCTAAAAAGCGGCTCAGACACTTTAAGAATCTTGATCAATAAGAATTATGCTTATAAAAACGGTATTCTTATTACCGTACCCAATCCGGCAATCCTGGTAAACGGACGAACCTTCGTACCGTTACGATTCGTCTCGGAAAACTTTGATGCGGATGTAGAATGGCAAGAAAGCACCGACACTGTAATCATTACAACAGCTTCCGCCGCGCCGCCTTCTTCCGGTTCAGGTTCCTCCTCTTCCGGCTCAGGTTCCTCCTCTTCCGGTTCAGGTTCTTCCTCCGGCTCAAGCTCTTCCTCCGGTTCAGGTTCTTCCTCCGGCTCAAGTTCTCCTTCCACGCCAATCGCACCTTCCGGTTCTAACTCAGACCTCTATACAGACTATAACGATGCGGTATACTGGCTATCCCGCATCATTGAAGCAGAAGCTGCCGGAGAATCCTTAAAGGGAAAAGTAGCCGTCGGAGAAGTTATCTTAAACCGGGTAAGAAGTGACGAATTTCCGAACACCATCTGGACTGTTATCTTTGACACCAAATTCGGCATCCAATTCGAACCGGTCGCTAATGGAAGCATCTATAACACACCATCCGCCGAAAGTATCAAAGCCGCAAAAATAGCATTAGACGGATCTAATTATGTTGGTAAATGTTTATACTTCTTAAATCCAAGAATCGCCCAAAGCAACTGGATTTCCAAAAATCGTGTATATTATACAACCATCGGAAATCATGATTTTTATCTTTAAAAAACAGAGCCGTAAAAAACTGTTTTGAAAATTTTATTTTTCCAAGGCAGTTTTTTACAGTCTCTTCCTTTTGTACGGACAGCATTTATGCTGTCCTAAATTATCCCCACTCCGGCGACAGCCGAAATTCCATTTCTTCCTTTGTCGTCGGATGCTGAAAACAAATCAGATGCGAAAACAGCATAATATCCGATTTTCCGTCTATTTTTCCATATTTTCCGTCTCCCACCAAAGGACAACCGATATTCGCAAATTGTACGCGAATCTGATGCGGTCTTCCGGTATGCAATTCCACCCGCACAAGCGTTCTTTTTCCTTCTTTTCTCAACACTTTATAATCCAAAACCGCCTTCTTCGCCCCTTCATGAGACTCCTCTACCACGTAAACCTGATTCTTCTTCTCGTCCTTCCAAAGATAATTCTCCAATCTTCCCTCATCTTTCTTCGGAACGCCATCCAACATCGCCAAATAAACCTTTTTAAAACTTCGATTCCGAATCTGTTCCGACAATCTCGACGCCGCTTTTGAAGTACGTGCAAATACCATCACTCCACCAACCGGACGATCTAAGCGATGTACAATCCCGACAAACACATTCCCCGGTTTATTGTACTTCACTCGAATATACTCCTTCACAAGATTATACATATCCACGTCCCCGGTAGAATCCTCCTGCGTCGGAATTCCCGAAGGCTTCTCTACCACAATAATATGATTATCTTCATAAAGTACCTTTAACAGATTCTCTTCCATTACTTCTTCCACCATCTTCCATAAATTCCGCAAGGCAACACCAATTTACTCGACGTCACCGGAAGTCCGATTTCTCCGCAGGAAACTTCACCCTTTTGCATCGTCAACTCCAAAATATTTTTTAACACCGTCGGTGCAAGCCCCGCAGTATAAGAATTAATCAAATAAAATAACGGCTCCTCACTCAAAATTTCCTTTGTTTTCAAAATTAACGGATATAAATCCTTTTCAATATCCCAAACTTCACCATTCGTACCTTTTCCATAACTCGGTGGATCCATCACAATCGCATCATACTTCTTTCCTCTGCGAATCTCCCGTTCCACAAATTTCACAACATCATCCACGATAAAACGCACCGGCTTATCTCCCAAACCCGAAAGAATTAAATTCTCCTTCGCCTGCGATACAATCCTCTTCGACGCATCCACATGACAAACCGACGCGCCTGCATACGCACACGCAACCGAAGCCCCTCCGGTATAAGCAAACAAATTCAACACCCGAATCGGACGACCCGCATTCCGAATCATCTGAATCATCCAATCCCAATTCACCGCCTGTTCCGGAAACAATCCCGTATGCTTAAAATTCATCGGCTTAATTACAAACTTTAAGTCCTTATAAGAAATCGTCCAAGTCTCCGGCAGTTTCTTAAAAAACTCCCAACTACCGCCTCCTGAATTGCTTCTGTGATACCAACCATCCACTCGATTCCATCTCTTATCCATCGGCGTATTCCAAACAATCTGAGGATCCGGTCTTCTTAAAATCACATCCCCCCAGCGTTCCAATTTTTCTCCCGAAGAAGTATCTATCAACTCATAATCCTTCCAATCATTCGCAATTATCATAAAAATCTTCCCTTCCATAACGTTATCTATCATTATAGTCTTTTCACTTTCATTTGTCAAATTTTGGCTTTAGAAATATGTGAAAAGGAGGTTACTTTTCAGTAACCTCCCTATCTCTTTTCTTTTTTTACTTCATAGAAAGGTCCTCCATGGGCACATAGGCATGCCTATCATTTACCCAGATGATGTACCAACCTTCATTGTTATTAGAAACCACCTGTACCTTGTCTCCGGCACCATAAAGCGCCACTTTACAAGATGACTCATTCGGCAAAGAATACGCAATCGTATTTACTTTCGCCGTAGCGGTTTTACGTGTCCCTCCGGAATAGTACTCCGCCTCTTCTTTTTTATAGACGTTTGCCTCCTTGCTGAGCCAAGCAGAACCGCCGTCTCTGAAAGAAATCACATAGAACTCATCAAACTCTTCCAGAATCAAATACTCATTACCAACCGTAAGCTTGTCTGTAAGAGGTTGACTCATAGTGAAGGAAGAGTAAACTCTCACGCCTTCCTCTGCGATTACCAGGTTTCGAGCCCAAGGCTTAATTAGGTCCGCGACCACCCAACCTTCCTCCATCTTTTCAATGGAGAAAACATTGGCGAACCCATTCTTGTAAATGGGATTACCATGTGGATCCTGAAGAAGAATCAAATCTTCTTCATTTTTCAAAGTCGCAATTCTTCTCGCACCTTCATTTGGCTCTTCTCGAAGGCTAAGTTGCCTACAAACAACCGACGCTTCGATACCGTCAGGAACTTCGTACGCTTCCGCATAAGCGAAAGCAGTAAGAGACAGAAAAACGAGGATAACAAAAGCAACGACCAGCTTTTTCATAAATAAAGCCTCCTTATATTTTGTTGGCATTTTGATTATACATCATTTTAGAAATTATGTCAATTTCTCTGGATATAGTTGAATATTGTATAGGCAAAATCTTTGATTTTTCCTATACAACAAAACAGCGAGTAAAGTTTCTATCTTTACTCGCTTTTTAAACCACGTCTTACTTCTCCGGTTCCAAAATTCCATAATTTCCATTCTTCAACTTAAACAATACATTTGTTTCATTTGTATCGGAATTATTAAACACATAAAATGTCTTGTCGGAATCTTTTAATTCCAAGATAACATCTTCTACCGTCATCGGTTTTGTACTAAAGGTTTTTACCTTTGTCACTTCATTTTCCGCAACCGGCACGTTATCTATTCTCAAATATTTTGCGTCATACGCGGTATCTTTCATCATTTTTTCTTTTCTTGTCTTTACTTTTCTGATTTGACCTTCCAACAAGTCAATTCCTTTATCTATCGAAGCATATAAATCATCATTGGTTGCCTCTGCACGATAAGTATAGCCTTCAAAATGAATCGTAACACCTAAGATATGTCTCTTCTTTTCTACGCTGAATGTAACATTCGCTTCTGTGTCCGGATTAAAAAACTTTTCAATTCGAGATAATTTCTTTTCTGCATATTCCTGCATTGCTTGCGTTACTTCAACATTTCTGCCTGTCATAATATACTTCATAATCATTTCTCCTTTCTGATTCTTACACCTTATATTTATCATAATTTTACAGTAAAAACAAGAGTTTATCATTAATTTATAGGTTTCATAGTTACTAATCAGACTTAAAATTATAAAAATGTTACGAACACTGTAGGGACAGCATTTATGCTGTCCACAGAAAAGGCGTAAAGCAGGACAGCATGAATGCTGTCCCTACAATGGTTGTAGCATCATTATAAAAAGCTATAGTCTGACCTGTAACGTTTCATAATTTCTTCATATAAATCTTTTAACGTTTGCACCGAAAACGACTCCGTCTTTTGAAGTGTATGCTTCTTGGCAAGTTCATCGGTATAATCCGAAAGTTTATATGTCGAATAATATTTGCCGGAATAATGTGTCACTACAGGAATCATATCATATTCCTTTATTTTAACCTCACCGTTTTTCTCCCGCACCAATCGAATCTCCGCCATACCGCCCAAAATTCTCGGCACTGCTTTCTGATTCGACATAAAGTTTCCTAAAGAATAATAAACTAACCCCGTATTTCCATTTGTCGTCGTAACCATGCCATACGGCTCCAAAACATGTGGATGCGCGCAAAGAACAATATCCGCCCCGTTATCAATACAAAAATCCACATATTTTTCGTGATATTTTGTCGGCTGATACACATATTCCGTCCCGATATGCAAAATCGGAATCAAAATATCGCTGTTTTCCTTCGCTTCTTTTAAGATTTTTGCAAGCTCCTCATCATCCCCCAAAACATCTACCATATATTCCTTATCCTTTGGAAGATTTAATCCGTTTAATCCAAAAGTATAATTCACAAACGCCATTTTAATGCCATTTTTCTCTAAATACATAATATCACTTTCTTCCGGCGTCTCATGAATCCCCAAAACTTTCATCTCCGGATAATGATTTTTCCAAAAACGCAACGTATCTAAAATACCGCTTGTCCCCTTATCGTTGGTATGATTTGTCGCATGCGCCGTTACATCAAAACCCGCCTTTGCAATCGCATCTCCCACTTCCGTCGGACTGCCAAAGGTCGGATAAGAACTATATCTCGACTCATCCTCCACCAAAATCGTCTCCTGATTAATAATCGCCACATCCGCCGACTCAATCTCTTCCTTCACATTTTCAAACAACATATCAAAATTATAACCATTCTCGGTCTTTGCTGCAAAATATACCGAATTGTGAATTAAATTATCCCCCACCATCCGTATCAATACTTCCTCCGGGACTTCTTCGACCAAAGGTGTATCATCACTCTGTGCATAGGCAGCCTTGTCCAATCTATCGGAAAAACAATAAAATGCAACAAACACACCGACAATCACTAAAATTCCCAAAATAATCAATATTACTCTCTTTCGATTCATTTCTTCACGTCCTTAACTAAAGTTAAAATAAGACGGAAAATCAATCCGTCTTATCCACTATTCTTCCTCTTTCGGCAATTCCTCTTTTTGAAATTCTTCAATTTCAGAAACAACCTCATTTTCCACTTTTTCGCCGGCTTTTTTCTCTAACTCCTCAATCAACGCAACCGCTTTAAAAAGCTGATCCGCCAAATTCAAAGAAGTCAAAACCGCCGCCATAGAAGCATCCAAACGCGGATTGGAATTCATGATTTGATTTAACTTACGATCAATGTAATAAGCAACTCTCTGAATATACTCTTCCTCTTCTGTACAAGCGATATGGTACTCTCTTCCGTTAATTTTCACCGGAACTTTCTTATAATCTCCCATTCGACCACTTCCCTTCGTACTAAAACTTAAAACTGTTCTCTGCTACAATTTTCATCAATAAATCAAAATCATCGTCATTTGCCATTTTATTTTTTCGAATTGCCCCACATTTTTCGCACTGATAAATAATAGTATAACCCTTTTTTGCGTTATTTTCAAGTCCTATCGGCTTTAGGGCGCCGTGACACTCCTCTGCCCGATCCCCCGGATCCTTATCAACATGCTTCGAATATAAGCAATACGGACAATGATCCCGACTGGTATACCCTAACGGTTCTACACTCTTTCCGCACTTTTCACATATAAACGGTTCATCAATTTCAATAAACATAAAAAGTCCTTTCATTTTTTTATGCAAGGACAGCATGAATGCTGTCCCTACAACAAAAGTTGTCTCAATTCAAATTATTTAATCTCGGTCAAATTCGCATAAGTCGGTTCTATTTCTTTTCGCATCTCATCATAATTTCCCAACAACTTTACAAAATTCTTTACCACGGTAGCATCAAACTGCGCTCCACTACCCTTTTCCAACTGTTCAATCGCCTGTGACAACTCCATTTTGCTCCTATATACACGATCGGAAGTCATCGCATCAAATGCATCCGCAACCGAAATAATTCTCGCAAGAGGAGGAATTTCGTCTCCCTTTAAGCCATGCGGATAACCTCTTCCGTCGATTCTCTCATGATGATACTCTACCAACGGCACAATATCCTTAAACATTGACATTGCGGACAAAATGTTGGCACCTTTTAACGGATGTTTCTTAATTTCGTTATATTCGAAATCATCCAACTTCGCATTTTTTAGTAAAATATCGTCATTCGTTCCAATTTTTCCGATATCATGGAAAATTCCGCCGATTTTCAGTTTTTCCAAATCCGCCTCGCTCAATCCCATTTCTTCGCCGATTTTTACGGCATAATACGCAACACGATCGGAATGTCCCCTTGTATAATAATCCTTTGCATCAACCGTTAAGCGCAACGTTTCAATCGCATCCATATAGCGTTTTTTCAGTTCCGCATACGTCTCTACCAACTGTTCATTCTTCACATTTACCAAAGAATGCAAATGAGCATTATTAATTGCCGCCGCTGCCTGCTTTGCATAAATTTCAAGCAATTTTAACCCATTCATATAATTCGTACTCTCTATGTAGATCACACCGATACTCTGTGCATTTCCCACATTTAGCGGAATAATTACGCCGGTGTTGCTTGGAATTGTCATATTGGTATTTCTCGCACAACCCAACTCTGTCAAAAAATCCGGCGACATAGAAGTCATAAAACTCGTAATATCGCAATCGTATTTCCCGATTCCTCTTAAAATACTCTTCTTCTCCTGCTGAAAATCATTATTAATATCATCCGCTAAAATAAACGCATTCGAGCTGTTTACCAACGGCATCAACCGCGATAAAATTTCTTCCAAAATACTATCAATCGGCTGAAGCTGATAAATCTTCGGAACTGCCTCAATAATGTTATTCAGACCTTCACTGAATTTCGCAATCGTTCTCTTTTGAGCGATAGACTTAATCGCCGACTCAATCAATAAAATCAGCTGATCAAACTTATCGCTCTTTTCACAATAACACTGAATATCAAAATTCTCCATCGCCTCAAGCGGTGGCGCTAAATCTTTATGACCGGTCAACAGCAGAATATATAAATCGTCATTAAATTCACGGATTCTTTCTACTACTTCATCTCCGTTAATCGGATCCATAATATAATCCAAGATCATCAAATCAAAATGATCTTTTTTTACCGCTTCAATAGCATCCAACGGATTGGTTACACCCACATACTCATAATTTTTTCTACGCAAAATAATGGATATGGAATCCAAAACTCCAATATCGTCGTCAACCACAATCACTTTATATGTATCCTCACTGCGATTGCTACCTCTTCTCATGAAAGCCTCACCTCAGTTTTTATATCGGCAAATAATGGTAGAAAATTAGAAAATTACAAAATTAAATCGCTAATAATTTTGCATAATTCCTGAATATTATTCTTGCCGAAAAATTCAAATTTCACATTCATACCTCCGGCTAAATACAATTCAAGCTCCGCGTCTAAATCCAATGTACCGGAAGTTTCTACCGAATAAAATTGTATCTTGTTATAAGGAATCGAAGTAAAGCACTTTTTCGTACCCGTCAGTCCCTGCACATTCACAGCAATAACTCTTTTATTGGTAAATACAACTCTATCCCGCATCGAAACATAACTGTCGATAACCATCTCGCCTTCCGTCAGCAATTTCGTCACCACCGGAAGCGCATTTTTCAATTCTTCACGATTCAGCTTAAAAATCTTCTTATTTGTAAAATCAATCCCCATCTTCTTCCTCCTTTCTAAATAAACCGATACACATCAAAATGCAACCAATCACAATCATCACATCCGCAAAATTAAATACCGGGCAAACTTTAAAATCCAAGAAATCCACAACATACCCTCTTAATATGCGATCCATATAATTTCCAATTGCCCCTCCCAAAATAAAGGTGGAAAAAACAATATCGCTTTTCTTCTTCGACGTATAGGAAAAATACATTAATAACCCAATAATAACAATCGGAAGAATTACCCTAATGACCGCATTAAAACTTGCAAACAGCCCCCACGCCGTACCATAATTCTCTACATAAGTTAAACTGAAGATATTCGGAATAATATCGATTTGCCCCTGATAAAGATATTTTACCACAAAAAACTTCGAAATCTGATCGATCAAAATGACAGCGATTGTCAATAACCATAAACTCATATAAACTCTCCTTAATCCATTGTAGCCATTGTGGACAGCATAAATGCTGTCACTACGAGAAAATGTTGATTTGTACGGACAGCATTCATGCTGTCCATTTCAAAAAAAAGGGCTCTAATGGCCCTTTTTTAAATATCCAAATTCGTAACCGTATGTGCATTCTGTTGAATAAATTCACGACGCGGCTCCACGTTGTCTCCCATCAATATTGTAAAAATTTTATCTGCTTCAATCGCATCTTCGATCGATACTTTTAACATCGTTCTTGTCTCAGGATTCATTGTCGTCACCCAAAGTTGTTCCGCATCCATTTCCCCAAGACCTTTGTATCTCTGAATATTATCCGCTTCTCCTCCGATTTCCTTCATTGCCTTATCCAATTCCGCATCGGTATTGCAGTAAATAACCGTTTTTCCCTTTGTTACTTTATACAAAGGCGGTTGCGCAATATAAATATGTCCTTCCTCAATGAGAGGTCTCATATAGCGGAAGAAGAAAGTCAACAATAAAGTACGAATATGCGCACCATCGACATCGGCATCAGCCATCAAAATTACTTTATCATAACGCAATTTCGAAGTATCAAACTCCGGTCCGATACCTGCTCCTAACGCCATAATAACCGGATGCATTTTATCATTATTATAAACCTTATCGATTCTCGTCTTCTCTACGTTTAACATTTTACCCCAAAGTGGTAAAATTGCTTGGAAACGTCTATCTCTGCCCTGTTTTGCAGAGCCGCCGGCAGAATCTCCCTCGACTAAATATAATTCGGTTCTTCCGGAATTTCTTTCAGAACAGTCTGCCAATTTTCCCGGTAAAGACATCGACTCCAACGCACTTTTCCGTTTTACCAACTCTCTTGCTTTTCTTGCTGCTTCTCTCGCTCTTGCCGAAGTTAAACACTCATTTAATATTGCCTTCGCAATCGCCGGATTTTCCTCTAAGTATGCCGCAAATTTATCATTCATAACACTTTCTACCAAACCACGCATTTCACTGTTGCCAAGTTTTGTTTTCGTCTGCCCTTCAAATTCCGGATTGGTAAGTTTTACGCTGATAACCGCAGTCAATCCCTCACGAACGTCATCTCCCAAAAGATTCTTGTCCGCGTCTTTCAGCAAATTATATTTTCTTGCATAATCATTTAATACTTTTGTAAGTGCGGATTTAAAACCAACCAAGTGCGTTCCGCCTTCCATCGTATTAATGTTATTGGCAAATGTAAAAATATTTTCTGTATAGCCGGAGGTATATTGTAACGCCATTTCTACATTGCAATTTTCTCTTTCTCCATAGAAATACATTGGTTTCTCATGAAGAACTTCCTTATTCTTATTGATATATTCTACAAAAGAAACGACACCGCCTTCGTAATGAAGAACCTTCTCGTATACATTTCCTTCCTCATCTTCTTTTCTTTCGTCTTTTACAACGATCTTAACGCCACGCGTTAAAAAGGCAAGTTCTCGAAGTCTTTGAATCAAAGTATCCGTTACAAACACCGTATCTTCGAAAATCTCAGCATCCGGCTTAAAATGTACCTTTGTACCGTTTAACTCAGTATCGCCGATGACCTCTAACTTCGAAGTCGGCTTTCCTCTTTCATAGCGCTGCGTATAAATTTTTCCATCTTTATAAACTTCTACCACAAGCCATTCCGAAAGTGCATTTACAACCGAAGCACCTACGCCGTGTAGCCCACCGGAAACCTTATACCCTTCGCCACCGAATTTTCCGCCGGCGTGTAAAATTGTATAAACCACTTCTACCGTCGGAATTCCCATTTTAGGATGAATTCCGACCGGAATCCCTCTACCGTTATCTAAAACCGAAACCGAATTATCCTTATGAATCGTCACATAAATTGTATCACAGAATCCCGCTAACGCTTCATCAATACTGTTATCCACAATTTCATATACCAAATGATGCAAGCCCCTTAGAGAAGTCGAACCGATATACATTCCCGGTCTTTTTCGAACAGCCTCTAATCCTTCCAATACCTGAATTTGCGACTCATCGTAGTGATTTTCGTTCTCCTTGGCAAACTCCTGGCTCATTTTCTCTTCATTTTCAACATTTGCGTCCATCTTATCCCTCTTTCCTTTTTCTCAATACGTTACGATTTTATATCTTTCTAAAAACAAATATACTCTACCGTACGGACATAATTTATTGCGTCAAATCAGCTCAGTTCCAACCCACTTGACGAACGTTTTAAAAGTGTCGCCGACGATATATTGGTAAGATATATCTTGTCCTTATTGTTTTTTGAAGATTTCTTTTTTTCCTTCGACTCCCTCAAACTGTTTTTTAACCCTTTTGTCCTCTTAGAAGTAAGCACAAAAGACTTGGGTATATCGGTACAAATCGTTTCAATCAAACCTTTTTCCTCACACTTTTTCAGATAAATCTGCGTGTTCTTTGAAACGCTCGCCGTATCTAAATTACACATCATCACGATATCCTTTTGTTTGACGTAAACGTCATTTCCCAAATGCAAAAACATAGCTACCTCCAACGTCTTAGATAATATCATTTTTCTCACTATTCGTCAATCTTTCAAGCACATTTTTACTGTCGAGAAACCGTTAAATTTTCTAATCCGTAATAAATATTTTTCATATTTGAATCTAACTTTTCCTCAATCTTCTTCGCATAATACACCGTCGATGTTTCAAAATAAAGACCCATAATCGGGAGTTCCCGATAAAGGATTTCCTGCAATTTATCAAAATACTCCTTACTCTTCCCCTCCAAATACTCTCGCTGTGCAAGATACACATAATAGTCATAGTCCTTATCACTAAACCCAAACACATTATTTACCGCATTCGTCTCAAAATGATACAAAAACTCCGGATAATCCGAAATTGACCAATCCGTTAATGCCAAATCATAGTTTTTCTTCGAAATCGCTTCATTAAAATCAAAAGAAGATTTTGTCTCAATTTGAATCTCGATCCCCAACGATTTTAAATTTTCCTTGATAAACTCAGCCTTTTCCTTTGAAAGTTCCGTATCTGCATTAATCAGTAAACGAAATGCTAACTTTGCTTTCTCTTTTTCGCGAATTCCATTCTTCATACTCCAATCCGCCGCATCCAACAAATCCTGTGCTCTTTCCGGATTATAAGCATATTTATTGAGATTCCGATTATTCAAATAAGAAGACGGATTGATCGGCAAATCGGTAGAAACACCGTAACCATTTAAGTACTTTTCAATCATTTGATCTCGATTGATGCCCAACAAAATCGCCTGTCGAACATTTTCCTCCGCTAATGCCGTATTCGTTGGAGAAACTATAATTCCCTCAAAAATTCCCGTGGTATATTTGCTGTTATAATAGGCACTTCTTCCGTATGCCCCTACCTCCGTATTGGTGTCCGCAATATCAATTTCACCAAGTTTTAATAACTCAAATCCCGGTCTTGAAGTCGCCGCAATTTTCACAATAATCTTCGCAATATTTCCTTCTGTTTTCTGAAAATAACTTTGATTTTTGCCCAAAATCATTTCATTAGTACTCACTTTTGTCTGTTTATACGCGCCGGTCCCAACATATTCCTTCGAAACCCGCAAATCCTTATTGCCGTAAAAAGACTTTGAGAGAATCGGGAAATCCAATTTATTCGGCAGGAAATTATCCGATTGTGCCAGCGTAATTTTAATCGTATCTTCCGAGATTTTTTCATAAGCCGTAATATTCGCGATATGATAAGAAAAATACGACTCTGCACCTAAGTCTTTGATTTTATCCATCGTAAAAATAACATCATCCGCCGTTAATTTCGTTCCGTTATGAAAATAAATCGAATCGTTCAACACAACTTCCCATACCGTCAGCGACGCATCCGGCGTAATTGTCTTCGCCAAACAATTCTTCGCCTTTAATTCCGAATCAATCTCTGTAAGACCGTTAAACACCAAATTCGAAATATTTTGAATATATTTGTTCTGTGAAACCAACGGATTAAAATAATCCGGTGCAATCACCAACAAATTAAGCGTTTCTTCCGTATTATTGACGCCCATATTTTCAGAAATATTTTTCTCTTGTAACTTTTTATATTCCAAAGAAAAAAAGACTACGTTTATCATCACTGCCAAAAGAATCAGCAATAAAATAACCTTTACCTTTTGTTTCATTTCGTTATCCTCTTTCAAATCAAATTTATTTCTTCCCTATTGTATAAGAAAAAAAAACGAAATACAAGTTTTTTATCACATTTTACAAAATTTAACATTAAGGATCAGACTATAAATTTATAACTTTCGAAAAATATCGGTAGAATGCGGTTTGTTCTTAAACTCTGTACGGACAGCATTTATGCTGCCCTGCTCTTCTGCCTATTCTGTAGACAGCATTGTGGACGTAGCACCGTAAGCGTACTTATTACAATTCAGACTATATCTCCTACAATAATGGTACAACTATTGTAGGGACACAATTCGCGGACATAACACCATGAACGAAGTGAATGGTTTGTATGTCCTGTGCAAAGAAACTACAAGAACGAAGTGCTTGGGAAGTTTCGACTGCTATTGTGTCCGCGAAATAGGCAGACAGTAGAATTAGGACACAATGAATTGTGTCCCTACAAACCGCCTTCCGCCGATATTTTTCGAAAATTACAAATCTATACGCTTTTCCTTTCTTTTATCATAAAACAAAAACCTTGGAGTAATTATACTGCCAAGGCTTTCGCTATACTACCACTCTTTCTTATAATTTACCAATTCCGAAATATATCCCGTTAAGCAATAAGGTGCCAACATAAACGCATACAATAAAACGTAAAAAATAAACGCCAAGAAACTTCTTTTTTCTAATTTACATCCGATTTCTTTTAACATATTTTTTCTTTGGATTTCAATAACTAAGCAAAGCAACATTCCAGCAAAAATAACCAGTAGCGACAACCATCCGATCAGTAAGGGATTTCCAAACGCCAATAAGATTAACCCAAGCGGTACAAAAATCAGAAGCGCAAGGTCAATAAACGGGAAAAACACATTTAAGCACATTAAGAATTTAGACCTGCCGTTAAGTTTCTCGGAAGTTACGGTTTTTACTCTCTTAAAAGCCTCCACCATACCTCTGGCCCATCTTTTTCTTTGACGACCTAAGTTGCCCAACGTCTCAGGAACCTCTGTAAACGCAATAGCATCCGTTTTTATAGTCACAGATAACATGGGAAAAGAAACAGATGAAAAAAAATATTTAGACTGGGAGCAATGTATCGAAATGCAAAACAGCGGACTTGTAGAAATTTTCAGCCACGGTAAACGGCACGTATTTTACGATGAGCTGCCTGCTCAAGCGATTCTTAACGATGTAAAGGAATCTTATGAAATGATAGAAAAAAATTTAGGAAGTAAAAACTTGAAAGTGTTCGCTTACCCTTACGGGGCATATACAAAAGAAACCGTATGGGTTCTAAAACGAAATGGAATCGATATGCAGGTTTACGATATCGGAATAAATTATTTTAACAGTTTTGACAAAAATTATGTAAAAAGAATCAATATGCCCTGTGAAATGACAGGAAAAGAAATTATAGAAGAAATCAATAATCCCCAATTATAAACAGGGATTATTGATTTCTTCTATTCAAACAATATTTTCATATAATCTCTTTTTCCACTTAATACTCTATAAACAAATAAATATTCCGAATTAAGCTTATAAAATATTATGTATTCATCCACTATTAAATATCTATAATTCGTTTTTAATGCTATCTTTTTAGATAAATCCATACTTAGTTCCGGAAATTGTGCTAAATTTTCTATTGAGTCTGTGATTCTTTTTATAGAATGAGTAATAGCACTTGTATTTTCTTCTTTTATATATTCTTTAATCTCTTTAATATCATTAATTGCAATCGGATTAATTTTTACCTTTCGTTCCATACTATTAATCCTCCAGCGCCTCTTTTAATTCAGAAAACTCCAACCATTCTGCTTCCGATTTAACCGCATTTTCAGCCTCAGCAAGTTTTGATATAAGTTTTAAAGTTGCCTGTTGTTTTTCATATTCTTTTATATCTATAATTACATACTTTCCTCTACCATTTTTTGTTAAAAATACAGGATTTCCATTCTCACATTCTACTAATACTTCATTATAATTTCTTAAATCCGATACCGGCTTTATATTTGGCATATTCACCACCTCTACTAATAGTATACACAAATCAATCGTAAAATACAACTTAAAATATTAAGATTTTTTTATCAATAAGTTACAAGTCAGACTATATCGTCCTACAATGATGCGCAGCCATTGTGCGGACAGCATTTATGCTGTCCTGCTTTCTGCCTTTTCTGTGGACAGCATAAATGCTGTCCCTACAGTGTTTGTGTCTTTTCTATAAATTTGATTCTGAACTGTAACATAAATAAAAAATTTTTGTACAATCTAAAATGATATTTCCTATTAAGAAAAACACTCACTTGAACTTAATCAAATGAGTGTTTGGAGCCACTAAGCGGAATCGAACCGCTGACCTACTGATTACGAATCAGTTGCTCTACCGACTGAGCCATAGTGGCATTACTTTAATAAGTTTAACATTATGAAGAAAAAAAATCAATATCTTTTTTCAATTCTCTATAACTTTCTCTATAACTTTAAATAAAAATGCAGCCTTTGTTCCATACAAAACAAAGACTGCATCTTTTAAATCACATACATTTTCAACTTCCGCAAAGCATTCCTCTCGTCCCGGCATACCTGAGGTTGAGACATCTCAAGTTCCTTCGCCGTTTCCTTTTGTGTTTTATCTCCCCAAAATCGTTTTTGTATCACATTTTTCTCTCTTTCGGTCAAATGCGCCATTCCATCCTTTAAAGCAATGCAAAAAATCCATTCATCTCCATTGCTTTTCGGATTTTCAATCAAATCCATAAGTTGTGCCTTGTCATCACATACATAAGCAGATTGATACAGTGACATCGGCTTCTTAAAGATTCCCAACGCCAATCTCACTTCTCCTTCCGCTTCCTTGATCTCCACTGCAATCTCAGCAATCGTCGGCGTTCTCTGATAAAAATTTGTCAATCTGTCGGTCGCTTTTATCGCCTTATAAGCGATCACCCATAATAAACGGCTGACTCTCACATAGCTGTCCGACCGAAGATAGTTTTGAATTTCACCAAAAATCATCCTTGTCGCATAAGTAGAAAACACAACATTTTGCCTAAAATCATACCGATCTACTGCCTTTATCAAGCCAATACAACCGGTTTGAAACAAATCATCCGCGTTTTCCCTTCCGCGAAAATAGCGAGAAACAACACTCACTACCAACCTCAGACTTCCGGTTATAAGCTCCTCCCTTGCCTCCTTGTCGCCTTGGTGCACTCTCTTTAGCAGTTCTCTTTGCCTATCATTCCTTACCACAGGAAGAAAAGCAAAACTCTTCACGCCGCTAATTTTCATCTTGCTCATAACAAACGTCTTTCCTTTCGTAATTTCGGTAGATGATAAACAGCAACCCGATTTCCTATATTTTTTTACATCCTTTTCTTTCTTCTACAACACAGACAAAAAAATTCTCTGTTACATATACGTGCCTTATCTATTTATTATACCTGAAAAATCCGGTATTTTCAAGGAATTTTCATTGCTTTATTTCAACAATAAATACCCAAATCCGACAATTTGTGCTACTAAAATCATCGGCATACCATACACAAACTGCGTATGTTTCGTTTTATGACGAAAAAGATACATTCCCGCAATCGCCCCAATACTTCCGCCAATCGCAGCCAACAAAAACAACGTTTTCTCCTTCGTTCTCCACATTCCCTTCTGCGCCTTAAACTTATCAATCCCCATCGCACAAAAAACCACCAAATTTATCATACCTATGTAAAGTAAAATTTCTTTCCAATTTTCCAACACCAATTCTCTCATTGTTCTCACTCCTTTCAGATAGTATACCAGAAAAAATGAGGCATAGCAAAAAACTGCTATCCCTCATTTCAAATTTCAATCCTGCTTCTACACTACCCAAGCAAAATTTCTGTGCCTTCACACGAAGGCAACCTATTATTCCTATAGAATAATTCCACGAAACCATCAGAATAAACGTTCTTTCGCCATTCCGATTAAAAATCGATTATTCCTTAGCGAATAACTACAAACCTACACTATCTGGATAAACTTTGTTCAGCCATTCCGATTAATTTCTTAACCATAGTACCACCTACGATACCGGCGTCTCTTGCTTTAATGTCACCATTGTAACCATTTTTCAAGTTTACTCCAACTTCACTGGCTGTTTCAAACTTAAGCTTGTTTAAAGCATCTTTAGCACCAGGAACTAATGTTGAATTGTTACTCATTTGAACACCCTCCCATATTGACTTTTTCTCTTCAATCAATCATGATTGATAGTTTTATTTTGTACCTTTCAAGAAAAAATATAATAGGAAGTTATTACGAAGAATGGTTATTTTTGTTGTACATCTTTATGTTTTCAACGCAAAATTCTTTAAGTAGTCGCGTTCTTCCCGATAGTTTGGAAGCACACGTTCAACACACTCCCAAAACTTCGCACTATGGTTATGTTCCTTAATATGCGCCAATTCATGCACAATCACATAATCAATCGCACTCTCCCGTGCCAAAAACAATCTCCAGGAAAAACAAACGGCATTTTTTCCGGTACAACAGCCCCAATAACTGCTTGCATTTCCAATTTTTATCTGCGTCGGCTTAACGCCCAATTTCTCACCGTAGTATTGTACCTTTTTAAGAAGAATTTTATCCGCCAAAGAAAGTGCCTTTTTTCGATCTTCCTCCGTCAAAACAAGCTTTTCGGCAGACAAAATCTTTTTTTGCGTTTTCTCAATCCAATTTTTCTTTTCCAATAAAAACTTTTCAATTTCTCTGTCCGGCGTTCTCTTGTTACAACGGACCTCAATTTTTCCGTTTCGTCTCACATAAATCGCCATACTACGTCGATTGGTATATACAACTTCATACTCCATATTTTTCACCAACTTATAAAATCTTTTCTACGTGAAATTTTCGATAAATCAACTTCTGTATTTCCACAATCGGGAAAATCGCCAACGATAAACAAATTACCCAAATCCACTGTACCGGATTCATAATTTCTACGCTAAACAAATTTGCTAAAACCGGAATCGTTAAAACAAGCGTCTGCAAAGCCGCCGACAGCAAAATCGCCCAAGTTAATGTCCGGTTAGAAAAAATTCCAATCCGCAACAACGACTTATCCATTGAACGCACATTAAAAGAATGCACCAATTCGGTAAACGCAAGCGTCGCAAATGCCATCGTCATTCCTAAAGTATGTTCATGGTAAACAAACTCTCCGATATAATACGCCAACAACGTCAACGTACCAATCACAATCCCTTGAAACACAACATTCGCGCCCATACCTTCATCAAAAAAGCTGGCTTTCGCCTTTCGCGGTTTCTTATTCATCACGTCACTTTCCGCTTTCTCCACGCCCAAAGCAAGTGCCGGAAAAGCATCGGTAACCAAATTAATCCAAAGAATCTGTACCGCCGCAAGAATCTCCCAATTCTGCTTTGTAATCAAGCCAAACAGCGTCGCCATAAAGATGGCTACCACTTCCGCCAAATTAGAGGACAAAAGGAATTGTACCGCCTTTTTAATATTGCTGTAAATCTTTCTGCCTTCCTCCACCGCATTCACTATCGTCGCAAAATTATCATCGGTAAGAACCATATTGGAAACACTTTTCGAAACATCCGTCCCGGTAATTCCCATTCCAACTCCGATATCCGCATTTTTTAACGCCGGAGCATCATTCACGCCATCCCCCGTCATAGCGACTGTTTTATCATTCGCACGCCATCCTTTTACAATCCGCACTTTATGTTCCGGAGAAACTCTCGCATAAACCGAATACTTCTTCACAAGTTCCTTATAATCGTTTTCCTGATATTTATCCAAATCTTGTCCGGTAATCGCTGCAGAATCCTCTGTAATAATCCCGATTTCCTTTGCAATCGCAACCGCTGTATCTTTATGGTCTCCAGTAATCATTACCGGCTTAATTCCCGCACGCTTACAAAGTTTCACCGCATCCTTCACTTCCGGTCTCGGCGGATCAATCATCCCCACCAAACCAACAAAAATCATACCTGTCTCCAAGCCCTCCGGCGTCGCCTTCATCGGCTGCACGGCAAGTTCCTTATACGCTGCCGCCAAAACACGCAGAGCTTTATTCGCCATTTCGGAATTTGCTTTCTCAATCTCACTACGATCCACCGCCGTAATTTCTCGCACTTCCCCGTTCACTAAAATCTTACTGCACTTTTCCACCAAGATGTCCGGCGCCCCTTTGGTAAAGGAATAAATCTTGTCCTCCACTTGATTCACCGTCGTCATCAGCTTTCGATCCGAATCAAACGGAATCTCGGTCAAACGCTTATAAGAGGCTTCCGACTTCTTCTTATCATACCCTTTCCTCGCGGTATAAGCCACTAATGCCGTTTCAGTCGGATCTCCCACATACTCGATTTCAGCATTTTCCTTCACATTTTCCTTTGAATCGTTACACAATGTCAAAATCAACGCCATCTTCCGACCATCATCCTTTAACTCTTTCACTTCCTCCGCCGGATAAGATTGTTTCGAAAAATATAACTCTTTCACCGTCATTTTATTAAGCGTCAACGTACCTGTTTTATCCGAACAAATCACCTCAGTAGAACCCAATGTCTCTACCGCCGATAATTTCCGAATAATCGCATTTCGCGACGCCATACGCTGTACGCCCATTGCCAAAACAATGGTAATTACCGCCGGAAGTCCCTCCGGAATCGCCGCAACCGCTAAACTGATAGCTTTCATAAATAAATCCAAAACACCGTCTGCATCAATATTCGGATTCGCCAAATAACTTAAAACAAACACCAACACACAAATAATTCCAACCGCAACCGTCAGTATTTTACTCAATTCCTCCAATTTTATTTGTAGTGGCGTCATAGAAGAATCCGACTCCGACAAATACGACGCAATCTTTCCCACTTCCGTCTGCATTCCGGTCTTCGTCACCACACCAACACCTCGACCATACACAGCACTACTGCCGGAATACGCCATATTCACACGATCTCCCAAAGACAAATCCGCCTTTGATAAAACTTCTTCCTGCTTCTCCACCGGGACCGACTCTCCGGTAAGTGCCGCCTCCTCCACTTTTAGAGACGCCGCCTCAATAAGCCGCAGATCTGCCGGAATAAAATCCCCCGCCTCCAAAATGACAATATCTCCTACAACGATTTCTTCTGTCTTAATATGCTTTACTTCGCCAGATCGCATCACTTTTGCAAATGGCGAAGACATACTCTTTAACGCCTCTAAAGACTTCTCCGCCTTATTCTCCTGCACAACACCCAAAATCGCATTCACGATTACCACAAACAAAATAATACACGCATCAATCCACTCATGCGCCACAACAGCCGAAATCACCGCCGCCACCAGCAACACAATAATCATCAAATTCTTAAACTGATCCACAAACTTCGCAAAAAGGCTCTTTTTCTTCTTCTCCTCTAACTTATTATACCCAAACTCCTTTAGGCGTCTCTCCGCCTCCTCTTCACTCAAACCCGCCCGCGAAGACTGCAACGCCGTCAAAACATCCTTCGACGGCATTGTAAAAAACTTCTGTTCCTTATCCTCAGTTGCCATAAAAAAACTTCCCCCTTTTCTCTTGGCAGGATTCAGCGTATGGTAGAGAAAATATCATTTGTACGATTTCCCCACCATACACCGGCCCACTCGCCACTTTCTTTGGTAAAAACTTTCTCTCAGCAACTGAAATATTATCTCATCGAATCTTCATTGTCAACGGATTCGAGCAACCTTCCAAAGTTCCGTCAAAGTTAGACACAATCGCACTTTCTGCGACAAACTCCCCTTTGAAAATATTCCTTATTTTGTAATTTATTTCAAAATAATTCCTATCATCCTCTCTTTTATACAAATAGAATTTCACCTTCTGTCCCTCTCTATGCAAAAATCCGCTCCGATACGTCTGATCGCTCACCAAATCCACATAACGCGAGCCACTCGGAATCATATCACTCACTTCATAATATCCTTTTTCCGCATTTTCCGGCAATGTAATCTTTAGCTTCACATTGGTATAATTGCCAAAGCTATTCTCCTCATCCATCTCTTTCACAATCTCAATTTCTTTTCCAATCTCCTTCTCATTCAAACTGCCCATATACAAAGCATATGCCGTCACATCACCCTTGCGCTTGGTAATTCGGAAATTCTGAAACTCCTGTTCATCCAATTCCAAAATTTTCACATTCGTCTTCGAAAAATCCACCTTTTCCTTCGCATGATTTAACTGATAAGAAACAAAAGATTTCGCATCTGTCGGTCGATAATAGCGGAAATACACTGCCAAATCCAAATTCGGCAAATAATCGTCTGCCTCCTTATCTATCACATAACGCAATAACCCCTCAAAATCGCTTCCATTCAAAATCGCCTGCACCGGAATCAAACGCGAAGTAAACTCATACGTCTTTTCGCCATTCGGAAAAGAACGAAAATCGCCTTCTGAAACTAAATTCGGAGAAATCTTCTCGCTATAATATTTTCTCGCCATCTCCTGATCCCCAATCACCGCAAGTGCCGTAATCAAGTTAATCTGTCCCTCTATCGTCAAATCACTCGAATCCGCTAATAAATACTTAATATCATTTAATACCGGTGCTTTTAACGCCGCAAGGCCCAAATAAGCCGCCGTCACCTCTGCCTCAGAAGAATCGAAATCCTGCAAAACACTGTAAAAATACTGTTTTGCTGCCTCCTCACTGATTCCCTCCGGATAAGCCAACGCAATTTTCGCTGTCAATAAAGCATCTTCTTCCGAATAAGCTAAATTCGAGATTCCGCCAGAATATTGCTGAATTGTCTCTACCGTCGAATTTGAAAAATTCTCTTTTCCCATAAACTCATTCATCTTCTCCGCCGCAATCCGATAAGATACCTCTTCTTCCGTCGTCACACCGTAAGAATTCGTCAAAATCTTCGTTAACGCCTTATAATACTTTGCATTTTGCGCATCAAAGAATATTAGCTTTAGCGGATACTTCACCGCCGTCACACTCTCAGCAAGGTTTCCTATATCAACTTCCTTCCGCAAGTACACCTCCTGCAAAGACGAAACCACCGTCACCGTCTTTTTTATCGCGTCCTCATACTCTCCTGAAACCGCCTTAATAAGAACTTCATATTTCCCTTCCTTTAACTTTCCAAACTCAAAAGAACCCGTCTCTCCCGGCTTTAATATCAATGTTTTCGTCAAATTCACACCATTTCCCGTTACCGTCGCCTCATAAGAAACCATACTGCTGATTAGCTTTGACGCACTTCCCGCTGTTCGAACGGTAAAGGAAAAATCATCCTTTGCCGAATATTTCGTATTTAATACCGGATTGATAAAAAACGGAATCGATGTACTGATATTTTTTGTCTGATAGCCTGCCAAAACATCTTCACTTACCGCAACCGCTGTAATTCTCCACGAAGTCAAATTATCCGGCAATTCAAAAGAAACTTCCGCCGTCCCGTCCTTCTTCAAGGTAACCGCTTGGAATAAAGCGTTGTCCACAAAATTATCTCGAATACCATCTTCTCCTCCGCCGCCACCTTCGCCGCCTTCTATCGGCAACTCGTGATCCACATAAGAGGAAAAGACCGTCGGATAGTGATAAGAGCGACGATACAACGAATCTAACGGTTTTACTATAGTATCGCTCGCTGCAAAAGCCGCCTCATCCGTTACACTTACAATCATATTCGCCTTTTTCCCCGCCATTCTATCTGCCTTTAACGTCAAACAAACGGTATCTCCCGGACGATAAGACTCCTTATCCGAAATAATTTCAATCTCCGCCTCTTTTTCCACTGCATTAAAGTTTAAGAACTTCGTATCAATCACATAAGTATTCTTTCCGTCAAAATACGCCCCCGCCACCGAACAATTCGGGATCAAGTCCTTATTAAAGGAAATCGAAAAATCTTTTTCTGAAGTAATAGCGGAATATTTGATTTTATCTTTTGCCACAACATATAAAATTCTTCCGCCCTTAAACTCGTCTCCCGCCAAGGAAAGATTTACCGTTTCATTCGTCGCAAAAGACTCCTTATCGGTTTGAAGGAAATAACGAATCATTCGATATGAATTTGAATTGTAAAGATATACCTCTTTTGTTCCGACAAATCCATCCGGGAAAGTATAGCTTAACACAAGTTTATAACTGATATTATCCCCATTTTGATATGGTAACTCTCTCTCATACTTTCCGGAATCCGGAATCGAAATATCAAAGGTTTCCATTGTTTTTTCTACCGTATAATACCGATAGACCGGCTCATTTTTTCCGGTATAGTAATTATAACTTTCTCCCGTTTTCTCTTTCTTACTCTCTACTTGAACGACTGACGCTTGAATCGCTTGCGAAAAAGCTGCATCGGTATAAATTTCGGAGTAATTTACACTTCCGTCTTTTACTGCCCCATAATTCACTTGATTGGTCGAAAGTGCTAATTTCGAAGTCTCACCGGCTGTTTCCTCCCAAGCTCCTTCTATATGATAATCTGTCGGGAAATACGGAACGCTGCCATAGAAACTTGCCTCTTCATCAATTCCCGAAACCATCAAATTCACATACACATACTCATAATCTCCGTCCTCATTCGTTCTTTGTGGCGTAAGTGTCATATAAGCTAAACCGTCGCTGTCTAACACTACCGTCTTATAGAAATCATTGTTGGAATTTACCGTCACACTAACGCCCTCAGCCGAAGTCCCGTCATAAAAACTGCCGGAAACTTGTAAATTCACTGGTTCGCTATTTCGGTAATACGGCTTATCAAAAGTAGCAGCCAACTTATAAACCGGTTTTGTATCCTCCGTAATACAGATTCCTTTCATATACGCTTCTTTACCTTCTGCCTTAATCGAAAGCTCCATATACGTTGAAATATGATTTGAAAAACGAATTTCTCCCTCAAAACTTCCGTTTTCATTTACCTTCACAGGAAGATCTTTATCCCAAGATAGCAGAATTTCCTCCGGCAACTTCGTCTTACTGTCCTTCGGAATCATCATACCCCAATATTTAACAGTATCCGTCGGTAAATAATATTCCCGATCAGTATAAAGATACATATAATATAAATCCTGCAGGTTAGACTCTTCCTCCGCACTCAGTTTCTGATACTCTCCGAAAAGCTTTCCGCTTTTCTCCTCTATAATAATACTCTTATAATCCTCTGACGAAATCGAAAAACTTGCCAAGCCGTCCTTATTCGTCACAGCCGCCAAATCTCCTATTTTCACCGTCGCTGCCGAAACTGCTTGTCCCGTCGTAGAATCGTTGCACCAAACCTTCGTCTCTCCGTTTAAGCTATACAAATATACGGATAAATCGCTCACTTGAATCAACTTTTGAAAATGTTTCTGTAAGCGACTCTCCTCTGTCACCGTTTGAATATCTGCCAAATACCATCCGCTGTTTAACGCCTCCGGGAAAATCACGTCTTTCTGCCATAACTTCTTGTCCTCTTTCAAATAATCCGAAAAAGTAAAAAGTTTCTCATAACCACTCACATCCGCTAAATAATCGTTTACATAGCCGATTTCCTCATAAACATTCTTCGTATGTTGTTCTATAATTCCAAGATAAGTATCTAACGTTTTTAAGTCATAAACATCCATTTGAAAAGGAACCTTCTGAAACACTTCATCTCCTGAAAACGTAATCATCGGCTTTTGCGCTGTTGTAAACGTTTCCTGAAATCCGTTTTGTAAGTACAAATAAGAATAATTTCTGTAATCTTCGGCAGGTACCGTTCGGAAGACAAAAGAATAATCTTCCGAAAGCACCTCTCCACTCTTACTTGTTAAACCTTTTTTCAGCGTCACTTTATAAGGCGTATCTTTCTCTAATTTTTCCGGAATAAAAATCAGTTTTTTATCTCTACTTTCAAAACGCCCCTCTACCTTAGGCGTTATCTCGAAAAATTCCTCCGCCCTCTCCGGCGTCATAGAAAAATCCACTTCAATTCCGGTATTTAAATTTACATACGTCGATAAATTTCTCGGCAACACCGAATCTACCTTGAAATTTGTCTTGGTCTGAAAAGCCCAAGACAACGCCGGCTCATTTTCATTTTTCCGAACCTTCACATTATAAATCGTATTCTCTTTTAACTCCTCTTCCGGCTTCAATAAGTAACGGGAAGAAGCCAATTTTTCTACCGTAAAATCCAACGCCGGCTCGAAAGAAAATGCCGAACGAATCGCAGATTTCGAATAGTTTTTTTCCGCCGTCAAAATAAATCCGGAATCTGTTGTAATCCCGTTCGCATCCTCTTTTTCCGCCGTCACGGTAAAGTTAAAATTATCCATTACGTTATAAAATCGATACCCCAAAGAAGCAGTTACCGTTAGCATTATTAGAAGTATCACACTGCCCAAAATAATCCGATTCTTCTTTGTTAAAAAATTCTTTTTCTCCATCAAAGCTTCCTCCTTTGTCCTTTTACGCCTTCATCATCCAATCCTTTCCCTCTGCCATACGTGCCGCAAGCATTGCTCCACCGGTATCTCCCACAACATTCAGCAATGTTGCCGGCGGATCAATAATCGTCGCAATAATCGTTAAAATAGGCAATGCCGCAGCCGGATAACCCATCATTGTAAGAATCATCATCTCGGAAATCGTTCCCCCGCCAATCGGAACTGCCGTCACCAACAACGTCGCAATTAACGCCACACCGATAATTTGAAACGCACCCATTGGCGTAAAGACATTTGTCCCGAACAGTCCTACTAAAAACATAATCTTAAACACTGATCCGATAATCGATCCATCCTTATGAAAACTCGTACCAAGTGGTATTAAAGTATTTGCAATATCCTCCGGAACGCCAATTCGTCTCGCTGCCTCCAAATTCACCGGAATCGACGCCGCACTCGAACAAGTTCCCAACGAAGTAAACGTCGGTGGCAGAATATTCTTCCAAAAAGCGATAAAACCTTTCTTTCCCGCCGCAATCCACGCATACAACGAATACACAACAAAGTAGAACAATACCGCTACCACCGTATATAAAATAAATGTTTTCGCATATCCAAACACAATCGACGCTCCAAAACTACCAATCAAGCTTGCAAAATAACAGCCAAGTCCGATCGGTGCATAATACATAATAATCCGAATCAAGCTCATCACAACGTCCGTCGCCGAAAGTAAAACATTTTGTAACGGTTTTGCTTTTTCTCCCGACATTCCCATCGCCATTCCAAACAAAATCGAAAACACAATAATCGCAATAATATTCTGACGAGACAATAAATTCACAAAATCGCCTACTGTAATCGCACCCACGGTCCTCTCCAACAGCGAAAGCTCCTCCGCCACAGCCCCAGAATCCTCCGCCATACTGCTCAAAATCGCCTCACTATCTCCCGGCTCTACCAAACGAATAAAATAAGTACTCAAAAATCCCACAAAAACCGCAACTAAAGAAGTTATCACAAACGTCAGCACAATCACGCCCATCACTTTTCCCAAGCGTTTCGGCTGATTAATCTTCGAAATCGAAGTAGAAATTGTCAAAAAAATAAGAGGCACAATGACGACTAACAGTAAATTCAAAAAAATGTCCCCCAACGGAGTCAAAACGGTCGCTTTCTCCCCAAAACCAAGCCCCACACACGCACCAATCACAATTCCAACCAACATCAAAATCGTCTGTCGATACGTCTTCCAAAAAGTCCCCATCGCAATTCCTCCTTAAAGCAATATTTTTTTCACTACTAATATACTATAACATTTTTTTGTTAATGTATATTAAAACAAATAATTTTCTAAAGATATCTTCTCATTTTTCCGTACGGACACAATTTATTGTGTCCTAATACACCTCTACCTTTCCGTACGGACAGCATTCATGCTGTCCTATTACAAAAGCGAGACAGCTAAATGCCATCCCGCTTTTCGTCTTCAATTCTTCATCTGCTTTCCCGCATGGTCAATCGTATAATTCTCCCGATAAATAAACTCCGATGTCGGCACAAATGTAAAGCCTTTCTCCTTTAACTTTTTAATCATCTCCTCCAACACATTCGCCGTATCCTTCGTCCCGTTATGCATCAAAATAATCGAACCATTCTTCGTCTTCGATAAAACCCGATCCAAAATATTCTGTTTACCCAAATTCTTCCAATCCAAAGTATCCACATCCCACTGAATCGTGAAACATCCCTCTTCCTCTGCCGCTTTTATCACATTATCATTATACTCTCCATACGGTGCCCGAAACAAATCATTCGTTTTTCCCGTCAAAGCATTAATCTTCGCATTCGCCGTCTTAATCTCGTTTCGCATTTCTTCATAGCTAAGCGAGGAAATATGCGGATGCGTATCGGAATGATTTGCCACATCATGCCCCTCCTCCGCCATTCGTTTAATCACATCCGGAAACTTCTCCGCCCATTCTCCCAACACAAAAAACGTCACACGCACATCATTTGCCTTTAAGATATCCAAAATCTGCCCCATGTCCTCCGCACCCCAGGCACAATCAAAGGTCAAAGAAATCTTCGCCTCACTCGTTTCAATATTATAAATCGGCAACTTCCTCGACGCCGACGCAATCGTCGCAATGATATCCGTCGTCAAATTCCCCGCAAACGTAAACACAAAACAAAGCACCGTCAACACCAATAAATATCGCAAAAACTTCCATTTATCCACCACAAAAATCTTCATATAAAAACACTCCATTCCGCACAGTTTGTATATACCTATGCAAAATGAAGTATTTTTATGCGTATTTCTCCCTACGCTTTCACTACTCTCCAAAAGTTAGTTTTCTTCAATGACGATACGTTGAAAACATATTCATACAAAAAAATCGTGTTTAGCGATATACTATTTAGCTTTCAAGGTACGTTTTGTAGTTATTTAAAAAACAAAAAAGAGCCCAAAAGGAATAGTTATACTATTCCTCTGTTCAGTTTACTTGACAAAGTCTCAGTTTCAAAATTATTCTAACTACATTTAATATTCTATCAAATCCTCAATACTACACCCTAAAGTCTTAGAAAGCGAACTAACCGTATCAAGCTGTGCTTTATTA
Organism: Clostridia bacterium; assembly: GCA_017934955.1. Lineage (GTDB taxonomy): Bacteria > Bacillota > Clostridia > TANB77 > RGIG9151 > RGIG9151. The sequence goes on from JAGBIO010000035.1 coordinate 75,782, forward strand.
ATATCTTTATTTCTTTGCTCATACATCTGTATAGAACGTAGCGAAACCCCGGATTTCTCAGCTAATTCACTTTGAGTAAATCCCGCATTTTTACGAATACTCTGAAGCCTTGTTGGTTGATTTTTTTCTCTAATCATTTTCTCAATAGTCTCACAAAACTTTTCTTCCGGAGCCTCATGAAAAATATTATACATATTCTCAATATCACTAATTTTAATAAATCTTGCTATATTGCTAAATGGTCTTTTTGAATACCATTGATAGTAAGCAAGTATCCAGCCACACCAAAAATCTACTGATTTATTAATATTTTCTTTGGGTGGCTTTGAATAAGGAGTTCCAGCCTTACTCAGTACTAAATCTACAAGTTCTATTCCGGACATACCAGAAATATAAGATGAATTACCATCACCAAACTGAGTAGCTATTTCTGTAGAAATAAAAAGTTCAAAAAATCTGCCCTTATCCATCTTAAGAGTATTTGCCACATAATCAAAAGCTTCGCCAAGATTATTCATAGCGGTATCTAAATACATCTCATCGTAAGCGTGGATCATCATTATCAATCCTCTCTCTAATAATATCACGCATATAAATGCCCTCTATATCATCAATATTTTGCTCATTTCTAAAAGCAATATTTGCATCATCGTTCCTTTTCTTTCTTTTTATATAATATTCATCTGCTTTTGCTATAACATAATTTTTAAATATAATTTTAGAAAAAGCCTTTTCGCTCTTCAATACAATTTGCTCTCCAAGTTTTCCTAGCTTCATTGCCACTGATAACTGATTAAGAGAAATCTCATTATTCACAAAAGCTCTCGCAAAAGAAAAATATGAATCATCAGCACGGTATCCGATAATAACATCATAGTTTGAAATATCCGGCAGGAAATTATTTAATAACCATTCTTTACCTTGCTGTGAAACTGCTGTAGAAGTTGTAAAATTTCTATTAGCTGCAAGAATTGCAAGCCAATTAAGAATAGTATATTTCTCATCAAGTAATGATAATACCGAAAGCTCCTCCATCTCTATATCATAACAATTAGCATATCCATCCCTTCCGGGAATCTGACAAGCCCATTCTTTAGCTAATTCTTCACTTTCAGTACAATAAAACCCAAGCCCATAATCATTATTTTTCTTTCCAACTCCGAAAATAGGATTTTCTACAATTTTACTAGAACCATGCCATATAATTTTTTTCATAATGTCACCTCTTTATTATATAGTATCACTAAAGTGATAGTTTGTCAAATATAATATAATTTAATTTATATATTACTCGTTACAGTTCAGACTTAATAACTTATTATTTTCGCTAAAGCCTTGTAGGGACAGCATTCATGCTGTCCTGCATTCTGTATTTTCTGTGGACAGCATAAATGCTGTCCCTACAGTGTTTGTGCTTTTTCTGTAGATTTAAGTCTGAACTGTAACTATTACTTCATACAAAAATACCGGAAGATTTTTCATTTTTCTTCAATATCTTTTCGCCAGCTTGGAATACCACGCCCCTTAAACCAGTCATTTAATACTTTTTCATTATTAATAGACTTATCATTTGTTGCATTTTTAATAGCAATCAGTTTTATCCACTAAAAAAGGCTGCTACAAATTATCTTAGTGTAGTGAAATAACTAAAAAAATGTCGGTCATAACCGATATTTTTTAGTTAAACCGACATTTTTATATGAATATTAATTATGCCCAGAACACTTAAAAATTATATATACTCAATTGGCAAATAATAATTATCACTATTTAAAGCAAATATATCATTCGCCATACAAAGTACTACTCCATTCCCTACTTCCATTCCGAATTTTTCTACCACATTAAAATGCTTAGTTGCCTCAATACCCGGATTTGCAGATTTCTTTATTTCAACGGGATAAACTTTATTATTATCAATCACTATCAAATCGATTTCCTTTTGATTACTGTCTCTATAATAATACAAATGTTTCCTATAATCTTTTCCGTTATTCGTATAACTTTTTATAATTTCAGAAATAATATAGGTTTCAAATATTGCTCCATTATAAGCACTCTTTTCTAATATTTTTGCATCGGTATAACCGGTTAAGTAACAAGCAATTCCGGTATCCATAAAATAAATTTTAGGGCGTTTAATAATTCTTCCAAGATTATTATTCATATAGGGTTGAAGTAAATAAACCAATCCTGTATTTTTTAATATAGAAAGCCACTCATCTGCCGTTTTACTATCAATACCTACATCATTTCCAATATCACTTGCATTATATTCTTGCGCAGTTCTTGCTGCAACAGCAGAAATAAATTTGATAAACTTATTTTCGTCTTTTACATTAATAATACTTCTTACATCTCTCTCCATGTAAGTTCTAACATAAATTTCATAATATTTTTCAACATCCATGTTTTTTCTTTGATAAATTTCCGGATAACTTCCTTTTAATATTCTTTCAAATAATGCATTAACAGATAAAGTTTCTACTCTTTCTTTTTTCTTCATTTGCTCTATATCCGGTATAAAAATATCTTCTGTTTTACTATATAATTCTCGCGTTGAAAAGCCAAACAAATCAAGAATGCCCACTCTACCAGCGAGAGATTCAGATATGTTTTGCATAGTTTGAAATACCTGCGAACCTGTTAAATAATACATTGTAGATAACTCTTTTTTATCGCCAAACATCTCATTCATTCTTGCAGAATCAACTTTCATTTTTATATAGTTTAATAACTCAGGTGCATATTGAAATTCATCAATAATAAGAGGAGTTTCGTGCGTTCGTAAAAACAACTCCGGATCTTCGTTAGCTTGCATTCTTAATTTTATGTCGTCTAAAGACACAAAATTCATTTTTTGATTTGAAGTAGATAGTAAATGACTAAGCAAAGTTGTTTTTCCAACTTGTCTTGGACCCGTTACCATTATAACAGGATAAACATCAATCATATCTTCTAAACTTTTTTCAATGGTTCTTTTTCGATATTCCGCCATAAATAACTCACCTCTCTATATATTATGATACAATATATGGACAAAAAAAACAATAATTTTTATGCATTTTTTCATCTCAATTCCGAATTTGCATAAACACATTTATATTAGTTTCTACTTTTATTATGCATTTATACGTGATTTTCCACCTGCATTATAAGAAGATGACAATGATATTCTACTAAAAAGAGGCTCTGTCAAAACAGAACCTCATTTTCGTCTATACTTCCCCAATTATAATCAATTAATATATCTTCTAATCCATCATTATCTATATCCGCCAACATATAATTTGTTCTGTTACCCTCTAATTCATAATAGCTTACATAATTTCCCGCTACTTTACATGCATTACTATAAAAAGACTTTAACTGATTATAGCTTAAATTTCTCTCAACTTGCATCGGTTTAATTACTTCATCTAATGTGTCATTTTTATAAATAACCAAACTTAGAATCTTTCTCTATATTTGCCAAACCTTCTGAAAAAGCTCCAACACCTTCATACTTTTCTAAATTCCTACACACTGGGGAATTTTCATTAGAAAAAACTTTTTGCAAGCAATGCAATACCGGAAGTTTTTTGGATTTTCTTCCGGCATTTATATAATGCCCGAAATTTTTTCCGGTATTGCATGAAACAAATTATTTAGTTGTCCCGACAAAATAAATCCACTAAAAAAGGCTGCCAAACAGCAGTCTTTCTCGCTAATAGCCATAAATTTTCAATTAAACCGGAGCCCCAATTTTAGCTCCGGTTCTTCAGTAGTCAGACTATTCAGGAACCACATCAAGACTTTTCAAGAACAATCCAGCCGACACTCCTATCACTACAAGGATTTCGATCTTTGCAACAATACATATCCGCCAACGGACTGGCTTCTCCAAGATCTTCGTAGCTGCCGCTTGCAAGCCAAAAACTACCATCATCGGTATCGCCGGCCAGGATCTTATAAGTATTTGCAAGATCAAGGAACCCACAAACACCTCGTCGTGTGCCGATTAAATCTAACAGCTCAGAAGGAAGCGGTGAATTTTCATAATTTCCAATCTTCCTTGAATCATCGCACACAACATGCCAAGCTTCCTCTACAGCCCAGCCGTTATCAATTAAACTCTTGATAATCACTCCTAAAAATGCGGCATATTCAAACCTTGTACCCAATCTACAATGGTACTTCGTCGTAAGCTCTGCAGATTTTTTCTTCCACCAGTTATACGAATGTCCCACCGCCGGATGGGTCTCAGAAGAATTCCCGTTAAAGCAAAGTTTTCCCCTTATCAAAGCCGGATCACATTTCGGATGGTAAAAATCTTCCAATCCATGTTGAATCGCTTCCGTCAAAAGCTCCTTAAACTCCCGTTGTCTGTCGCTTCGAGGTTTATATTGCATAAATACATCCGCCATAGTAAGTTCCGAAGCTTTGATAAGTCCAAAGTCATCAAGCAAATCCTTCTTCTTAACTACCTCCGTCTGCTTGCCTTTCTTTACCTCAATCACCAATTCACAGCTACCATCTTCCAGCACCTTCGCCGCTACGATTTTCCCTTCGGTAATCCTAATCGTCTTAACTTTCCTCATCTCTTTTTCCTCCCAAATTTAGTTGGAATTTAAATTAGCGAAACGATATCGTTTCACAGAGTTACATATTCAATTTTCGGTTCTCATTTTATCATATTTTACATAATTTTGCAACAGTTTCATTCTGCGACTTTTCTTCCATCGTTACAGTTCAGATTATATCTCCTACAATGATGGTGCAACCATCGTACAAACAGCATTTGTGCATATTTGTAGAAAATTTGTAGGGACACAATTCATTGTGTCCTATTTCTACGTCTGTCTTTTTCTGTGGACACAATAAATTGTGTCCCTACAATGTTTGTACCCTCATTGTAGGGGACGGCGTCCTCGACGTCCCGAATCTAAATTGCAATTTGCCAAGGATTTTCACTCGTTCCATCCCCTCCCACAATTCGGATTCCGGGTTTCAGAGAGATGACAGGTCGCACCCCACGCACCAGCGAATGGGCAGAAAAGCCCCCGTCCGAGAGCGACCAATACAAGCCGTTGCTATTCACGCCACCGCCTGCGCTCACATGGCGCACATCGAAACTCGCGCGGTTGTTGCTGAAGCCCAAATAACGAGAAGCGAGCCATACAGTTCCGCTCACCTGGAGCGGATATTCCCCTCCTACAGTTTTATTTAAGCGACTAATGTCTTTTGTATTATATGAATCGTTATACGGAAAACCGTTATTTTCATTGGTATACGTCTCTTCCCATGTAAGCGGATACTTACTTTCATCGATGACTCCGACTCCGTTTCCATACCCCAAACATCTTCCGCTTGTGGCATAAGTCGTATTCACATAGTCACTACATAGCCTATTTAATGTATCAATTGCGTAAATATACCCGTCTTTTCCTGCTAATGTTAAATCTCCTATACTTTCTGCGCTGATGATTTCGATATGATCATCATCTCTTAGATTATTAAATATTTTCCAACTTGTTACACTGCTCGGATCAAAAACTTGGTCTGTTCCTGTACCGCTATCTCCGCCGTATACGATATATTCCGTAGATGTCGGTTGATATACGATATATTCCCCTGCAACGATTTCCTTCCATTTTGCATATAAGATGTGATCTTCCATTTTTGTCATGCTTGTTTCGCTTGTTACCTGCTCTGTAAATGCAATATCTGTGTACCAGCCTTGAAAAAAATAACCTTTTCTCGTTGGAGTAGCTAAGTTTCCATAGTTTTCTCCATACGCTATTGTTTTACTACTTACATAGCTTCCTCCTCTACTATCAAACGAAACCGTACATAACTTCTCTATGGTTATATCTACATTTCCTTCCGGCATTACAATCTGTCGCCGATTTCCCAATACTCTTAATATCGCATTTCCGCTGTTTACCGTATATTCCGCCGGCGAACGATCTCCTAATGCTATCTTTACTGTTTTTCCTGTCTCTACTTCTCTTGTCGTTGTCTCATCTTGTGCATGAAGGGTTAAGGTATATCCGAAAGAAATACCCGTCAACAAGAATACCGCAATTACCACACTCACTATTTTTTTCATCTTTTTTCCTCCCTCTCGAAACTATTGTAGGGACAGCATTCATGCTGTCCTTTCAAGTCCTAATTTTTAAACAAAAAGAAGTAGTCTAAAGCCTTTTATGACTTTAAACTACTTCCATCATTTGTTATTCTTTTTTCTTTATTATTTCTGCTTAGTTGTGTACCCCCCCCCATTTACAATTTCTGCCATTGCTGTCTGCATCAAATTCTGTAAATGGTTCATCCGAGTCCACCCCTTTCGCAAAAAATCTTTACATATGAGAATATCGTCAAAAGTTACTTTTCACTTTAGTCTTTTTTTACGAATTTGTAGAAGACGTAACACCGAATGGAATGTCATTGTAGGGGCGACTATTAGTCGCCCGTTGTAAAACGTCTGTCGGGCGATTAATAATTGCCCCTACATCTTTGTTATCGTATGAGAAAAATCTAATATGTACGGACAGCATGAATGCTGTCCCTACAGTGTTTGTGCCCTCATTGTAGGGGACGGCATCCTCGACGTCCCGAATGTACAAATAGTCTCTAAATTGCAATTTGGTAAGGATTTTCACTCGTTCCATCCCCTCCCACAATTCGGATTCCGGATTTCAGAGTAATAATAGGCCGCACCCCGCACACCGGCGAATTGGTAATAAAGCCCCCGTCCGAGTACGACTGATACAAGTAGTAGTTGTTCACGTTACCGTCAGCGCTCACATAGCGCACGCCGAAATTCGAGTATCTGCTGTTGGTGTTCAAAATACGAGAAGCGAGCCATACAGTCCCGCTCACACGAAGCGGATAATTCTCTCCGTTTGCTGTGTTTATTATTCGCATGTCTCCCGAATTATGTGAATCGACATATGGGAAACCGTTATTTCCATTTGTGACCGTTTCTTCAAATGTAATCGGATATTTACTTTCGTCAATCGTTCCTGCTCCCGCATTATATCCTAAGCATCTTCCGCTGGTTGCATAGGTGGAATTCACATATGCACTGCACAACCTATTTAACGTATCAACTGCATAGATATACCCGTCTTTTCCTTTTAATGTTAAATCTCCTACACTTTCTGCACTTATGATTTCTATATCACTAGCCTCTGTTGGACTCTTAAATATTTTCCAGCTTGTTATACTGCTCGGATCAAAAACTTGGTCACTCTCTGTGCCACTATCTTCACCGGATACAATATATTCCGTAGATGTCGGTTGATATGCGATATACTCCCCTGCAAGTATTTCCTTCCATTTTGCATATAAGATGTGATCTTCCGTTTTTGTCATACTTGTTTCACTTGTTACCTGTTCTGTAAAGGCATTATCCGCATACCAGCCTTCAAAAAAATGTCCTTTTTTCGTCGGAGTAGCTAAGTTTCCATAGGGTTCTCCATACGCTATTGTTTTACTACTTACATAGCTTCCTCCCCTGCTATCAAACGAAACTGTACATAACTTCTCTATGGTTATATCCACGTTTTCCTCCGGCATTACAATCTGTCGCCGATTTCCTAAAACCCTTAATATCGCATTTCCGCTGTTTACCGTATATTCTGCCGGAGAACGATCTCCTAACGCTATCTTTACTGTTTTTCCCGCTTCAACATCTTTTGTCGTTGTCTCATCTTGCGCATGAAGGGTTAAGGTATATCCGAA
>JAGBIO010000003.1 GCA_017934955.1 Clostridia bacterium
ACAAAATAAGATAATTTTTCCGGTGACGATAATGAAGAGGATACACCCGTTCCCATCCCGAACACGGCAGTTAAGCTCTTCGATGCTGAAAATACTTAGCGGGTGACTGCTTGGGAAGATAGGAAGTTGCCGGGATTATTTATATTCCTTGTTAGCTCAGTCGGTAGAGCATTCGGCTGTTAACCGAAGGGTCGTTGGTTCGAGTCCAACACAAGGAGCCAAAGTAGTAAGTGCAGAAATGTACTTACTACTTTTTTCTTATTTCTAAATTCTACGAATCTTTCTCAGGATAACAGGAATGCAATTCTACCTTTTTTACAAATACATTTCATTCAGCCTATTCTGTGGACACCATGAATGGTGTCCCTACAAGTTTCTGCTTTTATTTCGTTAGAGTTTAATCGTTCATCTCTTGACTTAATGACATTGAGTCAGACTTAGATTTATAAAAATAGCACAAACACTGTAGGAGCACCATGAATTGTGTTCCTACAGTGTTTGTGCCGATATTTTTTGAAAGCTACAAGGTTATAGTCTGAATTGTAACGTGTTTTTAATGAATATGATAGTGTAAATTTTGTGAGCTTTTTTGTTTGATTAAGGCTTTGTAATATTTCATATCGTTACTGTTGTAGTGCATATATTCCAAATCTTTGATTAAACCGCTTGCGGTAAAGTAGTCTTTTTGCAGTATGGATAAGTCAAGATTTAGTTTTTTTGAGTAGAGGTAGACATCCGGCAGTTCGAGGGCTGCGGAGATATAGGTAAGGAGTTTAGCTAAACCGGAGTTTACTTCTAAGGAAAGTAGCGTATTATTGGAGGATAGCACTTTACATATATCTTTTAATGCTGCCGATAAATTATTCCTATAGATGTTTTTTAGAATACTCGGATAATTTAAGATAATTTCGACGCTGTTTAAGTCGGATAAATAGATATTGTGGTGCATTACATCCATTAAGTAAGAATAGGATTCCGTATCTCTTTCGCAAATTAAGTAGGCGTCAAGCATTTTTTCAAATATCGAGGAATAAAAGTTGTTGACGCTGATTTTGGAAAAAGTTTTGGCTTTAATGTTTTTGGAAATGTAGCTTAGAATTTCTTGGGTAACCGGAGATATTTGAATTTTGTGCAAGAGAGAAATTCGTTGTCCCAAGCTAAGCGGAGTCGATGTAATTTCGTCGATATAGTCTGTCAGAAGCGCATACGCATTCTTATAAGCGGTATATTTATCTTTTAAAGATATACCGGAAGTATTTGCCGCTATTGTCATTTGATGAATGATTTCTAATTTTTTTTCATAATCAAACAGTTTCATTTGTATCTCCATTTCTTTCCTTTGTTAGAAAAAGTCTTTTCAATAATATTATACTAATTTAAATGTTAAAGTAAAGGCTTGACAATGCAAAAAAAATATAATTAGTTACAGGTCACAATATATCGGGACGTCGAGGACGCCGTCCCCTACAATGACGGTGCAATCATCGTAGGGACAGCATTCATGCTGTCCACAGAAAAGGCAGAAAAGAAGGACAGCATAAATGCTGTCCCTACAAGGATTATGTCATTATTATAGAAAGATATACCTTGATTCTTTAGCGTACTAATTCTAAAAGCGGTACAGAGGAAACAAAAACCTTGTTTTCAAAAATTTGTTCAATGGTGTGAACAATCTTTTTGTTAAAGTTTTCTGTTTCGAAGTGTAAAAATACTTTTTTCGGTGCCAATGTGATAAGGGAGCTGATTAAGACATCTTCGTTGTTTAGGTTGTTTTGTTCTTTTGTTTCGGAAAATTCCGAAAAACATTTTTCTGTGATGTCTTTGTTATTTTCATCGAATAAGGTATATTCACCGTTTTTTTCAAAAATAATATGAATTTTATTGGATCTGTTTTTTTGTGTTTCTACAAAGAATTTTAACATATTGATAAATTCTTTGTATTCTTGCTGAATCTTAAAGTCTTCCACCACTTTTTGGATTAATTCGGATAACATTTTTTTATATCCGGAGAGTCGAAATGCAACGAATCCGGTAACGTCTAAGCGTGTGTTTTCGTTTAAGTATTCTAATATGTTTTGTTTGATTAGAAATCTTCTTTTTAGCAAGATTAACGTTTTAATGAAATCACTTTCATTTTCGTTGATGAGTTTGCATGCGGCAGTTAGAATGTTAAGTTTTTCTGTTTTATGCAAAAGTAAATAATCGTGCATAAGAAGCATTTTTAAAATGTTTTTTTCTTCATACCGGATAATGTATTCGGTTAATATTTCCGCAATTTTTAAGTTTAGAATGGCAGAATCATCCGCGGTAAAATGGAGTTCATGATCATTTTTTTGTTTTACTTTTATGGTATCCGAAATATTATTTTGGATAATTTCCTGTAATATTTCGGCATTTTTATCAATGCTGATGGTTATTGTTTGCATTTTTTCGCCTCCGAAGGTTTATTTGAGGTTATAGGTTCTCTTGAAGTATATTAATAGCGCATATATTATAATATGTTGCGATTTATAGTATTGCCAATGTTGCGGCAAAATATATTTCAAATCTCAGAATAGTTATCGGCATATGTTGTGAAACCTTAACTGAAATTTGACGACAAAAAAATCTTTTTTTTTTGTTTTAATTATCTTTTATATTTACAAATTCGTTTATTTTTATTACAATAAAAAAGAATTATCGTTTAGGCAAATATTGCATTTGTTCAATATTTATACTTTTAGAAAAAATGTTTAAAAATACAGTTAGAAGAGGGGAGCAATAAAATGAGAATTTTAATGTTATCATGGGAATATCCGCCGAGAATTGTCGGAGGAATTTCACGAGTGGTGTATGACTTGGCTCAAAAATTAGGAGAAAAAGGAAATGAAGTACATGTTGTAACATGTATGGATAAAAATACGAAAGAGTTTGAGAAGGACAAGAACGTTTATGTTCATAGAGTATATACAGTTGGTCCTGATACAAAGGGCGACTTTTTGAAACAAACTTTGCATATGAACTTTGCCTTAACGGAAAAAGCAGTGGAGGTAATGGATCATATCGGTAAATTTGATATTATTCACGCGCATGATTGGTTAGTTGCTTTTGCGGCTAAGACACTAAAACATGCTTATAAGATTCCGATGGTTGCGACGATTCATGCTACGGAACATGGCAGAAATAACGGAATTCATACCGATATGCAAAAATATATTCATGATAGTGAATGGTGGTTGACTTATGAGGCTTGGAAAGTAATTTGCAACAGCCAATATATGCAAAATGAAATTACAAATATCTGGGGATTACCGAGAGCGAAGTCGCAAATTATTTTCAATGGTGTGGACATTCATAAATTCGATGGCATTCAGCGAGATATGGAATTTAGAAGAAAGTATGCGATGGATCATGAGAAAATCGTATTCTTTGTGGGAAGAATGGTGCGCGAAAAAGGTGTACATGTTTTAATTGATGCGATTCCAAAGATTTGTCAACATTATAACGATGTTAAGTTTGTGTTTGCCGGAAAAGGTCCTGAATTGGATAGTTTGAAGGCGAGAGCTTGGGCGACAGGATATGCGCATAAGACATTATTTACGGGTTATATCAGCGACGAAGATCTGTTGAAACTTTATAAATGTGTGGATATTGCGGTATTCCCGAGCTTATATGAACCATTTGGTATTGTAGCTTTAGAGGGAATGATTGCGGATGTTCCGACGGTTGTTTCGCAAGCGGGTGGTCTTGGTGAAATTATTAATCATGGTTATGACGGTATGAAAGCATATACAGGAAATTCCAATTCATTGGCGGATTGTGTGTTGGAATTATTGTTTAACAGCAACGAGAAGAATGCGGAGATTAGAAGTCATGCAATGCAGAAAGTTCATGATTTGTATAATTGGGACAAGATTGCAGAGCAAACCTATAATGTCTATAAAGAAGTTGTAGAGGAAGCAAAATTGATTAATTGGGAAAATACGGAATTGAAAAACGGTGTAAAAGAACTAAATGATAAGAAGGTAATTCACACGGTTGTGGAGAATACTACGGAGTCTAATAAAAAATCTGCGAAGAAGTCTTCTGCTAAGACAGAGAAGTTACAGAAAATAGGTTAGTTAAAATTATTAGGCGAGGGTGATTACCCCCGCCTAATTCAATTGTTGCTATAAACTTCGATGTAAATTTGTCGATTTATATATGGAAAGCATTCAACATTTTAACAAGGAGGTAGTCTAATGAAAGCAATTATTATGGCAGGAGGCGCAGGTTCTCGATTGAGACCTCTTACGTGTGGGAGACCTAAGCCTATAGTACCGATTATGAACAAGCCTGTAATGGGAAGAATTATTGAATTATTGAAGAAAAACGGGATTACAGATATTGGTGTAACGCTTCAGTTTCTACCGGAAAAAATTGAAAATTTGTTTGGCGACGGAAGTGAATGGGGAGTAAATATTCAATATTTTATTGAAGATTCTCCTTTGGGTACTGCAGGAAGCGTTAAAAACGCTGAAGAATTTTTGGATGATACGTTTGTGGTAATCAGCGGTGATGCTTTGACGGATATCGATTTGTCGAAAGCGATTGCGTTCCATAAGGCGAATAATACCATTTGTACCTTAGTTTTGAAGGAAGTTGCGGTTCCGTTGGAATATGGTGTTGTTATGACGGACGATAACGGTAAAATTGTTCGTTTCTTGGAAAAGCCGAGTTGGGGGGAAGTATTCAGTAATCTTGCGAATACCGGTATGTACATATTGGAACCGAAGGCTTTGTCTTATTTTGAGAAGAATAAGAAATTTGACTTTAGTCAAGATTTATTCCCGCTTTTAATGAATGAAGGAAATGACTTGTACGGCTATGTAACAACCGATTATTGGTGCGATGTGGGAGATATCGGTTCTTATATTCAATCGCATATTGATATTCTTGAGAAGAAAGTAAATATTGATTTGTCTTCGGAATTTACCAACAAAAACGGTGTATTTATCGGAAAGAATGTAGAAATTGATCCGACGGCTGTGATTACGGCGCCGGCGGTTATCGGAGATAATTGTAAAATCGGTAAGAATGTTCAGATTCAAGAATATACCGTATTAGGTGAAAATGTAACGGTAGACGAGAATGTAACGATTAAAAGAGGAATTGTTTGGCAGAATACACACATAGGTTCCAATACTCGCATGAGTGCCGGTATTTTGTGTTATGGAAATAATGTGAAGTCGAATGTGGCGATTTTAGAGGAAGCAGTCATCGGGGATGAATGTCAAATCAAGGATCGTGCGGTAATCAAATCCGGGGTTAAGATTTGGCCGAACAAGATTATTCAAACCGCTACCGAAGTGAATGAGAGTATTATTTGGGGAACGAAAGTAAGCAGAACGTTGTTTGGAAAGACCGGAATTACCGGTGAGATGAATGTAGAGATTACGCCGGAATATGTGGTAAAACTTGGTTTGGCGTATGCTTCAATTTTGAAGCCAAATAGTAAATTGGCAGTTTCTGCGGATAGTTCTGCAGCGGCTTCTTTATTGAAAACTTCTGTTTTATCGGGCGTTGCGTCTGCCGGTGTGGAAGTGTTTGATTTGGGACATACCATGCTTCCGATTGTACGAAATGTGATTAATTTCTTTGGTTTTGATGGTGGAATTCATATCTCTTTTGAAAAACAGAATGAGGATCGTATTCGAATTAATTTCTTGGATAATAAAGGAATTAATATTACAAGAGGAATTGAACGAAAAATTGAAAATATGTTTGTGACCGGAGAATTCAGACGTGTAAATGTGGATAAGATTAAGGAAACAAACATGTTGGAAAATTACAATTATTTCTATTTACAGAATTTGATGAATACACTTGATTTGGAGGCAATCAGAAGAAATAATGTGAAAGTAGTTGTTGGAAAGTGTGATAGTTTTGTATATGAAATGATGGAGAAAATCTTGCGCGATTTGAATTGTACCGTTATTAACGAGAGACGGGACAGTGGCGAAGATAACTTAAATATTTTGAGCCAAAAAGTAGTGAACAGCGGAGCTGCGTTAGGTATTCAGCTTGCGGCGGATGGCGAGAGAATGACCTTGATTGATGATAAGGGTCAAGTGATTAAGGGCGATTTATATACGGCATTGTTATCCATTATCTCCGTAAAGTTGAAAGAAGCGAACCAAATTGTGGTTCCGTTTACGACAACAGAAGTAATGGAACAAATTGCGACGAAGTTTAATACGGGAATTATTCGTACCAAAACCAGTCAGCAAGAACATATGAGCAAGTTGATGGAAAATTCCAATACCGATGTGAAGAAAAACTTTATTTTGAATTATGACGTTTTTGCGGCTACAGCGAAAATTATTAATTATATTTCTAAGGAAAATACAACCCTTTCAGCGCTTGTGAAATCGATTCCGGAATTCCATACGACGAAGAAGAATATCGATTGTCCTTGGGATGCAAAGGGCAAAGTAATGAGAGCGTTAACACAAGAAAAGGTAGACAATACCATGGAATTGTTTGAAGGAGTAAAAATTCACCTTGATAAAGGCTGGGTATTGGTGTTGCCGGATGCGGATGAGCCGGTTTGTACGGTTTACAGCGAAGGGGTTTCGGCAGAAGTTGCGGAGTCGCTTTCGGAAATGTATGTGGATAAGATTAAACATATTATTCAATAAGAGAAAACCGGACGTCATTTTTAACAAAGAAGATGCTAAATTTGTTACTATTCAAACTTAAAATTATAAAAATGGCACAAATACTGTAGGGACAGCATTTATGCTGTCCACGGAAAAGGTAGAAAGTAGGACAGCATGAATGCTGTCCCTACAATGGTTGTACCATTATTGTAGGCGATATAGTTTGATTAGTAACCTAATTTTGAGCATCTTTTTTGTTGAAAAAAGTAGAAGGTTGTTGCTATAATAGAAAGGAAGTCAAATAAATTTCGGAGATGGGATGAATGGAAATAAAGGCTTATGAACATAAAGTACAATATTATGAGACGGATCAAATGGGTGTAGTGCATCATTCGAATTATATTCGTTGGTTTGAAGAGGCGAGAGTGGATTTTTTAGATCAGATTGGACTTAGTTATGAGAAGATGGAGAAAGAGGGGTATATTAGCCCTGTGATTTCGATTTCTTGTGAATATAAAACGATGTGTCATTTTGGGGAAAATGTTCGGATTTTTATAAAATTGAAAAGTTTTTCGGGGGTTCGCTTTGTTTTTTCCTATGAAGTGCGAGATGCAGTAAGTGGGAAATTAAGGGTGATGGGAGAGAGTAGTCATTGCTTTATTGATGAAGCAGGAAAGGTTTTTTCTTTAAAGAAAGTGAGTCCGGAATATTTTGAGATTTTCAATTCTTATGTAGGACAAGAGACGGTTTAATCTTATAGTTCAAGCTCAATTTCTTTACAATGATGAAAATTAATGAAGGGGCGACTATTAGTCGCCCGATGTAGAATGTGTATTGGGCGATTAATAATCGCCCCTACGTCTTTGTTGTCGCACGAGAAAAAAATTATATAGTAACAATTATACCTTATTGAGTCTGAATTGTAACGGTAGAGTAAATTCTTTGGAAGAGGAGTTCGATGCTATTGAGTACAAATGTATTGGAGCGGGAAAATGAAAAAGTGCAAGTCCCTTTAAAAAAAGAAGGAACAGAGAAAAAAAGCGGACGAATTGATTGGGTGGATGCGTTAAAGTTTATCGGAATTTTCTTTATTTATGTGGCTCATTTTGTGGAAAATTCCGGAAAACTTTGTTTATATGCCTATGCGTTTCATGTGCCGTTATTTTTCTTTATTGCCGGATTTTTTGCGTTGAAGCATAAGGAGGATTCTTTTTGGAAGTACGGTTGGCATAAAGTGAAAACGTTATTATTACCGTATTTCTTTTTTGGATTTTTGACGATTGCGGTACTTACCTTACAGGCGAATTATCTTCCGATTTCTTTTAAGGAAGTTTTTTCGGACCTTTTGTTGGGAATGCGAAATCGGATGTTTGCGAGTCCGTTGTGGTTTTTCCCTTGTTTGTTTTTGGTGGAAGTTTTCTTTGAAGGAATGCTAAAAATATTTCGGAATAAGTATTTTGTTTTGACGGCTTGTGTCATTTTGTTCTTGGCGGCGGAACAATTTTTCTATCAAGACTATGTGGTTTTGCCACGTCTTTGGTTTAGTGCGGATACGGCTTTGTATTATTTACTGTATTATGCGATTGGGGCTGTTTCTTTTGAAAAGATATCGAAGGCTTCTTTTTCTAAGGAAAAGCCTTGGAAAAAAGTTCTTTTTTCAGGTTTATTTTTGGCGACTGCCTTGATTGCGTGTATGGTCTTTTTTGAGAAGGAAGCTGTTTTGAAAAATATCTTTTTGGCTTTTCCTTTGGGAGATGCGTTGTATGAGGTTTTTGTTGCGTTAAGCCTTATTTTATTCCATATTGTGATTGCAAAACAGCTGACGAAATTTCCGTTGGTTTGTGAAATCGGAAGGAATACCTTGTGGCTTTGCGGAAATGAGTTAGTAATGAAGACGGTACTTCCGGTATTGCTTTCTGTATTTGGCTTGCACCTTTCTTTGCAGACACCGCTACATACGGTTTTGTATTCTTTTATTTTGCTGGTAATTGCAGTTAAAACTGTTATTCCGGTAGAGAGGAAGTTAATAGGAAATTTGTTTGATTCGAGAATTAAGCACAAATAGACGTTTTCATTTTCTGTAGAGAATGGAAACGCTCCCGATAGAAAATTAACTTAAATAAATGAATAGAGACAGGCGTGGGATCGCTTGTCTCTATTCATTTATAAAGTGAAAGTTAGAGATATCGAAAACGTGAGTATTGTAAAGAACCATAACCAGATCGAAGTGATGTCCTTTTGCGTATTCGTAAGGGTTCGGAGCGCCGGGGTAGCGTAAGTCGATCATATGGAGTTCTTCGACGGCGGTTGATAGAAAGGCGGCTACCGGCAATGAGAAGGAGTCTTTTATCATAAGAATTTTTAGGTGGTTGTCGGCAAGTTTATTTTTTACTACTAAATTTCCGTATTCATATTCGAAGTAACTTGCGTATTTATTGTCTTTTATGTTGGTGGAGGACAGCAAATTTTCTTTTGCAATTGCTGTCATGAAGTCGCCACTGAATGCCGGTTCGGTGGTAGGGTCGGGTGAAAAATAAATTTCGTAGTTTGTTTCAAATTTCGGATAAAAGAAAGTGTAATCGTCTATGCCGACCGCGTATTTTCCGATTCTTCTTCCGAGGGAGCCTAAGAAGGAGTGAGGATAAGTAACTGAGGCATAGTTTTGGCGGTTGGTATATTTTTCGGATAAGGGCAGATGAAAGGTTTGGTTTAACGTTTCGGCAATTTTCGTATAACCGTAAAAGGCTGTTTCTGTTGTCCAGTGATGATCGGTTTTATAGAATAGATCGGATTTGTCTAATTGGCCCTGTTCAATCGATTTCCGTAAGTCAAGATAGGGAACGTTATTTTGCTGAAGTTGTTCTAAAAATTGGTCGGCATCTTCGTTGGAATAGTTGTGTCCGCCAACGGGATAAACAGTATAATTTTTCAATTTTTTGTTGGGGGCTTGAATATATAGAAACGGGGTTCCCAATTCTTTTAAATTTTCGTAGAGTCGGATAGTTTTTTCTGCGCAGGGCTTTGTATCTACAACATAGTAGGGAAAGTGAAGGCTATCGTGATTATCTCTTATAATAAAACCGTATTCGATATCATCGTATAGGCTTGTATTCAGTGCTTTTTGCGTGAGGGAATACAGATTCAAGAGATTGTCGAAATTTGTTAGCTTCGTATTGAAAATGTTATCAATTGCGGCAATTTTATCTTGGACCGTTAGCAATTTTTCCGATAAAACCGATTGAATTTCCGAATGATTGGAGAAAATAGTGGTAGCGGAGAAGTAAAAAAGCAGTAGGAGAAATAGAATCGTTACGGTTGTTTCTTTGAAATTTTTTTTCATAGTTTTCCTCCATTAAAAATTAAAGTAAATAAATGGATTATAAGTTCCTTTGATTAAATAGGAGACGGAAACAAAGAAGAGCAGCAGGTAAATGACGGTGCTTGAAATATCTGTAATGACTGTTAGCAGTTTGTTATTTTTTTGTTTTACGTAACTCGTAATTTTTTGGCAGACTGGTGTAGAGAAGAGGAGTGCGGCGAGTAGGAAAATCTTTTTTTGTTGTATGTATTGTAGAAAGGTGTTGTCTGTTAAGTTGGCGGCAAAAAACATATTTTTTAAGTAAGTTATGGCAGAAGTGAGTGTTTCGGCTCGGAAAAGAACCCAACCGAATAAAACAACCGCCACAGAGTAAATTCTTCCTAATGTGTTTGAGAGAATTGTTTTTAAGGCAGAGTCTTTGAAGCGTTTAATAAAGAACAGTTTCTCAATAACTAAGAATAGGAAGAAGTACAGTCCCCATACAATAAAGTTCCAAGAAGCTCCGTGCCATATTCCGGTGAGCAGCCATACAACAAAGAGGTTTAGGACAAGTCGCGGTTTGGAGGTTCTTGAGCCGCCTAACGGTATGTAAACGTAATCGCGGAACCATGTAGAAAGTGAGATATGCCATCTTCGCCAAAATTCGGTGATGTTTTTTGAAATGTAGGGATAATTGAAGTTTTCGTCAAATTGGAATCCAAACATTTTGCCAAGACCGATTGCCATGTCGGAATAACCGGAGAAGTCGTAATAAATTTGGAACATATAAGCGATTGCTCCGAGCCAAGCAAAGGCGACAGATAACGGTGAGAGTTGGTTAAATGCTGCATCCGCGATTAGTGCCATTTGATTGGAGATTAATACTTTTTTGGTGAGTCCGGCAATAAAGCGCAAAACGCCTTGCGAAAAGTTTTCAAAGGTTTCGCTGCGATGTTGGATTTGTTCGGAAATGGTTTCGTATCGAACGATTGGCCCGGCTACCAATTGCGGAAAGAATGCGATATAAAGTCCAACATTCAGAATATTTTTTTGTACGTCGCCGTGTTTTCTGTAAATGTCAATTACATAGGATATCGCCTGAAAGGTAAAGAAAGAGATTCCGATCGGAAGATGAATCGACGGAAGCGTGAAGTTTGTACCGAAGGCGGCATTTATGTTTGTTAAAAAGAAAATCAAGTATTTAAAAAGAAAAATAATAGCTAAATTAAACAGTACGGTTAGGATAAGAATGCATTTTGAGGCGATAGCAGATTCCCGATAGCGATGGATGAGGAGCCCGAAAATATAGTTGACGGTAATGGATAAAAGCATAACGAATACGAATTTTGGTTCGCCCCATGCGTAAAATACAAGACTGGCAAGAAATAGGAACAAATTCTTGAGAGTGATGTATTTTTTAGGGATGATGTAATTGATAAGTAGGACTGCCGGTAAAAAGCCGAACAGAAATGTTAAACTTGAAAAAAGCATAATTTCCTCCCGTTAGTTTATTTTGTCATTTTATTCTTGGATAGAGCTTTGGTCTTTTTCGATAGGCGATGTTTGCGTCTTGGGGGAAGTGAGCAGCAGGTAGGTGAGGATTAACAGGATGATGGTGCAGATAATATTGATTTTTACAATATTGTTTTTCATAAGGTTTCTCCTTTGTTTTTCAATCTACTAAATTCTACTAAATTTTCGGGGTTTTATCAATATTGAAACTATTGATTTTTATTGGATAATTTTGTATACTATAGTATATATGTGATTACAAATGATACGGAGGAAAAAAGGATGGGCAAAACGTATTTTAACGATGGAATTACGGGGAATGGAAAATTGCTTGTTTCTTTTACGGATAAAGGGGAAGCGAATCGTGTTTTTTGGCCGGTGCAAGATTATGCACAGCAGATGAATCATATTTGGATGGGTTTTAAATTTGACGATTCTGTGACGAAGTTTTTGCATGAGAATTTATGGTATGTGGAACAGTTTTATGATGGAAAAAGTAATGTATTGGTGACGAGTTACGAGAATTCGGATTTTGGCTTGAAGATTCTGCAGAAGGATTTTGCATTAAATGATAAGGATGTATGGGTTCGTCATTATGAGGTGACCAATATTTGCGATCGTGATCTGTATTTGAGGGCGTTTTTGCATACGGATTTTATAACGGCGGACCATAATGTTCGCAGTGGAATGATGGATTTTTCTTCGAATTGTGCGGTAATTTATAATAAGGAGCATACGGTTGCAATCGGTTCGGGCGAGAAACTTGCCGGATTTCAGTTTGGAAATGCGATGAATGCTGCGGTTAATGATTGTTTGTATGGAAAAGATGAGATTTCCATGACGTCGGATATGGCGTTAAAGTGGGAATTTGGTGTTTTGGCTCCGAAGAAAAAAGTAGAATTCAGTGTATTTTTCTGTTTCTCTTATGATTGCTCAGATGCAATTGCTTTATTCAATGAAACAAAAAACGAGAAGGGAAACTTTTTAATAGAGTGTGAGAAGAAGTATTGGGAAGAGGAGTTTCGGAAGTATAATAAATTTGTTACGGGAAATGAAAAGGTTGATGATGTGTATTTTAAGTCGATTTTGACTTTTAAACTTTTAACAAATGCGGATACCGGGGCGATTTTGGCGGCGGTGGAAGTGGATGAGAATTTTACGCGGTGCGGTCGCTATGGGTATTGCTGGCCACGTGACGGTGTGTTTATTACAAAAGCATTTGATTTGTGTGGAATGACAGAAGAGGCGGAGCGTTTTTATACGGTCTGGGCGAAAAAGGCACAGCTTGCAAATGGGGCATGGCAGCAGCGGTATTACTTGGATGGAAAGTTGGCTCCTTCATGGGGAATTCAAATTGATGAAATTGCGGCGATTATTTATGGGGCCTGGAGTCATTTTGAGCACACGAGAAAATTGAGCTTTTTGGAGGAAATTTGGAGTTCGATAAAGCCGGCAGCGTTGTATCTGATGAATCATATAGATGGAGAGACGGGGCTTCCGATGGCGTCTTATGATTTGTGGGAAGAGCGTTTTGGGGAGCATACTTATTCGGCGGCTTCTGTGGTGGCGGCGCTACGGTGTGCGGCGTTTATGGCGGAGGAGCTTAAAGTGGATATTCCGCTTGCAAATTTGTGGAAAAAGGAAGCGGATAAGATAAAGGAAAGCATTCTTCGTAATTTATGGAATGAGGATGAAAAGAAGTTTTTAAGAGGAATCAGAACGAGATTGAATTGGTGGAATTGTGAGACGGTTTCTCTTCCAACGAATGAAATGGGCTATCGGATGGATGTTGCGGCTGTGGATAACATTGTGGATATTAGTTTATTGGGGCTGACCATTCCGTTTGATGTGTTTGCTGTGAAGGATGAGAAGATAAAGAGAACGGTTCGGGCGATTGAAGATCGATTAGATGGTTTCCCTGCCGGCGGATTCGGGAGATATGAGTATGATTCGTATATCGGTGGAAATCCTTGGGTTATTTCGACGCTGTGGTTGGGATTATATTATGCAGAAATCGGAGAAGTTGAGAAGTGTAAGGAGAAGCTGATGTGGGCGGTAAAAAATGCGACGAAGCTTGGATTTTTACCGGAGCAGGTGGACAAGTTTAATGGCGGACCTGCTTGGATTATGCAGCTTGCTTGGTCAAGCGCGATGTTTATTATTACGTTATATGCGTTAAAGAAATAAGGGACAGCATGAATGCTGTCCGTACAGGAAGGAAGAAATGCGTTTGTAGGGACAGCATTTATGCTGTCCACAGAAAAGGCGGAAAAGCGGGACAGCATGAATGCTGTCCGTACAGGAAGGAAGAAATGCGTTTGTAGGGACAGCATTTATGCTGTCCACAGAAAAGGCGGAAAAGCAGGACAGCATGAAAGCTGTCCCTACAGGAAGGAAGACTGTAAAATAAAACGAAGGAGGTTCTTATGGCGGTAAAGGTTAGCAGTATGTTTTTTTGTAACAATTGTGGTTATGAATCTCCGAAATGGCTTGGGAAATGTCCGGCGTGTAATGAGTGGAATACCTTTGTGGAAGAGAAAGTGACAAAGGATAAAAAGACGGGTTTGGTGCGAGAGCAAAGTGACGCGAAAATTGTGAAATTAAAGGATATCCAAATTGAGTTGGGACAGCGTTTTGAGACCGGGTTTTCTGAGTTGAATCGTGTTTTGGGCGGTGGTTTGACGAAGGGGTCATTGACTTTGGTTGGTGGTGATCCCGGAATTGGAAAGTCTACTTTGATTTTGCAAATGTGTGATAAAATTCAATGTGACGGAACGGTTTTATATATTTCCGGAGAAGAGTCTGGAAGCCAGATTAAGATGAGGGCGGAACGTCTTGACATCAATAATGAAAAGATTTTGTTTTTGGGAGAAACGGATATAAATTTGATCGCGGAGAAGTTAAAGGAGAATAAACCGGAGTTATTGATTATTGATTCGATTCAGACGATGTACGATCCGACGATGGAGTCAACGGCGGGGAGCGTTGGTCAGGTAAGAGCGGTTACCGGTCGGTTTATGGAAATTGCGAAAAAACAGGGTATTACGACGATGATTATCGGGCATGTAACGAAGGAAGGGGCAATCGCGGGTCCTCGTGTTTTGGAGCATATGGTGGATACGGTGCTGTATTTGGAGGGAGAACGGTATTTCTCTTATCGTATCTTACGTGCGGTAAAGAATCGGTTTGGTTCGACGAATGAAATCGGAATTTTTGAGATGAAGGAGTCGGGTTTGGCGGAGGTTACCGATCCGACGCAGATTATGATTTCTGAGAATAAAAATGCGGCAGGTTCGGCGGTTATCTGTACGTTAGAGGGAACACGACCGATGTTGGTGGAGTTGCAAGCGTTGGTTTCTACGACGCCGTTTGGAATGCCGAGACGTATGGCGACGGGAGTGGATTATAACCGTGTGACGCTGTTAACAGCGGTTTTGGAGAAGAAGACAGGGCTTAATTTGTATAATCAAGATATTTACTTGAATGTCGTTGGCGGAATTCGCTTGAATGAGCCGGCAGTGGATTTGGGTGTTGCGGCGTCTGTCATTTCGGGATTTCGAAATCGACCGATTAAACCGGGTGGCGTGATGATTGGTGAGGTTGGTTTGACGGGAGAAGTCAGAGGTGTCAGCATGATTGAGAAGCGGATTTATGAGGCGGAAAAAACCGGATTTCGGTATTGTGTGATTCCCAAAAGTAACTATAAAAATTTGGAGAATAAATTTCAAATTGAGATAATTGATGTGGAGAATTTACATGATTTGATGGAAAAAGTATTCTGCGATGAGCGATAGAGGACAGCATGAATGCTGTCCGTACGGGTTTGAAAAATAAAAAACAAATGGATAAAATTGCAGGATGCGTAAGAGGGAAGATTGATAAAATTGCACTGTGTGGCACTTATGGTGTCCATGAAAGGGATGATTTGGATGAAGGACAAAGAAGTAATTGATATTTTACGTACGATTGCACCGGGGACGGAGTTTCGTGAAGGATTGGAGAATGTATTAAAGGCGAAAACCGGTGGATTGATTGTGGTTGGAGATTCAAAAGAAGTTTTGGATTTAGTAGATGGCGGGTTTCAATTGGATCATGAGTATAGTCCTTCCTTGTTGTATGAACTGGCGAAAATGGATGGTGCGATTATTATCAGTCAAGATTTTAAGAAAATTCTTTTTGCGAATGCCCAACTTTCTCCGGATCATTCGATTCCGACATCGGGAACCGGTACTCGTCATCGTACGGCAGAACAGTTTGCGAAGCAGACCGGCTGTTTGGTAATCAGTATTTCGCAGAGAAGAAATATTATTACGTTGTTTAAGGGAAATTTGAGCTATGTATTGCCGGATACTTCTGTTGTTTTGACGCGTGCCAATCAGGCGATGCAGACGCTTGAAAAGTATAAAACGTCGTTAGATGGCGTGATGAATAATTTGAATGCGTTAGAGTTTGAGGATATGGTGACGTTGGAAAATGTGTGTACGGCGATTTTGCGTACGGCGACAGTTCTTAAGATTTCAGAGGAAGTGGAACGCTATATCTATGAACTCGGAGATGAAAGTCGCTTGGTGGAAATGCAGCTTGCTGAGCTTTTGGGTACGACGAAAGAGGATTTGGATTTGTTGATTAAGGATTATATGGAAACGTCAAAGAGAAGTAGTGCAGATGCGATTAGCAATAAGATAAAGAATTTGAATTATGGGGAACTTACCGACGCATCGGACGTTGCGAAGTTGCTTGGCTTTAATGCGTCAGCGCAGATTGATATGCTTTTGCCAAGTAAGGGATACCGGATTTTGTCGATGATTCCGCGTTTACCGAGCAATATTATTGAAAATTTAATTGAGAAATTTAAGAATTTGAGCGGTGTGATTGATGCAAGTATCGAGGAACTGGATGAAGTTGAGGGAATCGGAGAGGTGAGAGCGAGATATATCAGTAACGGGTTGAAGCGAATGAGAGAGCAGACGTTGTTTGATATAAGATTTTAATCCGGAAGGAATCGTTGACCATAAAATTTTTTTAAAAAAGGCTTTAAATAAAGGTAATTTTATGGTATAATGTTAAATGTTGATGATAGTGAGAATATTAGGATATTTCTTTAATATTCCGACTGTTGTTTTCAGATAGGGAGGTTTTTGTTATGTTTAATATTGGCGACAGAGTAGTATATCCGATGCATGGTGCAGGAGTGATTGAATCAATCGAGGAAAGAGAGATTTTAGGTCAAAAACAAAAATATTACATAATGAAGATGCCTGTTGGTGATATTCAAGTTATGGTACCTACAAATAATGCTCAAGAAGTAGGAATGAGAGAAGTTATTCAATGCAAAGATGCGGACCGTGTATTGAATGTTTTATCCGGCGAACGCACAGAGATGAATGCTAATTGGAATAAGCGTTACAGAGAAAATATGGATAAGATTAAGAGCGGAAATATATTTGAGGTTGCAGAAGTTGTAAAAAATTTGGCTTATAAGAATAATGAGAAGGGCTTATCTGCCGGAGAGAAAAAGTTATACAACAGTGCAAAGCAGATTTTAATTAGTGAATTGGTTTTGGCTAATCAAGCGTCAAAAGATGAAATAGAGAGCTTGGTAGAGGAAAAATTGAGTTTACATGAAGCAAACTAAGTGAATGGAAGCAATGGTAGGGACAGCATTTATGCTGTCCTTTTGCGTATACAATAGAAAATATTGATTCAAGCCTTCTTTCGGGACGTCGAGGACGCCGTCCCCTACGTTTAGAGGAATATTGAAAAAAATGAAACTTTTTATGAGTTGACTCGTCTAATAAATAGATAATTATGGGAGGGATGGAAGATGGTGAAGGAAATTACACAGCTTCTTGTGACATTTGGGATTATCGGAGGAATTGCGTTAGCGCCTACGACATTGACTTCGGAAAAATCGAAAGAGCCGGATTTGGAATTGCCGGCTGTGGGTACATATGAAAATTTGAAGAAGTTGGTGGAAGAGAGCGAAGATAATGAGTATAAGTTCTATCGCGGAGGCTTGGTTTTCAATGCAGTGGCTGATGTGCAAATGGCGTCGGATTCTGTGGTAAAAGAAGAGAGTGCAGTAAGTCAAGGGGCAGTTACAGAGTACTCTACCACGAATGTGCAGGTACAAGGGGTAGACGAAGGAGATATTATTAAAAATGATGGAAAATATTTGTATCATTTGACGAATAATTCTCTTGTGATTAGTGAGATTTCGCCGGCTTCTGAGATGAAGGTTCTTAGTAAAACAGCGTTTGATGAGTTGAATGCGCAGGAATTGTATTTGACGAAGAATCAAGTGATTGTTTTAGGAACTTATTATAAAAAGACAAATGCGGATTATTACGGAGAAAGTTATACAAAGGCTTTGATTTACGATCTTTCCGATCGGATAAATTTGAAATTGCTAAAGGAAGTTGAAGTAAGCGGAGAGTACAATTCTTCTCGGTTGATTGATGATTGTTTGTATTTTGTGGCGAATAAGAATGTTTATGCATATATGTTTGAAAGAGACTATGAAATTATGCCGTTATATCGGGATAGCGTTGCGATTCCGGAGTTGAAAGAGGTTTCTTGTGAGGAAATCCGGTATTTCCCGGAGAATAAATGTAATAATTACATGATGACGGTGGGAATTAACTTAAAGGAATTGGATAAAGCGGCGGATATTTCGACCTATTTGGGGCGTAGTGACAGTATTTATTCTTCGAAAGAGAATATGTATATTACCTTTGAAAAGTACGAAAAAAATGATAAGGAAGATGTGGCATTAAAACGTGCTTTTCCGATTAGCGGAAATCGTAAGACAATGATTTACCGGTTTTGCTTGGAGGATGGAAAGATGAATTGCAAGGCAAGCGGTGAAGTTGACGGTTCGATTTTGAATCAATTTTCGATGGATGAGAAAGACGGATATTTTCGCATTGCGACGACGAGCGGAAGTGTGACAGGTTCCGGAGAAGAACAATCGAAGAATCATTTGTTCGTGTTGAATTCGGAATTGGAGACGGTTGGAAAGATTGAGGATATTGCACCGGGTGAAAAGATTTATTCGGTTCGTTATATGGGAGATAGAGCGTATATGGTGACTTTCCGCAAGGTAGATCCTTTGTTTGTGATGGATTTGTCGAATCCGGAGGAGCCGAAAATTTTGGGAAAATTAAAGATTCCGGGATATAGTGATTATTTGCATCCGTATGATGAAAATCATATTATCGGGTTTGGTAAGGATGCGGCAGTCGTAAGTAATGAAGATGGCAGCTGGGGATGGGCTGATGAAGATAATTTGGCAGCGTATTATCAAGGAATGAAGATTGCGATGTTTGATGTGACAGATCCGGAGAATCCGGTTGAGATGTGGAAGGAAGAAATCGGCGATCGGGGAACGGAATCGGAATTGTTGCAGAATCATAAGGCGTTGCTGTTTTCGAAGGAAAAGAACCTGTTGGCATTTCCTGTGAGGGTGGCGACGGTTGAAGACAAAAACACGAAAGCATGGACTTATGGAGATACGACTTTTGTAGGAGCGTATGTGTATGAAATTACTTTAGAGAATGGATTTGTATTGAAGGCTAAATTGAGTAATTTGAGCGAAAGTGATTGGCGGAAGATGGGAAGTTATTATTATGGAAATAAAGATATTGACCGATTGATTTATATCGGTGATGTGCTCTATACCATTTCGGATTCCGGTTATTCTGCTTATGATATGACGAAGGATTACGAAAAGTTAGGAAAGTTAGAAATATAAAGAGAAAAGGGGCTAAAAAAAGAGGTTGTTTACAACCTCTTTTTTTAAATAACAATGACGCAAGTCTTTATTAGTTACTATTTAGACTATATCTCTTAAAATAATGGTACAATCTTTGTAGGGACAGCATTTATGCTGTCCGCAGAAAAGGCGAAAAGCAGGACAGCATAAATGCTGTCCCTACAGTGTTTGTGCTATTTTTATAATTTTAAGTCTGAATGGTAACCTTTATTTTGTAATGTTTTTTACACGCCTTCACCGGGCATGAAGAGTTCTTGAAATTTACGGATGGCGTAATGGTCAGTCATCCCGGCGATGTAGTCGCAGATGACACGATGTTGCCCGCAACGTAACAGCATGTTTTTGAATTCTTCCGGTAATTCTAATGTGTTTTCTAAAAAGTAGTAATAAAGCCATTTTATGACAGACCCGGCTTTCACTTCTTCTGTTTTGGCACGGGAGGCAAGATAGACTTTGTCAAACATAAATTCTCTTAAATCCCACATGGCTTTATAGATTTCATCTGACATTGAGATGATATTTTTATCTTTAGAATGTTCAATAATATCGAGGACCATGGAGTTGATGCGTTCGCTTGACGTCGCCCCTAAAAGTTTAACGCAATGTTCCGGTAAATCGCTATCATGAATAAGTCCTGCTCGTTTTGCATCGTCAATGTCGTGATTGACATAGGCGATTCGGTCGGCAAACTTGACGATTTGTCCTTCTAAAGTTTTCGCCATATTTGCTCCGCTGTGGTTGATAATCCCGTCTCTGGTTTCCCAAGTTAAATTTAGGTTTTCCAAGACGTCTACGACTCTTAGACTTTGTTCGTTATGCTTAAAGCCTTCGTCGTAAAGTTCGTCAAGGATTTTTTCTCCGATGTGTCCGAAAGGCGTGTGTCCTAAGTCATGCCCAAGTGAAATTGCTTCGGTTAAATCTTCGTTTAGGTGTAGCGCACGAGCGACGGTTCTTGCGATTTGAGATACTTCAAGTGTGTGCGTGAGTCGTGTACGATAGTGATCTCCCTCCGGTGCGATGAACACCTGCGTTTTATGTTTTAAACGTCGAAAGGCTTTTGAGTAAATGATTCTGTCCTTATCTCGCTGAAATTCCGTGCGGATATCACATTTTTCTTCGGGGAGCAATCTGCCTTTTGTTTCGGCACTTTTTGCAGCAAATGGAGAAAGAGTCTGTTTTTCAAATTCTTCTTGTTCTTCGCGTAATGTCAAGTGAAATCCCTCCTTTGTTATAGATGTTTGTTACAGTTCAGATTGAAATTTTGTATCTAAAAATATTGTCGGAATGTGGCTTGTAGGGACACAATTCATTGTGTCCTAATTCCAATGTCAGGTTATTTTGTGGACACAATAAATTGTGTCCCTACAGGGTTTGTGCTGACTCTATAAATTGAATCTAATCTATAAGATATTTTATCATATCTATATTAAAAACGCAAAAAAAAACTGTCGCGTGAGCGACAGTTGAGTGAGTTACCTCAGCCGAGGTTTGATTCGAGAAGGAAACAGGAGCGTGCCGCATTTGCCGCAGGAGGGGTGTTCTTCGTGTTCCCCTTTGACATACACGATTTTGTTCCCGCTGGCTTCGTCGCAGCAGAGCTGCGGCTTGCCGTTGATTTCTTTCATGTAGATGCCCGGGTGGGTACACTTAGGAGTTACGTAGGTGGTGCCGGATTCGCCGGTAATGTTCCAAGTTTCCATATGTTCCTCTCCTTTTTCACGTCTTTTATGATTTGGGAGCAATTTGCTCCGAGCGACCGGAGGATTATCCTCCTATGCAAATTCTTGCATTATAATCATTATACCATTGTTTACATAAACTTTCAAGAAAATTTTTTTATCTTTTTGTGTTTACGTAAAAGGAAATATGTAGATTATGTAGAATAATAAGAAAGGGAAGTTTTTTCTTAAATTTAGAAATGAGGTTTTTATGGCATTTATAGATGAGAATTTATTGGATGAGATAAAGAGTTCAAATGATATTGTGGATATTGTTTCGGAATATGTGACATTAAAGAGGACCGGAACGTCTTATAAAGGGCTTTGTCCCTTTCATAAGGAAAAAACACCTTCTTTTTCGGTGTCTTCCGATAAGCAAATTTTTCACTGTTTTGGTTGCGGTGTTGGCGGTGATGTGATTCGTTTTGTGCAACAAGTGGAGAATATTGATTTTATGGAAGCGGTTGAGATGTTGGCGGAGCGGGCGAAGATTACTTTGCCGGAAAAAAGCGATAATATGGATTTGGAGCGGGTTCATTTTAAGGAATGCTTGTTTCAAATCAATTTGGAGACGGCGAAGTATTTTCGCAGCAATTTGGCATCGGAGAACGCGAAAGCGGCGAGAGAGTATATGCAGAAGCGAAAATTGGACACGAATACGGTAAATCGCTTCGGTTTGGGATTTGCGTTTGGAAATAATAACGATTTGTTTCAGCATTTAAAGTCGTTAGGGTTTACACCGAGTGATATGGTGGCGGCAGGTGTTGTGATTCAGAATGAAAATTCTTATGTGGATCGTTTTCGCCAGAGATTGATGTTTCCGATTTTTGATGTGAAGGATCGGGTGATTGCTTTTGGCGGGCGTGTTTTGGATGATTCTTTGCCGAAATACATGAATTCGCCGGAGACGCCGATTTACAGCAAGAGTAAAACAGTTTATGCTTTGAATTTTGCGAGAAAAGCGAAAGTGAATCAGTTGTTGATGGTGGAAGGTTATATGGACGTGATTTCGCTTCATAAAGCGGGAATCCCGCAGGCTGTTGCTTCGTTAGGAACGGCTCTTACGGAATCGCAGGGGCGATTGATGAGGAAGTATGCGCCGGAAATTATTTTAGGGTATGATGCGGATGGCGCCGGACAAGCTGCTATTTTGCGTGGCTTGGATATTTTGGCGGCAATCGGTTGTAACGTTAAAGTGATGAAAATCAGCGGTGCGAAGGATCCGGATGAGTTTGTGAATAAGTATGGACCGGATAAGTTATTGCATTGCATGGAACATGCGATGACGTTAGTGGAGTTTAAGTTGGAGAATTTGAAGAAGACAGCGAATTTGACGACGACGGATGGAAAAATTTCTTTTTTGAATTCTTCTGCGGCAATTTTAGCGAAAATTGATAATTCGATTGAGAGGGAGTTATATTCGAATAAAATTGCATCAGATGTAGGAATCGGAGTGGAGGCGATTTATTCCGAAATAAATAAACGAATTTTTGGAAATAGTAATATTAAGGTTGCCAAAAATGTGCGAGAAAAGATTACTAAAGCGGAAAAGGAAGCGGAAAGCAGGGAAGTTCCGGAACATGTCTATCATGCGGAAAAGTTGTTAATCTTTTTACTTTGCCAAAATGAGAAAAAAAATTATGAGATGATAAAAAAATATATAAGCACAGAGAATTTTAGAGTTAACTTATATAGAAAATATGCCGAAAAACTATATGAGCATTTTGAGCAAAATCAGAAACAAAATGTGATTGATTTATTTACAGAAAGTGAAGATATTAATGTAATTACAGGGATTATGCAAGAAGATTTTAATTTTGGAAATAATAACGAGAAGGCATTATCAGATGCGGTGAATGTTATTCGTAAGTTTGATTTGGAAAGTGAAAAAGCAGAAATATTGAAAGAAATAAAAAATGCAGCAAATAATGAAGAAATAGAAGGCTTAGAAAGAAGGCTCAGTGAGGTAATTTTGAAGTTGCATTCATTGACTGCCGAGAGGAGGAAATAATTTTGGAAGAGAAAGATATTAATAAAAAAGAGTGCATACAACGTTTAATAGATTTAGGGAAGAGCAAAGGTTCTTTGACGTATGAGCAGATTATGGATGAGTTGGAAGGAATTGATTTGGATCCTGAGCAAATTGATAAAATCTACGAAACTTTTGAGACGAACGGAATTGAAATTGTAGATGATTTCGAAGACAGTTTTGATGAAGATTTCAGTGAAGAGGCTTTGGAGGATACCGAGTCGGATATTGTATTACCGGACGGTTCGAGTGTGGATGATCCGGTTCGGATGTACTTGAAGGAAATCGGAAAAGTGCAGCTTTTGACGATGGAGGAAGAGAGTGAGCTTGCGGAGAGAATGGCAAATGGCGATGAGTCAGCGCGAAAGAGATTGGCGGAAGCAAATTTGCGTTTGGTAGTAAGTATTGCGAAGAAATATGTCGGACGTGGCATGTTATTTTTAGACCTAATTCAAGAGGGAAATATGGGCTTGATTAAAGCCGTTGAAAAGTTTGATTATACGAAGGGCTTTAAGTTTAGTACTTATGCGACATGGTGGATTCGTCAGGCGATTACGCGTGCAATTGCGGATCAGGCGAGAACGATTCGTGTTCCGGTTCATATGGTAGAGACGATTAATAAGCTGATTCGTGTGAAGAGACAACTTCTTCAGCAGTTAGGGCGTGAAGCGACGCCGGAGGAGCTGTCAAGAGAGATGGAGCTTCCAATTGAGAGAATTTCCGAGATTGAAAAAATTGCACAGGAACCGATTTCAATTGATACACCGATTGGGGAAGAGGAAGATAGTCATTTGGGAGATTTTATTCCGGATGATGATGCACCGGCTCCGGCAGAGTCAGCGGCATATACTTTATTAAGAGAACAATTGGTGGATGTATTACAGACATTAACTCCGAGAGAGGAAAAAGTCTTAAAACTTCGTTTCGGATTAGATGACGGAAAAGCGAGAACTTTGGAAGAAGTAGGCAGAGAATTTAATGTAACAAGAGAAAGAATTCGTCAAATTGAGGCGAAGGCACTTAGAAAATTACGTCATCCGAGCAGAAGTAAGAAGTTGAAGGATTATTTGGATTAATTTTGGAGTGAGATTTATGAAAGTTTTTCTGATTGTTGTGATGGGATTGTCCTTTCTTGCAACTTGTTTTATGCAAAATAAAACAATTCCGGGTGTAATCGGATTGATTGCCGTGGTAATCTTTATTAAGACATTGCTAAATGAAATTGCGGATTTACGTGAGGAAGAAGAGCGTTCCATTGAGAAAATTGATGAAGAATTGTATGAAAAGAATGATAAAAAAGAGGAAATCAGTGAATGATTTCCTCTTTTTTTCTCAGATTATTTGCCTTTATAGCTATTATGTTCCTCTAAGGTTTGGCTGAAATAGTGTTCTCCGTTTCCTACGGCTTTGGCACGATAATAAAGATAAGGCGTTTCCTCCGGTTCTAATGCAGCTTCGATACAGGCTTTTCCGGGTGAGGCGATAGGGGTCGGCGGAAGTCCTTTGTATTTATAAGTGTTGTACGGGGAGTCGACCTCTAAGTCTTTATAGAGAAGTCGTTCTTTTTGTTCCGGTAGGAGATATTGAATGGTGGCATCAATTTGGAGCAACATGCCTATTTTAAGACGATTATGGATGACACTGGATATTGTTTTCCTTTCCGAATCAATTTTTGCTTCACGCTCGATTAATGACGCAATAGTGACAATTTCCTTTACACTGAATCCAAGAGCGTCTGCTTTTTTTTGATAGTCTTCTGTCCAAACTTTATCAAATTGATTTAACATAGTTTGTATGATTTCTTTTTCTGTCCAAGTAAGCGGAATCGAATAGGTTTCCGGGAACAAAAAACCTTCCAATTGGCGATAATCGTTGCCCTTTTCCATATAGTCGTAAGGTAGTTCCATAGAGCCGGCATATTCGAGGAATTTTGTCTCATCGACAAGTCCTTTTTGAGAAAGCATTGCAGCAATTTGTTTTACGGTGTAGCCTTCGGGTATCGTTACCAAGATTGCTTCTGCTTGATTCCCCTTTAGAAGGGTTTCGAGAATGTTGTCAAAATCGACTTTTCCCGGTCCGAATTTATAATTGCCGGGTTTTAGAGAAGCAGTTGCGTCTTTTTGTTTGATAAAGAAAACAAAGGCGGAAGTATTTTTAATAATTCCGTTATTTTTTAAGTTTTTTGCAATGCTTTTCGTTCCGGCACCTTCCTGAATCGTGATTTTAATTTCCTCTTTTAAGGTAACTTCGTCAATGTGAATTACGTAAAAAATGCCAAGTAGCAAGAAAACAGCAATAAAGATAATTCCGATTTTTAAGATTAAATTTTTTTTCATTTTAGTTTCTCCTTTTCCGATGATTTTGATGACGTCAAGGCGAGTGCCGCCATAATCTGTAATACGAAAGAGACAATAAAGGTGTAACGGGATTGAACTTCCATTAACATAAGCGCACCTTCAAATCCGAGGAGCAGTAGTCCCATCAGGCAAGTGATGTCATTTTTTCTGTATCGGATACTGTAAATAAATACACCAATAAGAAGAGTACAGGAATAGATACTTGAAAGTATATAAAGCGTGGTAAGGGAGTTCGGATATTGGTCTAAAATAGATTTAGACCAATAAATTCCGGCAAAATCATTTTGCGCCCAAATTGCGTGTGTTTTTGTAACAAAGAGCAGTAAGATTTTTTCTGGATTTTGTGTTAAACGTTCAATAAGACGTGTTTTAATTTCTTTTTTTATTTCTTCTAAATTTCCGTTTTTCTCAAAATAAATATTCTGATCTTCCGCTGAGAAAGTTCCATTCGTTTCAAAGTTGAAACCAACCAAGCAATAAATGGTATAAGGAACGGCGCTTTTGTCTAAATAATATTTGGTTACACCGGTTTGGTAAAGGGTAACGCTGACGCTTTGAAAAATAAGGATATAGGTAACCAATAGCGTAAAAAGTGCCGATAACTTTCGTTTCTTTGTTGTATAGGAAAAATCGAAGATTTTGCCTATACAACAAAAAACGCTCCGCGAGGATGCACACTCACGCGAAAGGAATGTTGCTGCGCAACCCGCGTTCGGCGCAGGTGTTTTGCCTTCGCAAAACACTTTTGTTCCAAATATTGTCAAAATGCCTATTCCGTATGCGGCGAGGTACATCGGTGCGACGCCTCGATAGAGGGAACCGACAGTAAGAAAAATTCCGGAAAGAAAAACGTAGCTTAGCATTTTCTTATGCGGTTCCGTATTTTGATATGCTTTTATTAAGAAATAGAGAGAAAGCATAAAAAACGGCATGGCGAAGTTTTCTGTAATTAAAACCGAAGAATAGGCGATTGAAGCAGGAAAAATACTATATAAGAAGGCAGCAGCAAGCCCTGTTTTTCGGCTTTTTATCGTTTTCCCAATTCCGTAGAGAATCGGAATACAAGCGATTTGTAATAGTAAATTGATGATTTTAATTGGCAACAGCGAGCTTCCGAAGCACTTTATAATTTGTGCAAGGGTAAAAACATAAACCGTAAGGTGCGGGAAACGATGAAAATAGGATCCTTCTTGAAATGGAGAATTCCCGGTTGCCAAATCAATTGCGGAACGATACATCACTTCGTAATCACTTACCGGTACCGTAGGAACGTTTGTAATCCATATCGCACGTAGTACAACTCCTAAAAGCAGGAGAACGGTAAGTAAAATAATTGTCTGTCTTTTTGAGGGTTCTTTTATTTGAAAGAAAAGTAACCCGAGAAAAATGACGGTAGCGACGGAGGAAACAGCGATGATTATTCCGTAATTTTTAATGGCGGTATTTATGGAAAAATATAAGATCACTGCGACAAATGCAATTAAGACATAATTAAAAAAATACTTCATTTTTCTGAAAATCACCTCAACTCTAAGTTTCATACTTTTTTTTCTTTCGTGTAAACACAAAAAATTTAGTTAATAAAAAGGTAATCGGAATTCCGATAATCGCCGCTAACGTGTAAGCAATCAGTTTGTCCCAATGTAGGATGTTGTAGATGATAACGACGCAGAGGTTTTGGATCATAAAGTTCGGTATGTAAGCAATCGCAAATTTGATAAATTTCATAAAAGATAATGTTTTATCCTGAAAGGTAATCCGACTGTTGAGTAGGTAGGAAATACATAAGCTAAGCAGATATCCTAACACAAAAGCTGTATTTGGGTCAGCGAAAGCATTAAACAGCATGGAAAAGAGAATTCCGTTAAAGGTATTGATACAACCTACAAAAAGAAAGAGAAGAAATTGTTTTGAGAAGAAATTCTCTAAGAAAAGTTCTGTTTTGCTTTTTTGGTAACTGTCCCATGCAATCATTTTTTCTTTTTTGACGATAAAGGCATTTTGCGCCAATTCTTTTAACGGAGTATCGGAGAAAGAATCTGAGTAAAAGGTATCGATTTTTCCTTCCGTTTCTTTTGCTAAAAATTCCGTCACTTTTTGCATTCCGTAACAATTTTCTCCGGTTATTGTTCCGGTCGTTTTATTCATATTTGTGGCAATCAGATTCGGTTGGTTGATTTCTTTTAAAACCGGCTGAAGGAGGAAGGTAGGGGAGGCGGAGATGATATAGTCGGAGGAAGAAATTCTTTCTGTTAATTCTTTCCGAAGGTGCTTCGATTCCTTTTTCCAAAACGCATCTAAGTAAGAATCGATATCTTTGATTCCCTTTAAAAAAGAGAAAAAATTTTCCTTCCATTCTTTTTTCGGAATGAACCCCAAAATATATTTTGTAAGCGAAAGACATTGCTTTGGCAGATATCTTAACAAAAGTGGATTTTTGCGAAGAGAAAACAAGTAAAAATTCACTGTAGAATCGCCCTGATACAATGTTTTATCAAAATCGTAAACGTTCATAAAAACTCCTTTTTTATTGTATAGGTCAGAATTAAATTTATAGAAATAGCATAAATAGTGTAGGAACAGCATTTATGCCGTCCACAGAAAAGGCAGAAAGCAGGACAGCATTGCGGACGTAACACCGTGAGTGTAACGAACGGCTTGTACGTCCTATACAAAGAAACTCCAAGAACGTAGTGATTGGGAAGTTTCGACTGTTAATGCTGTCCCTACAATGGTTGTACCATTATTGTAGGAGATATAGAACAGTAACAAAAACTGAAGATTTTGCCTATACAACAACGAAAATACAATAGTTTGTTCTACTTAATTCCAATAAGGAAGAATGTAAATCAGTGTAAAAATAGTCGCACCGTATAATAAAACAAGTAAAAATAAGAAACGATCGTGAAGTAGAGTGGAAACCGGATCGCCGTCGGAAATTCCTTCGACGGTTAAACTATATTTCATGCAGATAATCATTACAAGCGGGACTGTCCACATGATATGCGGTATCAATTCCACCGTATCGATGCACCACATTGCATAAAAGACAATCGTGAGTGCGACACAAACATACATATTTTTATCTAAAAAGTTTTTGTTGTATTTTGAAAGCACTTTTCTTGTACCGGTTTCGTTCTTCAAAACTTCATTTCGTCTTTTTCCAAGTCCGAGGTAGAAGGACATTGCCATTACCGTAAGATACAGCCAGTCGGAGACAGCAACATTAATTAATGCAGCCCCAAAGAAAACACGGAGAATAAATCCGACGGATAAAACCGCAATATCAATAATCGGCACGTTTTTTAAGTAGAAGGAATAGAGGAGGTTTAGAATTAAGTAAGTAAGGATAAGCGGATGCGGTAGAAAGGAGGAGAAGCAAATATAATTTAGACTTATTATCAAAATAGTTAATACTAATATAAATATTACGGCTTGTGTTTTGCTGACTCTTCCCGAGGCAATCGGGCGATTCTTTTTGGTCGAATGGTTTCTGTCTTTTTCGGCGTCGAAGATATCGTTTAAGATATAGACAATTGAGCAGGCAAGCGAAAATAAAATAAAGCCAAAGAATGTTTTTTTCAATAATTCCGGTTGCAGTAAGTTACGGCTGAAGAGGAGTGGCAGGAAAATCAAGCCGTTTTTGATATAATGTTTGATTCTCATTAATTTTATATAGTCTTTCAATTTATTTCAATCCTTTCTGATGCTTTTGGACAGCATAAATGCTGTCCCTACGAAGTTCTATACAGACAGCATTTATGCTGTCCGATTCTACGATAATGTTGCATCAATCAATTTTTTCCCATGCAAATAATCGTACTGGGTATATTTGTACTGTTTTAACAGCGGATTATTTAAGAAATCCGGTTTTCCTATGTAGTCGCCGTTTTCATCGCAGGCAAAGTACGGATGAATAACGGTGTAATTAGCGTAAATTTTATTAAATAATTTCGAATACCAAGGAATATTGGTAAGGTTCGCAGTCATGAGTGTTTTTAATCCTAAGTTTGCAGGGCTGATTCGTTTCGGATAAATGGTTTTATCTAACGGGAAATTTGCCCAAACAATATACGGTGTTTCAAACATTGCCGGATTTTCCGAAAGTTCGCCGGAAAAGAAGCCGGTATGAATATAGGTACTGCTGTCAATTCCCAAGAATGGCAGATGATCGCCGTATATAGTAATTAAAGTCGGTTCACCGACGTTTTTGAAATATTCCGTTAAGGTATAAAAGGATTGGTCGATGTCGTAGATTCCTTGTACGGCATCTTTTAATCCGGCTAATTCTTCGTCGGTGACTGCGTCGGATGTGACATCGATATCGTAACTGTCATAGCGTTTTTCTAAATAATTTCCGTGATTTTGCATGGAAATGGCATAAATAAAAATCGGTTCTTCCTCTTTTTCTTCGAAGGTCTTAATGATTTGCCGTGTTAATTCCATGTCGGAAATGTAGATTCCTTTTTTCTCGGGATTTTCAAAGTCCTTATCTCCGTAAAATTCCTCGAATCCCATTAGATCATAGGCGGTATCTCGATTATAAAATTTCTTATCATAGGTATGTAAAGCTGTCGTGGAATAGCCTTCCGATTGACAGATAGAAGCAAGCGAAATCGTCGGTTTTAGGATGTATTGACTGTACGGATAACTTCCAACCGGAAGAAAGGCAGAGGAAAATCCTGTCAGAAACTCAAATTCCGGAATACAAGTATTACAACCGTAAGATGGAGAAACAACTTGTCCTGCCGGAAAGGTTTTCCCTAAACGATGAATATTCGCAAGAGGATCGGCAGATAGCGTAATGTTTGGCATTAAAGTCGGGTCCCAAAGACTTTCGCTCTGAATAGCGATAATATTGATTTTTTCTGTTTCTTCTTCCACCGGATAATACTCTTCGATGTCGTTATTGGCAAAAAGAATATTCGACATAGTTTCTTGGTTATAGTTTTGATAAGGTGCGACTCTTAAATCTCCGATTCTTGTGAAAAAGGTTAAGATCAGTCCGTTTTTGTTGTAGTCGTTGATAATATAAAAGTTCGACAAAGGAACTCCCAATTTCGGCAAAAGTTCATGCCGAAAGGAATAATTAAAGCAAAAACAATACAAAACCGTAACGCATAGCACAAAACTGCCAAGCGTCTTTGGAACAGAAAAACGCAGGCGGTCGCTCTTTTTATAAAGGTAAGTGTAAACAATCAGGTGTGCAACAAGAATAATCGCGGAAATCACCATATAGCGATCTACCGGAACTTTTATAAAACTTACGATATCTTCTAATTTTCCCGCCAATAATAAATTCGCCGGTAACAACGGATCCGAGGTAATTCGTATTTTAATCCGACAAACAATTGCCATGATAAAGAAAAACAAATTAATCGTATAAAAGCTGATAATTTGTTTCTTAAACAGGTTTCCAAGAAAAATTTGCAAAGCAGAAATAAACAAGAAGGATAAGGCAGTGTTCATCAGAAGTTGTAGCGGTGTATTAAAAGAAAGCGGTGAATTTCCGCCAAACCGAAGGATATCTAAAAGAAAAACGGTAATAAGCGGAGAGATATAATAATAAATTCTTTCCAAAGAAATTTTTTTCGTCATTTGTACGCTCCAATCCTCGACAAAATATATAAATATTGTAATATATTTGGCGAGAAATTGCAATTCGAATGTTGTGTAAATGAGTATAGAAAGTTACAATTCAGAATCTAATTTATAGAGGAAGCACAAACGCTGTAGGGACACAATTCATTGTGTCCCCAAAATAGGCAGATGCTTAGAATTAGGACACAATGAATTGTGTCCCTACAATAGATTGAGAAACATTTAATGTACATAAAAAAGAGAATTGCAAGATTTTGCAATTCTCTTTTTTGGCGGAAAGAGGGGGATTCGAACCCCCGGTACCTGTTACAGTACGCACGCTTTCCAAGCGTGTGCCTTAAGCCAACTCAACCATCTTTCCGTGCTAGCTTTTTTATGATACTACAAGTTAAGATTTTTTTCAAGAGATAAATTGAAATTTGTGTTGGAAAATGTTACAGGTTAGACTCAAAATTGTCTCAAATATATCGGAACGTTGGGGACGCCGTCCCCTACAATGTTTGTACAGGTATTGTAGGGACAGCATTTATGCTGTCCTGCTTTTCTGCCTTTTCTGTGGACAGCATGAATGCTGTCCCTACAATGATTGTGCCATCATTGCAGAAAAATGTAGTATGAATAGTAACCGGAAAATGTTACACACATTATTCGCTTTTTAATCGAATGACGGTAATCTCGGGATTGTTGAAAATGCGTAGATTGACTGTGCCGTTGCCGAGTCCGCGATTGACGATTAATGCGGAATCTTCTTTTTGGTATTTTCCGCCGGAGTATTTGGGAAAGAACGTTCTTTCGGGGGATAATAGTCCGCCGATAAACGGAAATCTTATGATGCCGCCGTGAATGTGTCCGGCAAAAGTCAAGTCAGCACCCCAAGAGGAATAAGTATCAAAATACAGTGGATTATGGGAGAGGAGGATTTGAAAAATCTCCTTTTGCGGGGTGCCGATGAATTGCGTTAAAATTTCCGGAGTGAGTTCTTTCTGTACTTGGTCTTTTAATTGATTTGTGTAGTAAGGGAGGGGAAGAGTGAAACCGGTTAACTCGATTCGGTCAGCGTCTTTGAAAATCGATACAGATTGATTGTTTAAGACGGTAACGCCAATTTGACGTAAATGTGCTAACAATTCGGTATATTTTCGGAGCGAAAGGTTTTGTTCGTGATTTCCCACGACATAATAAACCGGATAGGTTTGGGTAAGAGTTTCGGCAAATTGATAAAATACGGAAAAATCTGCATCGTTTGTATTAATCATATCGCCGGTTAATACAATCATATTCGGTTGTTCCGCATCAATTTTCTTGAAAATCGTTTCGTTATTTTTTTCGAAACTTTTAGAGTGTAAATCGGAGAGTTGCAGAATGGTATAGCCGTCAAAGCTGTTCGGAATTTTGGAAGAAGCGATTTCGTATTTTGTGACATCAATCCAAAAGAAACCGATCATGTAAGAAATGATGGCTAAGAGGGCGACAATATTCAGAAACATCATAATACAATAAATAACACGTTGCCAAAATAATCGCATAGTTGGTCTCCTTTTTATCAATTTAACGGGACGTCGAGGACGCCGTCCCCTACCATTTATCGTTCTTCGTATAACGCTTTCGCATTGGTCGGAAGATTTCGAATATGACGAAGGTAAGCATATACGTTTTTATCGTCTTCGGTATTATAAGTAAAATTCAGTTTTTCTGCGATATATACGGCTGTTTTGCGGAACAAATCAATCATTAAGAAGAGGGCATCCCAACAGCGTTCATAGTCTGAAAGATTGTAAGTTCTTAAAAACTTTTCAAAAGTCTCTTTGGGAAGATAGGATTCTAAGTATTTATCGCATTTTCCTAAAGAAATTTCAAATTTGTTTTCGATTCCGACTTTCCAGTCGAAGAGTTTTAGTAATTCCTTACGCAAACAGTGTTCAATATGATAATTCGCATAAGTAATTTCTTTTCTCCAAAGTCCTTTTGCGACATAGGTAGAAACCCACCAAAACTCATTTAAACAATCCTTATAGTCCTTTTCGGTAGGTCGTTTAATCCAATGTGATTCATCGGTCGGATTCGGAAGCTTCGGCATGAAATTGTCTTTATCCAATAAAACAGCAGTAAGAGAGTCCTGTTTTAAGTAATTATTTTTCTCTTCGGAAGGTACTAATGTTAAATCAATTCGATTTCCGTCAACAAATTGCATGAGATAAGAAAACTTCTTATATGGCGGTTTGCTGTCTCCCATGGTTTCCGGCATCTGAAGAATCAATCTTCTTCCGAACACATTAATCCAATCCGGATTTTTAATAAAACTGTCAATATCATCGACAAAGTAAACCACATCAAAGTCCTGAAAGAAGTCTTTCGAGGCTTTTGGATTGATGCGAGAACCGTTCATGGTAACCGATTTAATGCGGTTGTCTTTTTTGGCAATATCTAAAATTAAAGAAATGATGGATTCTTCGGTTCTGGTGATGGCTTTTACTTTGGTATGTAAGTCTTTTTTCAAATAAATCATATCACAAAGAATAACACCGTTTTCGATGATTGGCTGTGAATAGTTTTCTTTGTAGAAATTCGGTTTGGTATGAGAATATTGAAATCCGAACTTTTCAAAGAAAGCAGGTGTGCCGGTTCCGACTAACATTGTGGTAAAGGTTGTTTTGTAGTTTTGGAAGATGTATAGCAATAATTGCTTTGCAAAGCCGTGTTTTCGGTACTCCGGAACGGTAACCAAATTCTTTAATTCGCAAGTGGTATCGGATAGTTTTGCAACTACCGCTGCCGAAATGACTTGGCCGTTGATGGCAAGGATGAACATTTCACTTTTCTCTAAATATTGCTGAATCATTTTTTCCGAAGGATCCGAAAGAAGAAGTAAGTCCATATAGTCCTTTTTATTGGATACTACTTTTTTTATATTAATTAACATTGTTATCATCCTTTCCGTAAGATATGCGATTTTTTGAATTTATTTCATCATTGCACAATCCCGTATGGACAGCATAAATGCTGTCCGTACAGGGAAATGAAAAATATTCCAAAGTGGTTTTATGGACAGCATAAATGCTGTCCGTACAGGAAAATGAAAAATATTCCAAAGTGGTTATATGGACAGCATAAATGCTGTCCCTACAAAAATAAACTAAGGTATATTATAAGATGTGATTTCCTGTCTGTCAAAAGTTTTGATGATGAATTTTCCCGATTCATAAATCATGTAACTGCTTCCGGATTCGCTTTTTGGAAAGGTAACAGAGCCGGGGTTGAGGTAGGTGTAATGCTCTTGGTGTTCAATTATTGGAATATGTGTATGCCCATGAATGAGAAGATCTCCTGAAGTAAGCGGTGGAGGGGTAGTTGTATTGTAAAGATGTCCGTGCGTAACAAAGGCAATATGGTTATTTTCAAGTGGTAAAATCAGATAATCCGCCATCATAGGAACTTGCAGTAACATTTGATCCACCTCGGAATCGCAGTTTCCGCGTACACAGAACAGTTGCGTTTTATGTCGATTAAGCATTTCGACAACGGCTTGCGGATCATAGTTTTCCGGAATACCGTTGCGGGGACCGTGGTAGAGATAGTCCCCTAACAGAATTAAACGGTCTGCTTTTTCCTCTTGAAAGAGTGTGAATAACTTTTCACACTCTTTTTTAGAACCATGGATGTCGGATGCAAACATAAATTTCATTCTTCTCAAACTCCTTTAGTTGATAAATCATATTTTTATCAAATTATATTGTACTTTCATGGACAGCATGAATGCTGTCCGTACGATAACATTGTACTTTCATGGACAGCATGAATGCTGTCCCTACAATATTTGATAAATTGGGTAAATATTTGTGGTACTCGGTAAATATTCTAACGTAACCGTATCTCCGATATTAAAGGTGACAACCGGTTCATATTGCGATGCGGAAATAGAATAATAGTGTTCTGATGTATTTAACTTCAAATAATAGTACGTGTTACCTTCTTTTACGGCAGTTCTGATTTCTGTAATAGTTCCGGTCAGCGTCGTATTTTTTGAAACATCTTCGGTAATGATGTTTTTCTGCTTAATAAGACGAATATATTCCGCTTCACATTCTTCCACCGTCGTTCCTGTCGCAACAAGTTGATATTGTCCTACATTTACCATGGCATACGTTTTCACTAACTGTGCATTGTCTTTTAGGGCAATAAAGTAAGTTGGCTGAGAAGAAATGTTTAACAGAAGCGGGAAGGTGGCTTTGTAGTTTAAGTGCTGTACAATTCCTTCCGCTGAGCTCATTGCTGAACTTTCGGTTGCACCGGCTACCGGATAGAATTTGGTTTCTTTTGTTCTTTGGTTGGATAGAATAAAACCAATATTCGATTGGTCGC
Source organism: Clostridia bacterium (assembly GCA_017934955.1). Classification (GTDB taxonomy): domain Bacteria; phylum Bacillota; class Clostridia; order TANB77; family RGIG9151; genus RGIG9151. Next base: position 35,269 of record JAGBIO010000003.1, read on the forward strand.
CACCTACCGAAGTGATTCCGGTATATAAATAAACATCATCATTTAATGCAATATAGTTAAAGCCGAAAGTGGTTTCGGTAACGTCTCTTTGACCGAACATTGAATTCCAGAAACCGTTGACGAAAGCACCGTGGTAATCGTATTGTTGAATAATTAAATCGGAATTATAAACACGGTCGACCCAACCCGGTACATCTTGATAATAAGCGGTTTCTCCGGTAACGGCATTTACCAAAACCGCTCCTTCAATATCTTTTCCGCCGAATAAGCCGATTTTTTTCACGATTTTCGGACAAATCCAATAAGGGGTGCCGGATTCGTCAATTTCGAAAGTGGCCTCATCAAACATGAAGGTAGGATAACGGAAACGAATATAACGCTCTAATTTGCGATTGAAAATTTCACTTTGGGAATATTTGATTCCGTTCTCTAAGCGAACGACATCGACTTCTTGTGTAACCATATTTAGGATAATATAGGCCGGAATTCCGTTTTTCTGATTGGTAAGCCATTTAATCGGATCACCGTAGCTAAGTGGCGTTACACGAACCGGTTTCCCTTGGTAGTTGATTTGTGTGTAATTGTCCGCTACTTCAAATTGGCTGACCATATCGGACAATTCGCCTAATTTTCGATCTCCTAAGATGGCGGCAGAATCTCGGTCAAGCGTTGGAATTTGATGAAAAGAAATTTCCGTAATATCTTCTGCAAAGTTTCCGTCGGTTACCGTGAGTAAATTTTTATAAGCCGAGGCATGAAAAATCTCCCAAGAGGTGACCGGCCCGACAAGAAGAACGGCTACCAAAACAAGTGCGATAAAGAAAGGAACTTTTGCATGGTGCTTAATGTAACGGAAATAACCGGAAGCGTCGGTTAAAATTTTCGGGGAGTTTAATAAAAGTTCCAACGTTACATACACCAATAAAATCAGTAATAAAAACACATAAAATTCTTCCGCCTGAAAATTAAGTGCCGGTAAAGTGATGTAATAATAAAGAAAAGCAACAATAACGGTAAGCAGTAATGAAATAATTTTTTTCATAAACATTCCTCCTAATGAGAATTTGTTATTTTATTTTTTAATCCGATAAAAGCTCGGATAATCGTTAAGAAAACAATATAGATTTCTAATCTTCCTAAAATCATTCCGATAATGGAAGTCCACAGGATTCCCGGATGGGCGCCAAAGTGGTTGATTCCGATGGAAATTCCGGCGTTGGCAAGTGCAGAAGAGAATTCGAACAGAGAATCTTGTAAGGAAAATCCGAATAAAGTGAAAATGCTCGTTCCAAGAAGCAAGATAATAACGTAAATAATAACGAAAATATTAACTTCCTGTTTTACTTTCTGATCAATAATTTCTTCTGTTCCAAAACGTTCTACGTGGTTTACCCGAATCTCATGACTGCTGCTGAGTTGGTTGCGGATATGCCAATAAATTTCTTTCAAAATAACAATAATACGGTATTGTTTGATGGCACCTGAAGTAGACCCCGATTGTCCGCCGATTGTCATTAAAATAGCCGTAAAGAAAAGCAAGCTTGCCGGAAAGATTTTGAAGGTAGCGACGGTCTGAAATCCGGTAGTGGTCATTGCGGAAACAACTTGGAACAAAGCGACGCGGAAGGCTTCCGGTAAAGTGGAAAATACGCCGTTTAACAGTATTGTTCCAAAAACAACGGTAAATATAATGAGTAAGAAAAAGCTGAATTTCGTTTCACAATGATGAAGGGCATCCCTCCATTTTCCTTTTAAAATTCTTAAATGAATTAAGAAATTGATACTTCCTAAAAGCATAAGCAAAATAGAGACCAACTCAATGGAGAAGCTGTTGTAATAGCCGATGCTTTCTGCTTTTGTGGAAAAGCCACCGGTTGAAACAGCTGCAATTGCGTGGTTAATCGCGTCGAAGGGTTCCATTCCAAAGAAAATATACAGAATAACACCGGCGACAATATACCCTGCGTATATCATGAAAATAACGCGGGCAGATTGGATTAAATTCGGCATTAGTTTATCCGGATGTCCTTCTGCATTGTAAATTTTCATTCCGTACACATTCGACAAAAATGATGTCATAATGAGAATTAAGCCAACTCCTCCGAAAAAGAGGAGGGTAGAGCGATAGATCAGAAAAATTTTCGGGGCGTGTTCCACATCGACAATTGTCAATCCGGTAGTAGTGATTCCGCTGACCGATTCAAACATCGATTGTGTGAAATTGTAATTTCCCGAGAGAAGAAAGGGAAGTGCGGTAAGAAGCATTGTGGCAATCCAAGTGAGAAATACAATAATGACGTCTTGATTTTTTTGTAATTTGGTTCTTTCTTTTTTCCGAATGCGAAGAGAAAATAAATACCCGAAAAGAACGGAAAGGGAGCCGGGAATGAAGAAAAATTCGGCATTTTCCATTTCCTCCGGATAAAAAATTAAAGTAATAAGAGGAATACAAATCATAATGCCGATGAGCATAATGACATATCCCATATATCCCAAAATTAACTCCCAGCCGGAAACATGTTTCGTTCGTTCGCGATTACTCATTTTTTCTCTCTTCCTTTCAGTACGTTAAGTGCCTTTGGCATATTTTCCGGTGTAGATATGATTAGAAGTTTATCTTCTGCAGAAATAACGGTTTGTCCGTTTGGAATAATAATATTATCCGTACGAATAATACAACTGATGATGGTACTTTTCGGTAAAGGGATATTTAAGAGTTTTTTATTGATGCAAGTGTCGGTTTCTTCTATTAAAATTTCACTAAGCAGTACCTTTTCATCTTCCAAAGAAAGCGTATTTACTAAATTTTCAATCGTAGAGGTTTGTTCGATATACTTTGCAACCATGTAAGTGGCACTGAGGACGTTTGTAAGTCCGAGTTTTTTAAATACTTCCACTCTGCTTGGGTTGGAAACGGTACAAATCACACGTTTTACTTGAAAAATTTTTGTGGCGTATTGACAAATAACGAAATTGTCCTCGTCTTTTGGTGTAAGGGCAATGAGTACGTCCGCTTTATCGATTCCGGCTTCCGATAAAATATATTCTTTTGACGGGTCGCCGTTAATTACCGGAATTTTATAAGTTGATGAAATCAGTTCGCAGAATGGAACATCGTCGTTAATTACCGTTAATTTATGTTTCTTATTTAAAAACAGAGAGATTAAGAACTCTGCTTGAGAATGCCCTCCGGCAATGACTATTTTCATTAGAAATCCTCCTTAAATGTAATTCCGCTTAATTTTTCAAACTTTTCAATGGAAAGAAGTGAAGGATAAATTGCTTCTACTTCGCTATCTTCAATCAGAATTTGTTTTTCAGCGTCATCTAATCTTGCATATACTTTTTCTACTTTATAAATATTTTTTGCAATTTGTGAAATCAAACAGTTGGCGTTATCGCTATTGGTTGTAGCGATAAACAAAAAACAATTTTTAATATCGATTCTTTCTAAAAATTCTGTATTCGCAGCATCTCCCACTACTTGGTAACCGCTAAAAGTGTCCGGCAGTTTCCGGAATGCTTCTTCGGATTTATCGATAATAATAACATGGTATCCTAATTGGGAGAGTTTTCCCGCAAGACTTGAGCCCAGTCTTCCGCATCCTGCAATAATAATATTTTTTGGCTTCTGAAACATACTATACCTCCGTAAAAATTCAATATTGAAATCAATCAAATTATATATAAATAAATGAAATTTGTACAGGAAATATATGTGAAAAAATATGAGGACATTAATAGTTAGACTTCAAATCATAAAAGTGGCACAAATACTGTAGGGACAGCATTCGCGGACGTAACACCATGAACGAAGTGAATGGCTTGTACGTCCTGTGCAAAAAAACTCCAAGAACGAAGTGATTGGAAAGTTTTTACTGCCATGCTGTCCGCAGAAAAGGCAGAAAAGCAGGACAGCATAAATGCTGTCCGTACAATAGTTGCGTATCATTGTAGAACGATATAGTCTGACTTGTAACCTTAATTCGTTATAGATCAAATTAAAATTTATAAAGAAGGCACAAACACTGTAGGGACAGCATTCATGCTGTCCACGGAAAAAGCAGAAAAGCAGGACAATAGATTGAGAAAAATTTGAGTAACATATATTGGTAACAATTCCGTCAGTGAAATTTATATTGATGTTTTGGAAATAATAGTATAGAATCAAAATGGATGAAAAGGAGGTATTTTTATGCGAGATGTGAATGAAATGATTAATGAACTTATGGTGAATGCAAAAAAAGCAGGCGAAGAAATGCTGAAATTGAATCAAGAGCAAGTGGATGAAATTGTTCGACAAATGGCGATTGCCGGTTTGGAGAATCATATGAGACTTGCAAAATTGGCGGTGGAGGAAACGCATCGCGGTGTGTTTGAAGATAAGGTGACGAAGAATATATTTGCGACGGAGTACGTTTATCACAGTATTAAATATGATAAAACCGTCGGAATCATTAACGAAAACGATTATGAGGGGTACGAAGAAGTGGCGGAGCCGGTGGGCACGATTGCAGGTGTAACGCCGGTAACAAATCCGACTTCTACTACAATGTATAAATCTTTAATTTCTATGAAAACAAGAAATCCGATTGTTTTCGGCTTCCATCCTTCTGCACAAAAATGCAGTATGGAAGCAGCAAAAGTAGTTCGTGATGCGGCAGTAAAGGCGGGAGCTCCGGAAAATTGTATCCAATGGATTGAAGAGCCTTCGATTGAGGCAACGACAGCTTTAATGAATCATCCGGAAGTGAAGTTGATTTTGGCAACCGGTGGTTCGGGAATGGTGAAGTCGGCATATTCTTGCGGAAAACCGGCTCTTGGCGTTGGCCCGGGAAATGTTCCTTGTTATATTGAACAATCCGCGAATGTGAAGAGAGCGGTAACTGATTTGATTATGTCGAAAACTTTTGATAACGGCATGATTTGTGCATCGGAACAATCGGTAATTGTAGATGAAGCGATTCAACAGGAATTTGAAGAATATATGAAGTTGAATAACTGTTATTTCTTATCAAAAGAAGAAATCGGGAAATTGGATAACAGTGTGATTAACCATGAAAAAGGGTGCGCGATTAATGCGGATATCGTAGGACAATCTGCTTGTACGATTGCGGAAAAAGCGGGGATTAAGGTTCCGGAAGGAACAAAAATTTTAATCGCGGCGTTAGACGGTGTCGGGATTGAATATCCGTTGTCGAAGGAAAAGTTGAGCCCGATTTTGGCGTATTATGTGGTAAAGAATAGCGAAGAAGGAATTGCGACAGCAGAAAAATTGATTGCTTACGGTGGTTTGGGACATTCTGCAGTAATTCATTCGAAAAACGAAGAGGTAATTGAAGAATTTTCAAAAAGAATGAAAGCGGGCAGAATCATTGTGAATTCTCCTTCTACGCATGGTGCTATCGGCGATATTTATAATGCAAACTTGCCGTCTTTGACGTTGGGATGCGGAAGTTATGGCGGAAATTCCACAACGGCGAACGTATCTGCGGTAAATTTGATTAACAAAAAGCGTGTGGCAAAGAGGAGGGTTAATATGCAGTGGATTAAAATTCCGGAAAAAATCTTTTTTGAGAGAGGTTCTATTCAATATTTAGAAAAAATGCAAAATATTTCGCGTGCGTTTATTGTAACCGATCCGTCTATGGTCAGCTTAGGGTTTGTGGAGAAAATTTTGTACTATTTAAGAAAGAGAAAAGATTATGTACATTCTGAAATTTTTTCTGATGTAGAGCCGGACCCGTCCTTTGATACGATTCGTCGTGGTGTTGCGGCGATGGAAGCGTTTCAGCCTGACGTAATTATTGCTCTTGGTGGCGGTAGTGCGATTGATGCGGCGAAGGGAATGCAACTTTACTATGAACAACCGGATATCGATATTGCGGCGTTAAAGACAAAGTTTATGGATATCAGAAAACGTGCCTATAAGATTCCACCACTTGGCAAAAAGACAAAATTGGTAGCGATTCCGACAACCAGCGGAACGGGTTCGGAAGTGACTTCTTTTGCGGTTATCACCGATAAAGAGAAGAATATTAAGTATCCATTGACCGACTATGAATTAACACCGGATATTGCGATTATCGACCCGGATTTGGTTATGACCGTTCCGAAGAAAGTTACGGCAGATACCGGAATGGACGTGTTGACGCATGCGATTGAAGCGTATGTATCGGTGATGGCGTCGGATTATACGGATGCAATGGCGATAAAAGCGATTGAGTTGGTATTTGAAAATTTGGAACAAGCGTATGCAGACGGAAGTAATGAAGTGGCAAGAGAAAAGATGCATAATGCAAGCTGTATTGCCGGAATGGCATTTACCAATGCGTTCTTGGGAATTAATCATAGTATCGCACATAAAATGGGTGGCGAATTCCACGTTCCGCATGGAAGAGCGAATGCGATTTTGCTTCCTTATGTGATTAAGTATAATGCACAAATACCATCTAAATTTACTTCTTTCCCGAAATATGAAACCTTTAAAGCTGATATGAAATATGCCGATATTGCCAATCGTTTGGGACTTCCTGCCGATACGGTAGAAGAAGGCGTACAGTCCTTAATAGACGCAATTAAGAAATTAGCAACAGAATTAGAGATGCCGCTTACCTTTAAAGAAGCCGGTGTGCCGGAAGAAGAATTCTTGGCAAGATTAGACAGAATCGCAGAAAATGCGTTTGAAGATCAGTGCACGACAGCAAATCCAAGAATGCCGTTAGTAACAGAGTTGAAGGAGATTTTAAGAGAAGCTTATTATGGAGAGTAAGGAATGTGCCGCAAGTAGCCTAACGCGAAAGCGGCATTTTTTGCACCGGGGACGTTTTTTTCTGAAAAAAACGTCCGTTACAGTTCAGACTCAAATTTATTGAGAAGGCACAAACCCTGTAGGGACAGCATTTATGCTGTCCATGGAAAAAGCAGAAAGGCAGGACAGCATGAATGCTGTCCCTACAATGGGTGTACCGGTATCATAAATGATATAGTCTGAGCTGTAGCAAACGTCTTTCCCATTCAGAATGCTATATATTGATTTTTTCTTTTGCTTATTATAAAATATCCGTGGAGAGTGATATAGATGAATTTACCGAATAAGATTACGGTTTTGAGAATTTTATTGGTTCCGGTTTTTATGATTTTGTTATTGATACCGTTTCCGTATAATAACATTGTTGCTTTTTTTGTGTTTTTGATTGCGGCGTGTACAGATTTTATTGATGGGCATTTGGCGCGTTCAAGAAATTTGGTAACAAATTTCGGAAAGTTTTTGGATCCGTTGGCGGATAAGTTATTGGTGGCTGCGGCGTTGATTGCGTTGGTTGGACAGGATAAAATTCCGTCTTGGTTTGCGACGGTGATTATTGCACGTGAATTTATTGTGACGGGAATTCGTTTGATTGCGAACGGAGAAGGTCGAGTGATTGCGGCGAGTATGTGGGGAAAGGCGAAAACGATGACGCAGATTATTGCGATTTCGTTATTAATGTTAGATCCTTATCGACTTCCGGCGGATGAATCGGATGTACTTATGATTGGTAAGTTAAGAGAATTGTTTGGTTTAGGTATGGCACAGACTTTACAAAGTGTTGTGGGAATTTTAGCGACGGTCATGATTCTTGTGGCGCTTGTGATTACAATTTATTCGGGATATGATTATTTAGCGAAGAATAAAGATGTGTTGAAGTTGGAGGATTGTTAAGAGATAGTGAATTTTGTATAAATGGACAGCATGAATGCTGTCCGTACAAGGAGTAAAGTGAATTTTACGTAAATGGACAGCATGAATGCTGTCCGTACGGAAAATAGATACAATTGTTGTATGAGTAATAAGTTAGAAAGGTGAATGCAGTTGAGAAATATTAAATTGGTAATCGAGTATGACGGTACGCGATATAATGGATGGCAATCGCAGAAAAACGGCAGGGGAATTCAAGAGATGATTACGAATGCCCTCCATCAAGTAACCGGAGAAGAGATTAAGTTAAATGGTTCGGGAAGGACAGATGCCGGAGTTCATGCTTATGGACAAACGGCAAATTTTTTGACGGATTCTAAAATCCCGACGGAGAAAATTCCGCTTGCGGTGAATTCTTTTTTACCGAAAGATATTGTGATAAAGAGTGCTTGCGAAGTATCGGAAGATTTTCATGCAAGGTATAGTGTTCACGGGAAAAAATATATGTATATTGTAAATAATTCCAATATTCGTTCGGCGCTGGATTTTTATCGGGAATACCAATTTGGCGAAAAATTGGATTATAAGAGTATGAAAAAAGCGGCAGAATATTTTGAGGGAACGCATGATTTTCGTGCGTTTATGGCGTCCGGCAGTAAGGTGAAGGATACGGTACGAACGATTCATAAGGTACAATTAAAAAAGCGAGAGGATGATAGAATCATTTTTAATTTTACCGGTGAAGGATTTTTGTACAATATGGTTCGTATCATGGTAGGGACTTTATTGGATGTGGGAACCGGAAAGAAAAAGCCGGAGGATGTGAAGAATATTATTTTGAGTAAAGACAGAACACAGGCGGGAAAAACCGTTCCGGCGCAGGGGCTTTATTTAATGGAAGTTTATTATGAATAAGAGGAGTTAACAAATGAAAATTTCAAAAATATACTTTACGACAGAGGATAAATTAAAATTGACGGGTTTATTATATACACCGGAGGAGAAATCTTTTTTTCCGTTTCGTTTCAAAGAACCGAAAAAGGTTGTGATTTTTATTCATGGAATGTATAGTGATTGTCTCAGAAAACGTGATGATATTTTTGCGGAGGAGCTTACTAAGAACGGGTATGCTTATTTTACCTTTAATAATCGTGGCGCGGAAGTGGGATATATGATTCGAGATGTGTTATATGGAACGGCATTTGAAGATCCGATGGAAGGACGCTATGATATTGATGCTGCGATTGAGGCGATGAAGAATGAAGGATTTGAGGAAATTTACCTGTTTGGGCATAGCTTGGGTTGTACGAAAATTTTAATTTGGAACAAATATAAAAAGAATAAAGTGTCTGCAATCGGTCTTTTGTCGTTAACGGCGTTGTCGGAGAAATATAAACAACAGGCTGGGGAGAACACTTATAAAGTAATATTGAATTTTGCGAAGTTGAGAGTAGCTCGTGATGGAGCGTTAAAATTATTACCGGCAAAGTTTTATCCGAAACCGATTTCCGCAAGAACCTTTTTGACGATTTTTGGGGAGAACAGTGAGTTTAATTGTGTTTCTTATGAGGATGAGAATTGGGATGCGAAAGTGTTAAATGATTTGGAAGTTCCGTTGTTTATGCGATATGCGACGATAAACGAAACTATTACGAAAAAACCGGAGGAAATTATTGCATTTTTAAAAGGAAAGTTGAAGAATGAGGTGGATTTGTCCTATATTGAAGGAACCGACCATTCTTATCATGGGAAGGAAAGAGAATTAATTCGGCAGTATATTGCATTTTTAAGAAAGAATAAGTAGTTTGGGGCTGTTTTTTACAGCCCTTTTGATTTACTTTGTTGTAAATGCCGTATACGTATAGGACTCTGTAATCGGGAAATGCTAATCAATATAATGAAGGTATATTGATGATACGGAGGTCTAATATGCTGGATTATAACGTGATTGGCAGAAAAATTAAAGAAGAGAGACTTAGTAAAAATATTTCGCAAGTAGAATTTGCAAACAGATTGGGAGTTTCAACCGGGTACATCAGCCAGATTGAATCGGGGCAAAAGTGCTTTAACTTAAAACGGTTTGAGCAAGTGGCCAAAATATTAGAGAAACCGACCAGTTATTTTATTGAGGCGTCTGATGAGGATGAAGATGGCGTAATTCGTGAAATCGTATCGGAATTAAAACTTTTAAAACCTGAAAAATTGGATATGGTGCGCGATATCATCAAATCTGTAAAGAATAATGATTAACAAGTAAAAGTTTTTTACTGTTTCCATTTTCCTCAATACAGTATTTTTAGAGGGTATTCCGAATTGTTTGGGATACCCTCTTTTTAGCATTTTTATCTTTACAGAATAATGCAAATTAATCCGCCGCTGCCTTCGTTGATGATTCTTTGTAAGGTTTCTTGTAATTTTTCTTGTGCTTCTTCCGGCATTTTGTTGAGTTTATTATGCAATCCCTCGTTAACAAGTTCGTGGATGGACTTTCCGAAAATATTCGATCCCCAAATCTTTTTCGGGTCGCTTTCAAATTCTTCCATGAGATATTGTACCAATTCTTCCGACTGTCTTTCGCTTCCGACAATTGGAGAAACTTCTGTTTGAATGTCGGCGCGAATCATGTGGATACTTGGCGCACTGGCACGTAATTTGACACCGAATTTTCCGCCTTGTTTTACAATTTCGGGTTCTTCTAAAGTAAGTTCCTCCATGGTAGGGCTGACAATACCGTATCCTTTGGTTTGTACTTCGTGAAGTGCATAGGCGACTTTATCGTATTCATGCTTTACTTTTGACATCTCGTTAATCATAGTAACAAGTTGGCTTTGGTCTTTGATTTCGACGCCTGCCATTTCACTTAAAATTTTATAAAACATTTCTTCCGGGAACGTCATTTCAATACAAACTTTTCCGTTCCCCATATTAATTTCCGAAGTAGTAGCGGTGGTGACATCTTCCAACTCACAGAGATGTTCGACGGCGTTTTGTACTTGACGGATATTTTTTACTTCATTAAAGCAGGATAAGATTCTGTCTGAAATGTCTTTTTTGAACCAATGGGAACAGTCAAGGCAATCCAACCAGCCCGGAAGCTTGATGTTGACTTCATCGACCGGAAATTCCAGCAACATACAGCGTAGGACTTCGTTGATATCTTCCGGTGTAATTCCCATACAGTCAATCGCTAAAACCGCGCAATTATATTTTTGGGCTAACTCATCTTTTAATGCCAATGTACTTTCGTTTTGCGGATAAGCGGAATTTAAGATAACTACAAACGGTTTGTTGAGTGCTTTTAATTCATTGATAACGCGTTCTTCCGCTTTAACATAAGCACTACGCGGAATTTCAGAAATCGTTCCGTCGGTGGTGATGACAATTCCGATCGTGGAATGTTCGTTGATGACCTTTTTGGTACCGATCTCCGAGGCTTCTTCAAATGGAATTCTGTCTTTGAACCATGGAGTGGAAATCATACGTGGAGCATCGTTTTCCATATGTCCCATAGCGCCGTCTACCAAATAACCGACACAATCTACCATTCTGACACGCATTTTTATTTTATCTTCCATTGAAATTTCTACCGCATCGTTTGGAATAAACTTGGGTTCTGTTGTCATAATTGTACGCCCGGAGGCACTTTGCGGAAGTTCATCTTTTGCACGCTCCTGCTCATTTGCATCTTTAATGTTTGGGATGACCATCAAATCCATAAATCTTTTAATAAAAGTAGATTTCCCCGTTCTAACCGGTCCGACTACTCCTATATAGATATCACCATTCGTTCGAGCAGCAATATCTTCGTAAATATCATACTTTTCCACTGCTAAATACCCCCTTGTACTTGTTTTTTCTTTACAACAATATGCAAGGACAAAAAATAGTAGAACATTTTCTTAAAAAATGAGTGGCGGTAAGAAGCAATGTCATTAAGTTAGGAATTTATCTAATTCATTTTTCCGGTATTTTTGGTTAGTTCTAATTATTTGTAGGGACAGCATTTATGCTGTCCTAACTCTACTCATATTTCTCTGGATAATATGAATGCTATTTTTTTCGCAAATGTATATCATTCGGTCTGTTTCGTGGACAGCATAAATGCTGTCCCTACAATGATTGTGCCATTATTGTGTCCGGGGAATAGGTTGACATTAGAATTAGGACACAATGAATTGTGTCCCTACAGCCGCATTCTGACGATATTTTTCGAAAGATACAAGATTATAGTCTGAGTAGTAATGCGGAAGGAGTTAAGTTTTTGCACAAAAAATTGTTCTTCTGCATATGCTGATGGAGGAGGGTGAGGAGATGAAGGTAAAGGATACGAATTGTATGGCGGTTTTGGTGAATAAGGAAAATTGGCTGCATAAAGATTACCAAGCGAAGGATTTGGTGACGGTAAAGGTGAATTTTGTTTCGGATGTTTTGGAAATGAGTCAGAAAATGCGGAAAGAGGCGGCGGGAGCTTTGGAGAAACTTTTTTCTGCGGCGAAACGAAAGAAGATGCTGTTATATGCCGTGTCAGGATATCGTTCTTATGAGCGGCAAAGAGAACTTTTTAAGCAGAATAAAAAGAAGGACGGCGAAGCGGCAAATCGCTATAGCGCAAGAGCAGGGCAGAGTGAACATCAGACCGGATTGGCGATGGATGTGACTTGCGAGGCGGTTGATTTTGAGTTATGTGAAGACTTTGCGGGAACAAAAGAATACGAATGGTTACGGGAAAATGCCCATAGGTTTGGGTTTGTGATTCGGTATCCGCGTGAGAAGGAGGAAGTGACAGGATATAGGTTTGAACCGTGGCATTTGCGGTATGTAGGAAAAAAGATTGCGAAGGAACTTTATGAAAATGAACTTACTTTGGAGGAATATGGAAACAAGTAATTTGCCGAAATTACTTGTTTTTTTTGTACTTTTTGTATATAGTTAAGGTGTAATTTTATCGGAAAAAGGTGGTAGAAACCAATGAAATATAAAGACTATTACGGTCTGCTTGGAATTAAGAAGAATGCGTCGGCAGAGGAGATTAAAAAGGCTTATCGGGCGCTTGCGAAGAAATATCATCCGGATGCGAATATCGGCAATTTAGAGGCAGAAGAGATGATTAAAGAGGTTAACGAGGCGTATGAAGTATTAAGCGATGAGAAGAGAAAGAAAAAGTACGATTCTTTAGTAAATCGCTTTAATTTTGTCTCGGGCTTTGAATTTGATCCTTCTAAGTTTGGATGGAAAGAAAAACCGGAATTTACCGGAACAGAAGATGGGGCGTTTAGTGACTTCTTTAATTTGTTTTTCGGAAGTGATGCGGTTGAATTGGATGAGAAACCTTTTGAAACCGGGTTTATCCGAAAAGAAGAACAACTCTTATTTAAAAGAGGCGAAGATGTCATGGTAAACTATGAGATTTCTTTGGAAGAAGCGTTTTACGGAAAAGAAGACGTTGTGAAGGTGAAAACAGCGGGAAACAAGTTAAAGGAGTATGAAATTACCGTTCCGGAGGGTGCGCATAGCGGAGATAAAATCAAACTTTTGGGAAAAGGTTTGCCGGGCACGATTGGGGCGCCTCCGGGAGACTTATATGTTAATCTTGTGGTAAAACCGCATGATACTTTAAAGGTTTGTGGGAGCGATTTGGAAGTGGAGGTTCCGATTACGCCTTGGGAAGCGGTGTTTGGCGGAAGAGCAATTATTGATGGAATTGATGGAAGATTGAGTGTGAAAATTCCGGAAGGAGTACAATCTTCCAATCGTTTGAGAATTGCCGGGAAGGGTTATAAATCCGGATTAAAGAGGGGCGATTTATTGGCAAAAATAAAGATTGTTGTTCCAAATCAATTAACAGAGAAAGAAAAGGAGTTGTTTAAGGAATTAGCAGAAGTTTCTACGTTTACGCCGAGAGCGATGTAAGTGCAAGTGACGTGAGGGGACAGCATGAATGCTGTCCGTACGAAAGTTAATCTTGATTTATGAGGGAGGAATTTTGAATGTCTAAGACTTTACTTCGAATTGCGGGAGGATTAGAAATTTTCGTTAGTATGATTGGTGCAGGAATATCCTTTCTTCTGTTACTGTTTGGAGGAGGAATTTTTTTAACAGCACTTCCTTTTTTTCTTCCGCTGGCTACGGCAATTGTTTTCTTGTATGTGGCTTCGTTAAATGAATCCGGGATGAAAGAAAAGAGCAGTATCATTCTTATTTTTTCGATTTTAGCGATATGTACCGGAAACTTTGCCGTGGGCGCGTTAGGAATTGCAGCATATATTTCTTTAGCGGATCGATTGCAGAACGGAAAAGAAAAAGTTGTGGATAAACGAATGAGAAAGTTAAGTTTATTGTTGACATTAGGTGTTTTATTGATTATAGTTGCGGGAGTTATTTTTGCAACTTCTACTTGGGAAATATTAGATGGTTTTGTGAAAACTTGCATATTGCTCGTAGTGAGTTTATTGTTTTTTGGAATTTCGAGTTTGGCGGAACATAAATTGAAATTGACGAAATCGGCAGTTACTTATTATTTGTTGGGATCTTTTTTTGCTGTGGCGGCTTATTTGGCGGTCGGATTTTTTGAAATATTCGGAACGTGGTTTTCTTTAGACGGCGCCGGACAAGAATTATTTAAGGCTTCATTCTGCCTTTTTACAACGATTGTAGCGAGGATGGCGTACCGGAAATATCGGAAAACGGAAATTTTATATCTTGTTGAATTTTTCGTGACGGTAGCGATTGTTTATCTTCTTACTTTTGCAAATCTTTCAACGGCATGGATTTTGCTGATTGTCTTATTGTTCTTTGGTGATTTTGTTTTGGCAAATCAGAAGGAAAAGCTTCCTACTTTAACGGCCTTTTCAAAGGGCGCGTTTGCTGTTGCGGTAATGGCATTGTGGGTCTTTATGATGAATACTGCGGGAACGAAGATAGAGTTGATTGTTACTGCGGTAAGTGTTATTTGGGCGGCAGCACTTCTTTATGCGGTGGCATTGAACAGGAAAGAATCGCTTTTCAGAGTTTTTGCTCCGATGGCATCGATTGCGTTATTGACGGGGTTACTTCTTTTTTCCGGCGCAAATGGTTTGGCGTTTTTAATAAAGTTCGCGATTGCGGTACTCATCATTTTTGCGATTGCTTTTATAAAAAAAGAAGACAAGCTTTTATTTAATGTAACGCTTGGAGTAACGGATATTGCATTTACTTATTTGGTGTTGGATGCGATTCGATTGGATTTTGGATATTTTGCGGTGATTGCGGCAACTGTTTTTCTACTTCTTTCTTTTCTTACTGTTATGGCGGGGAAGCTGTCGGAATATCATTTTGAGCGTTTTTTGGAACCGTTCAAAATCATTTTATTGACTTATGCGATTTATAAAGTATTGATGACTTTTTCCTTTGCTGAGGAAGGATTGTTTTGTGGAATTATTGCTTTGATTTTTGCAGCGGTGCAATTGATGAAAAAAGGGTTGCCGAGAAGTATTTATTTTTGGTTGGCTTTTGGATTTGCAACCTTGACAGGCTTGTTAAATGTTATGCAAAGCAATGCGGTTTTGATGCCTGCCTTTGTAGCCGGAATTTTTGGTTTATTGTTTCTTTCAGCACATCGCAATAAAGGATTGCAATGGTTTGAGTCGATTCTTTGCGCATTATTTAACGTTTCTTTGTTTGTGTTTGTTTACAACTTTACGAGAGATATGCTTGGCGTAATCTTCTATATGGCAGCTTTAGCTTTATTTTATATCGTTTTGGGGGCTGCGTTTCAAAAGAATCGTATGTTGTGTAACGTAAGTTTTTGTACGGCATTGTTCCCGATTTATACCATTGCGTGCATTTTGGAATTACCGTCAGAGGCGATGACGGCTATAGAAGCGTTGATTGTGTTATTGTTTATTGTAAGTTATACCAGAGGAATATTAAGAGGTGCTTCTTGGAAATTTGTTAATATCGCAGAAGTGATTGTCATTGGTTTTTGGTTCCTTGCTTTAATTTTCAATGCAGATTTGGTGCAGGGGATTATTATCGGGATGGTGGCAATTGTATTTGTTTTGATTGGTTATAAATCCGATAAAATGTGGTCGTATTATTATACCGGAATTGCAGCGACGATTTTGAATTTATGGCAACAGTTAAAGAGTGTATGGAGTAAGATTCCGTTCTGGGCATATTTATTGTTTGCCGGTTTATTGTTGGTTGGTTTTGTGACTTACCAAGAGTATTCTTCCGGTCATAAGAAAACCGATGAGGAAAAAGAGCAGGTAGTGAAAAACGAGACAGAAACGGCTTTGACAATATCGTCTGAACAAGTAATTTCAGGAACGATTATTTATCTTTTGATTTTTGTAAGCGTTGCGAAGATAGTATTTTAGATACTATAATAGTGTAGGGACAGCATTCATGCTGTCCGTGGAAAAGGCAGAAAAGCAGGACAGCATAAATGCTGTCCGTACAATAGAATGAGAAACATTCAAAATATATTGTAGGGACAGCATTCATGCTGTCCGTGGAATAGGCAGAAAAGCAGGACAGCATAAATGCTGTCCGTACAATAGAATGAGAAATATTCAAAATATAGTGTAGGGACAGCATTCATGCTGTCCGTGGAATAGGCAGAATGAATTATGATGGCAAAGAAAGGCAGATTAGAGTTGAAAGAGACAAAGTTATTTCATACGACAAAAGAAGATTTAGAGAGTGCGGCACAGTTGATTCGTGAGGGGAAAACGGTTATTTTCCCGACTGAGACAGTGTATGGTTTGGGCGCTAATGCAATGGATGAGAAGGCTGTGAGGGAAATTTTTAAGGCGAAAGGACGTCCGGCGGACAACCCGTTGATTGTGCATATTGATTCGTTGGAGAAGATAGGACGCTATGTGAAAGAATTGCCACGAAATGCACAATTATTGGCTGAGGCTTATTGGCCTGGTCCGATGACCTTGATTTTGC
Organism: Clostridia bacterium; assembly: GCA_017934955.1. GTDB lineage: Bacteria > Bacillota > Clostridia > TANB77 > RGIG9151 > RGIG9151. Next base: position 51,881 of record JAGBIO010000003.1, read on the forward strand.
CGAAGAAAGAGTGTATTTCGGATGTGGTAAGTGCCGGACTTATGACGGTGGGAATTCGGATTCCGCAAAGTGCGGTGGCACGAGAATTTTTAAAGAATTGCGATTTACCGGTTGCCGCGCCGAGTGCGAACTTATCCGGTAGTCCGAGTCCTACGACGTTTGAACATTGTAAAGATGATATGATGGGAAGAGTGGACGGGATTATCTGCGGAGAAGATTCAGCGGTTGGTTTAGAATCTACGGTAATTGATGCTTGTGGCGAAATCCCTGTGATTTTGCGACCGGGTGGAATTACGCCGGAAATGATTAAAACGGTTTGCGGAGATGTAATAGTGGATAAATCTGTGGATGGCGTGGTTGATACCGAAAAACCGAAATCGCCCGGAATGAAGTACCGTCATTATGCACCGAATGCGGAAGTGATTTTGGTGAAATACGGCGATACGGAAAAAATGAGAAAATTGGCGGAAGAAGTGAAAGAATCGATTGTTTTACTTACAGAGGAAAGTGTTGAAAACTTTGGAAGAGAATCTGCTATTTGTATCGGCAGTCAAAAAAATCCTGAAACAGTGGCACACAATTTGTTTCGTGTTTTTCGTGAGTGCGATAAGAAAGGATATAAAAGAATTATTTTGGAGGAAATCGAAGATAAAGAAATTGGCTTGGCAGTTATGAATCGCGCGAAAAGAGCAGCAAAAAAATAAATTCAGATAGAGGTGTGATTTCGCATCGGAAACGTCCCCGATGCGAAATTTTTTTTAATTCTATTGACAGTTGAATACATATTCAACTATAATAGAATTGAAAGGTTGAACAACTATTCAATTGTTTGGAGATGATGAGATGGAGAAAAATGCGTTATGTTGCGAATGTGATTTGATTCATGCGGATGTGGTGGAACGTGTTCAAAAGAATATGCCGGCAGAGGATGAACTCTATGATTTGGCGGATTTTTTTAAGGTGTTGGGAGATAGTACGAGGACCAGAATTATGTGGGCATTAGATGAGAGTGAGATGTGTGTGTGTGATTTGGCGGCGTTGTTGCATATGACAAAGTCGGCAATATCGCACCAGTTGAGTGCTTTGAAACAAGCGGATTTGGTAAAATCGAGGCGGGATGGAAAGAACGTGTATTATTCTTTGGCGGATGATCATGTACGGCAGTTATTTGAACGTGGATTGGAACATATTCGGGAATAGGAGGCGAGGTTATGAAAAAGAATTTAGTTCGAATTTTGGGAGGAGTGCTATTTTTCATAATCGGCTTGCTTGTTTCGAATGAAATAGTATCATTGGCGGCTTTTTTGATAGCATATCTTATTGTTGGTTGGAGTGTTTTAAGAGAAGCGATAGAGAATATTTTTCACGGAGAAATTTTTGATGAGAATTTTTTGATGGCGTTGGCGACGGTTGGAGCGTTTTTTGTGGGAGAATATCCGGAAGGTGTTGCGGTAATGCTCTTTTATCAAGTGGGAGAATTCTTTCAGCATTATGCGGTGGATCATTCGAGAAAGTCGATTGCGGAGTTGATGGATATTCGTCCGGATTCTGCAAACGTGAAACGAAACGGGGACGTTTTACAGTGTCATCCGGAAGATGTGAAAATCGGAGAGACGATTGTGATTAAGCCGGGAGAGCGAATTCCGTTGGATTGTCGGGTAACAGAGGGAAGTTCGATGATTGATACTTCGATGTTGACGGGAGAAAGTGTGCCGCGAAAGGCGGAGGTGGGAACGGAATTAATTAGTGGTTGCATTAATATGAAAGGAATGCTGTATGCAGAGGTTTTGAGGGAGTTTTCGGAGTCTACCGTGAATAAAATTTTGGATCTTGTGGAACATGCAAGCAGCAATAAGTCAAATTCGGAGAATTTTATTACAAAATTTGCACGGTATTATACACCGATTGTGGTGCTTGTGGCGGTGATTTTGGCTGTAATTCCTCCTCTTCTTTCGTGGGGAACGTTTCATGAGTACTTGTACAGGGCGTTGGTTTTCTTAGTGGTTTCTTGTCCTTGTGCGTTGGTGATTTCGGTTCCTCTTACGTTTTTTGGCGGAATCGGAGGAGCATCCAAGGCGGGAATTTTAGTGAAGGGAAGCAATTATTTGGAGGCGCTTGCGGATACTGAGATTGTTGTGTTTGATAAGACGGGTACGTTGACGCAGGGCGTTTTTGAGGTACAGGAGATTGATGCTGTAAAAGGAAAGAAAGAAGAGTTATTGGAATATGCGGCTTATGCGGAGTATATTTCAAGCCATCCGATTGCAGAGTCGATTAAGAAGGTATATCGTAAAGAAATAAAGGAATCGGAAATTTCGCAGTCGTCGGAGATGGCCGGGCATGGTGTAGATGTGACGGTATTTGGTAAGCGTGTTTTGGCGGGAAATGCGAAGTTGATGAAGAAATTCGGAATTTCATTTACACCGCGGGATGTTGCGGGAAGTATTGTGTATATTGCGATTGACGGAGAATATTATGGCAATATTGTCATTGCGGATCGTTTGAAGGCGGACACACAAACTGCCGTAAAGGCTTTGAGAGACGTGGGAGTAAAGAAGTTAATTATGATGACGGGAGATTCTAAGGCGATTGCGGAGAAAATCGGCGAACAATTAGGATTGGATTATGTTTATGCGGAACTTTTGCCGGCGGATAAGGTGGCTCGAATGGAGGAGTTATTAGCGGAAAAGTCACTAAATAAGAAGTTAGTTTTTGTGGGGGATGGGATTAATGATGCTCCGGTATTGGCAAGAGCTGACTTAGGTGTTGCGATGGGCGGTGTCGGAAGCGATGCGGCGATAGAGGCGGCAGATGTGGTTTTGATGACGGATGAACCTTCGAAATTAGAAACGGCGATTCGCGTTGCGAAAAAGACGCTTCGGATTGCGAAGCAGAATACGATTTTTGCGATTGCGGTGAAAATAGGTATTTTGATTTTGGGTGCTTTAGGAATTGCCGGTATGTGGGCGGCAGTTTTTGCGGATGTCGGTGTGTCGGTGATTGCGATTTTAAATGCATTAAGGGCGTTGCGAAGATGAGCCTTGTTATTGGCAGTTCTGTAAAAGAGTTACAGTTCGGACTATAGCTTTTTACAATGATGGCACAATCCTTGTAGGGACACAATTTATTGTGTCCGCAGAAAAGGCGGAATGCAGGACAGCATAAATGCTGTCCCTACAAGGATTTAGCGAAAATAATAAGTTATTAAGTTTGAATTGCAACAAAGAAGGCGTTACAGGTCAGACTATATTCTTCTAAAAGGTGGCACAATCATTGTAGGGGACGGGTTTCCCGTCCCGATAGGTTATAAATGGCGAAAAGAAAAAACGGGATGGGAAACCCATCCCTTACAGTAGATATAGCGTTGTTTGAAGAAGATAGTCTGACCAGTAACAAAGAAGGCAAATAAAAAAATAGAAGATATTTACAAATATATGGATAATGTTGTATAATAAGACTACTATGTAATTGGAGCACAAAGTCCGAATAAAATTTTGTAATAGAATAAACAGATAAGGAGAATTTAATATGCCGGTTAGTGTGAAAGAAAAAAACATATTAAAAAATGAAAAATCCGTATATAATAAACAAAACAGAAAAACGGAGGTTTTTTATATGCAAAGGTATCCGATACGTCTTTATCGAGATGAAAATGGAGAAATATTCGGAGAGTGTCCTATTATAAAAGGCTGTGTTGAACAGGGTGATTCTATTGATGAGGCAATTAGAAATATAACACAGTGTATAAAGGATTGCTTGAAGTTATATGAGAATGATAAGCCGGAAGATTATATTCTTGATTATAACAGTAACTATAATATTGATTCTTCGGAATATACTCCGATTGGTATATGGGAGGTAGTTATATAATGCCTATATTACCGATATTATTAGCAAAAGATGTAGCTAAGCTATTTGAAAGGAACGGCTATGAAATAAAAAGTCAGGCCGGGAGTCATAAGAAAATGAGTAACGGAATGCAAACAATTATTATTCCGATGCATAATAAACCATTAAAAATCGGTACATTGAAATCAATTATTCGGCAAGCAAGTATGACGGATAGTGAATTTTTAGATATGTATAATAATAGATAACAAAAAGAAAGAGTTCTGAAAATTAGAACTCTTTCTTTTTGTTATTGTATAGGAAAAATCGAAGATTTTGCCTATACAACAACGAAAGTCCCATAGTGTCGTTACTTGTTCAATTTGCTAAGTATTTCGTTTACATCAACACCGTGGACATCGCATGCTTCCAATAGTGTTTCCATTTGGGAAGAAGGGCATCCCAAGCAATGCATTCCCATTTCTAAGAGAACCGGTGCTGCTTCTTCGCCTCTTATGTTTAGGATTTCTCCGATTGTCATATCAGCTGTTATTTTTTCCATTTTCATCTCGCCTTTCTACAATAGATTTCAAAAATACGTTAATAGTATACACCAAAAGTCGGAAAATATAAAGCTTTTTTCGGATTTTCGTCAAATGTGGTAAAAAAATGGTTACAGGTCAGATACCCCCTGGGAACTAAGCACCTTAAATATCCCTGTTGAACTAAATTTCAACAGGGATATTTTTGAATATATTTTCAAGTGCTGTATAAGAATTTAACGCCATCTTTTTACAAGTACTAATTATAC
>JAGBIO010000004.1 GCA_017934955.1 Clostridia bacterium
CAGCATTTATGCTGTCCTGCTTTCTGCCTTTCCTGTGGACAGCATAGTAGTCAAAACTTCCCAATCACTTCGTTCTTGGAGTTTTTTTACACAGGACGTACAAGCCATTCACTTCGTTCATGGTGTTACGTCCGCGAATGCTGTCCCTACAGTGTTCGTGCCTTTTCTATAAATTTAAGTCTGAGCAGTAACAAAACAATGATTACAAGTCAGAATATATATCGGGACGTCGAGGACGCCGTCCCCTACGATGATTGTACCATTTTGGCACTTTTATCCTATTTCAATCATAACTTGTCCCGGATTTACCGAATCGCCTTCTTTTACCAAAACATTGGTAACCACACCTGCTTCCGGTGCCACAATTTCATTTTCCATCTTCATTGCTTCCAAAATCAGCAAAACATCATGCTTTCCAACGCTGTCTCCCACTTTTGTTTTGAGTTTCCAAATATTTCCCGGCATCGGTGCCGTTACTTTTATTGCACCGGCTGTTGGCTTCGGTGTCTCTGCTACCGTAACTTTCTCCGCTTGTTTCGGAGGTTGCGGCTGTGCAACTTCTTGTTTTACTGCCGAAGTCACTACAGATGCTTCCTGCACTGAAAACTCTTTAACCTCTCTTACCGCCACATCGTACTCCGTTCCGTTTACCTTCACCTTAAAGAACTTTTCCATCATCCCGACCTCCATCTACATCAAGTTATTCTGTCTTGCTTGAAAATTCCAAATTGGAACATTTACTTTATCTCGTAACAATCTCGGTAATTCCGCTGTTTCTCCCGAGGCAGAAAGCATCTCTTGAATCGCCGCAACAATTACCGCAACGACCTCTTCATCATGACATTCCGTCAAAATCTCAATTTCCTTCATTTCACTTCACCCACTAAATGACATTTCCATGTTTTTTATTCGGTTTCTCAAACCTCTTACTGCTATATAAATCCAACGCCCGAATCACCTGCGCACGCAACATCGCCTCTTCAACAACTACATCTGCAAACAGCTCCCTCGCCGCATTCTCGGTCGTTCCCCACTTTTCACTATACTCTCTTGCATAATTTTCCCGCATTTGAATCGGATTTTCCGCCTCGGTAATTTCTTTATCGTATAAAACCGTTGCAACCGCTTGCGGATCCATAATTGCAATATTGGCCCCTTTCACCGCAATTGTAATATCCGGCTTTGTGCCTAACACCAATAACGCTGAACCATACGCTTTTTTCAAAACCACATTTACCTTCGGAACGCTCGCCATGCAATACGCATAAATCAGCTTCGACGCACTTCGAAGCAATCCGCCTCGCTCCTCCTCCGCATCTGCCCGGAAACTCTTTCCGTCAATAAAGGTAACTAACGGCAAATTAAAGGAATCACAAATTCTTACAAAACGGCAAATTTTCTCAATATCCTTCTGCGAAATTCGCTCCTCACGTAAAGAAACAATTCCGCAAGCTCTTCCGCCAACCCGTCCCAAACCGGTAACGCTATCGGCAAAAGCTGCATTTACCTCAAAAAAAGAATCCTCATCACACAAACACAATAAATCCTGCCGAATCTCTCCAACAGAGACAAACGCTTTTTCTTCTTGACACGCATACATCGCAGTATCGCTCAAATGGTTTTCCGGAAGATAACTTAATAGTGTGCGAACCTTTCCGGCACACTCGTTAAAATCCCGACAAACGACATCACAAATCCCGCTTACATCATGGTGCATTTTTGCACCACCAATCTCGCTTAACTGCACTGTTTTTCCGGTTTCTGCCATAATCACCTGCGGACTATTTAAAAACATACAGCTTTCTTCCAACATAAACACAAAATCTCCAAACGCTGCCATATAAGCCGCTGCACCGGCACATTCCATTGTCACAATTGAAATCATCGGTACCACGCCGCTTAATTTTGCAAACCACTCCAACACTTGATGAATCCCTGAAACCGCTTTCATGCCTTCGGAAATCTTGGTTCCTGCCGAATCAAACAATCCAACCACAGGAACGCCCGTCTTATACGCATTTTCCAATAACTTACAAAGTTTTCGGCAATTTGCTTCGCTTAATGCGCCGGAACAACAAGAAGAGTCCTGCGAAAAAATATATACCGGTCGAGAAGAAATCGCCGCATAACCGCAAACAATCCCCGATTCCTCCTCCGGATTCGTTTCCGCAAAACTCTTTTCATCCACCAAATTCAAAATATATTCTCTCGCCTTTGTCATTTGTAAACACTCCTTTACGAGCAAGCGTTTTGCCCATTCTGCGGACAGCATGAATGCTGTCCACACAATATTTGTGCCTCTTTCTTTCTATGCTGTCCACACAATATCTGTGCCTCTATCTTTCTGTACGGACAGCATTTATGCTGTCCACTAATATCCTTCTTTTCCTTCTAAAGATTCGTCGGATTTTACCCATTCTTCCACTTCAATCTCACGATAATGCTCCTTATCATCCCGAATAATAATATTCTTAATTCCCGCATTAATCACCAATCGCTTACACATCGGACAGGAACTCGTTCCCGCCACAAGCTCGCCGGTCTTGGGATCCTTACACACCAAATACAAAGTCGCCCCAATCATATCTCGACGAGACGCCGAAATAATCGCATTCGCCTCCGCATGCACCGAACGACATAATTCATAACGCGTTCCCCGCGGAATATTCAATTCCTCCCGCACGCAATTTCCAATATCACAACAATTCTTTCTGTCACGAGGCGCTCCGTTATACCCTGTCGAAATAATCTCATCATTTTTCACAATAATCGCACCAAAGCATCTTCGTAAGCAAGTGCTTCTCTCCACCACCGTCTCTGCAATGTCTAAATAATAGTTTGTCTTATTCCGTCTCATACAAATACTCCTTTTTTCAAATTCTGCCTATTGGGTGGACACAATAAATTGTGTCCCTACACATTGTGCTTTTTTCATTATTTCTGCTTATTTGGCGGACACAATAAATTGTGTCCCTACACATTGTGCTTTTTTCATTATTTCTGCTTATTTAGTGGACACAATAAATTGTGTCCCTACCATCTCTACGTTTTATAGGTTCTGCTCATATATTTTTTTATACATTTCATACGCATTCATAATTTTCTGCTCATATTTCTTCGTTTCATCAAACGGAATTTCATCCAACGTCTTCCCATCGCCACTCAAATCTTCCCGTTTCAGCCACCTCGATGCGTTAGTCGGACCCGCATTATACGCCGCAATTGCTACCTTTAAATCTCCGTCAAAGCGATTTAGTAAATATTTGAAGTACCATACTCCCATCATAATATTTTTTTCCGGATCAAACAAGTCCTCCTGCGAAAAATCTTTTATTCCCATCTTCTCCGCAATCCAACTTCCGGTATCCGGCGTAATCTGCATCAATCCGCACGCCCCTTTAGCGGAAACCGCATCTTTATCGTAATAGCTTTCTGCACGAATAATGGAATAGACCAAATATTTATCAATATCATTGCTTAACGCATATTTCTCTACAATTTCCTCATAGGATAACGGATAACGAATTCGATAAACGTCTCCTGACGCAAATTTCCAATAAACCGCTATCAAAAGTCCTATACAAAAAAGGACGAATAAACTCTGTATTCCGTTATACGTTGTTTTTTTCTTTTTCAACGCAATCCTCCTAACGTTGCTTTTTACGTGCGTTATTTGTGCCTCTTTTTTCCGTACGGACAGCATTTATGCTGTCCTAATTCTAAGTATCTGCCTATTCTGTGGACACAATAAATTGTGTCCCTACAATGTATCATTATAGAAAGATATAGTTTGAACAATACCCTCTCTCTCCGTACGGACACAATTTATTGTGTCCTATTTTGCATCATACCAACTTTCGCCTGCCTGAAGTTCTACCTTCAATCTTACCGACAAGTTCGCGGCACTCTCCATCGAATCTCTCACAATCTTCTTTACTTCTTCGATTTCCTCTTCCGCCGTCTCTACTAAAAGTTCGTCATGCACCTGCAACACCAATCTCGACTTCATTCCCTTTAACTTCCTATTTACCTCAATCATCGCGATTTTAATAATATCCGCCGCACTCCCCTGAATCGGCATATTCATCGCAATTCTCTCACCAAAAGCACGAATATTAAAATTTGACGAATGAATCTCCGGCAAATATCTTCTACGCTGAAAAATGGTATCCACGTACCCTTTTTTCTTCGCCTGTGCTATCTTCTCATTCATAAAAGTTTTAATTCCCGAAAAGTGCTCGAAATACGCATCAATATAATCTTTCGCCTCTTTTTTGGAAATTCCCAAATCCTGACTCAGCGAAAAATCACCTTGCCCATACACAATCCCAAAGTTAACGGTTTTCGCACGCGAACGCAAACGCGAAGTAACTTCCTCTTTCGAAACATGAAAAATCTGCGTTGCTGTCGTTGTATGAATATCCTCATCATGATTAAACGCATCAATCATCGTCTTATCCTGTGCCATATGTGCCAAAACGCGAAGTTCAATCTGCGAATAATCGGCATCAATAAACACATAACCCGATTCCGGAACAAACATCTTTCGAATCTTTCTTCCGAGTTCCATTTTTATCGGAATATTCTGCAAATTCGGTTCGGTACTGCTTAAACGCCCTGTTGCGGTAATCGTTTGATTAAAATTCGAATGCACCCTTCCATCCTTCGCATCAATCACGTTATCGATTCCTTCAATATAAGTGGACTTCAATTTCGCATACTGCTTATATTCCAAAATCTTCTCCACAATCGGATGATCGTTTTTTATACGTTCCAACGTCTCCGCATCCGTCACATATCCTTTTTTATTCTTCTTCCCGGCACTTAATCCCAATCGTTCAAACAAAATCTCCCCGATTTGTTTCGGCGAATTTACATTAAACTCCACACCCGCCATTTCAATAATTTCTTTTCGTACCTCTTCTAATTTTTCACCAAGCTCATTTCCGTAAGCATGAAGGAATTCTCTATCCACCTTCATCCCCGCAATTTGCATATCTGCCAACACTTCAATTAACGGCATCTCAATCTCAAAGAAAAGTTGTTCCTGACGGTTTTTCTTAATCTCCTGCAAATATTCCGGCATCAATGTCCAAATTACCTTTGCTGCCGTCGAAACATATTTATTGTTATCTACTTTTGTATTTACGCTAAACAAACTGATTTGTGTTTCGGCAGTTCCCTTTAACGAAGTTAAATCAAAAAATAACTTGTCCTGTGCAATCTTATCCACACTACCATCCACACGTGTCGGATTTACCACGTACTGCGCAATATCCAAATCAAAATACAAATTTTTCAACTCGACCTTTTTCTTCTTTAACGCAATATACACGTTTTTCGTGTTCATTCCATATTTTTTCTTATCATTCTCAAAAATCACCTTCAAAATTTCCTGCGAAGAAGCAGAATCCAAATCTACACAAATGACTTTTTTATCGGAATAAATCCCGATTTGTGTAAAATCATCCGACGCATAAAACGCAAACTCTTCGAGATCCGCCAAACTTTGCTCTAATTGCTTGCTATCCGTAAGTTTCTCTCCCACCGCCGGGTGAAAATCGCTCTTTAATGCGGCTGTCCCTGTCAAATTCAGCTTTTTAATGAAGGTTGTAAACTCCAACTTGTTAAAAATCTCATACAGAGCCTCCGAATTTACTTCCCGCACCTCATATTCCTTTTCCTCAAAAGAAAGCGGAATATTTCTGTCAATCGTCGCAAGCGTACGACTCATATACGCCATATCCTTAAACTCTATCAAAGACTCCCGTGCCTTTGGCTTAATCAAGGAATCATCAATATGCTCATAAACACTCTCAATATTTTTATACGCCTTAATATATCCAAGTGCTGTCTTTTCGCCGATTCCCGGCACACCCGGTATATTATCCGAAGAATCTCCCATTAAACCTTTTACATCAATCAGTTCCAAAGGAGAAACACCATATTTCTCTTTAATTCCCTCAACGTCATACGTTTCCGTCTCGGTACGTCCATTTTTCGTCACCGGTAGCTTTACGATAATATTGTCCTCAATCAGCTGGAAGGAATCACGATCTCCGGTAAACAAAATAACCTCTTCCCCCTGTTGCTTCGCTTTTTTCGAAAGGGTACCCAAGATATCATCCGCCTCATAGCCTTCTAATTCTACTCTCTTAATATTCATTGCATCCAAAATTTCTTTGATAATCGGCATCTGCTGTGCTAACTCATCCGGCATTTTCTTCCGATTCGCCTTATACCCATCATACATTTTATGACGAAAAGTCGGCGCCTTCAAATCAAACGCCACCGCCAAATAATCCGGCTGATCCTCATGCAAAATCTTAAATAAAATCGTTAAAAATCCAAAAACAGCATTGGTATGAATCCCATCCTTCGTCATCAGCATATTCTTACCCGACAGCCCATAAAACGCACGATTCATAATACTGTTTCCATCGATAATGACTAATTTTTTCATATTGCTACTCCCTTTTTCTTTCTGCCTATTCTGTGGACACAATGAATTGTGTCCCTACAACTTTTGTACTATCCCCGTACGGACAGCATTCATGCTGTCCGTGAATTGTGTCTTAATGTCACTCATTTCTAACATTCCTCGAAATATTCAATAATATTCCGATACACGCCATAAAAATTAACAGTGAGGAACCTCCGTAACTCATGAATGGAACCGGCATACCGGTTACCGGGAACCAACTTGTTACAATGGCAAGGTTAAATAAAAATTGTAACGCAATTAACATCGTAATTCCAATTGCCATCAATCCGGAAAATAAATCGGGAGCTTTCATCGCAATGACTATTCCGCGCCAAACCAAGAGCCCGAAAAGTGTAATTACCAAAAGCATACCCAAAAGACCGAGTTCTTCCCCCAAAATTGCCAAGATAAAATCATTATGAGCGTCCGGAAGATAAGAATATTTCTGTTTACTCTGTCCTAAGCCAAGTCCGAAAATTCCACCGCTACCAATTGCATACAGAGACTGAATCACCTGCCAACCGGTACCTTTTATATCCGACCAGGGATCTAAAAATCCAACAATACGATCCACTCGGTATTTTGAAATAAAAATACCAATCACGCCAATCGGAACCACAATGGCGCCAATCGTTGCAAAATGACTGAATTTCGCACCGCCCACAAACAACAAAATCACCGAAATTAATCCAATAATACCAATGGCACTGTAATGCGGTTCTAAGTACAATAGTCCTGCCACAAGACCAATCACAATAAAGTAGGGAAACAATCCCGTCCAAAATTTCTCCAATTTCTTTTGATTTTCGGAAATACTCGCACTTAGGAAAATAATCATCGCTACTTTCGCTACTTCAGAAGGCTGAAAATTCGTAATTCCTAAATCAATCCAACGCTTTGCACCTCTTGTCTCTCCGCTTCCTACGCCCGGAATCAGCACCAAGCACAATAAAGCAATCGCTACCACAAAAATCAGTTTTGCAAAACGCTTGTAAATCTTATAATCCAAGCGGGAAAGAAACAACATCACTCCGATTCCCACAATACCAAACAAAAATTGACGCACAAAAAAATGGTAAGGATTTTGATAAGACAGCAATCCCAAATGCGAACTGGCACTAAGCACCATCAAAAGTCCGATTCCGAACAAAATAATTACCGTCGTAAATAAAGTATAATCAAAAGGTTTTAACTTTGATTTCATTCCAAAATCCCCCATTCGGTATTTACACTAACAAAAATCCAATCGCACACAACACAATCGTCAATCCCCAAAACGTCCAAACGATTTTCTTCTCACTCCAACCACATAACTCAAAATGATGATGAAGAGGCGCCATTTTAAAGATTCGCTTTCCACCGGAAGCCTTAAAATAAATCACTTGAATAATATCTGACAACGCTTCAGCCACACAAACACCCGCTACCACAATCAACAAAATCGGCATTTGAACCATTAATGAAACCGCTCCAATAGCGCCTCCTAAAGCCAAAGATCCCGTATCTCCCATAAACACTTTTGCCGGATTTACATTGTACACCAAAAATCCAAGACAAGAACCCGTCACAATTGAGGAGAAAATAATAATCTCTATACTATCCATAGCTATGCCAAGCATCGTAAAAAATGCCATAATAATAACAACAATTCCGGTCGCCAATCCATCCAATCCATCTGTAATATTCACTACATTTGTTGTAGACATCATCACTAAAATCGCAAACGGGATAAATACATAGTACCCTAAATCAAAAAATTTCTTAACAATCGGTATGTAAGTTTCCGTTCCCAACCCCATAACTTCTACAATGTAATATACAAACAGTCCCGATACCACTAAAAGTAATAACACTTTCTGCCATGCATAAAGTCCGGTAGAACGTTTTTTTACCACTTTAATATAATCATCGATGAATCCGATTCCGCCATATAGCAATGTCGTTACAAGCAAAACAATCAATGACTCTCGTGCTGTTGTGTATCTTACTGCTGCTAAGAAAGTCATAAAAGTAATTGACGCAAGAAAGATAAGACCTCCCATACTTGGCGTTCCCTCTTTCTTTAGATGCGTTTCCGGTCCGTCATCCCTTATATGCTGCTCTACATGAATCTTCTTCAAAAAATGTAAGATCAGTTTTCCAAAAAACACACTAACCACAAATGATGCCAATAAAAGTCCTACTTGTAATTTCATAAAAACTCCTCCGTTTATTCCGATTATTCTAACCATCAAACTATATCTTCCACAATGTTCGTTCAAACATTGTACGGACAGCATTTATGCTGTCCCTACACTAATTTAATTCTGAATAGTAACGCGATTAGTTTACTATCCTACCCTTTTGTACGGACACAATTCATTGTGTCCTAATCTTTATCCTTCAGCAATTTCTCAAATTGCAATTTTACCTGTTCCCGGTCGTCAAAGTGTATTGTTCCGGTATTCAAAATTTGATACGGTTCATGCCCTTTTCCTGCAATCACTACCACATCATCTTTTCGCGCAATTTCCAATGCTTTATAAATCGCCTTTGCCCGATCCGGTTCCTTTAGATATTCTTTATCGAGGTTTTTCATCCCTTCTTCAATCTGTAAAATAATTTCCTCCGGATTTTCGCTTCTTGGATTATCCGAAGTTACAATCGCAATATCTGATAGTTCTGCCGCAATTTTTCCCATAATCGGACGCTTTGTTTTATCTCGATCTCCGCCACAACCAAAAACGCAAATCACTCTTCCCTTCGCATATTCCCGTGTCGCCGTTAAGATGTTTTTCAAACTGTCCGGAGAATGCGCATAGTCTACCATTACGGTAAAATCCGCATTGATTTTTACCAACTCAGATCTTCCCGGCACGGTTAAGGTGTCAAATCCCCGCTGAATCTCCTCTCGAGAGCACCCTGCCTTGATTGCTACTGCCATAGCAAGTAGCGCATTATATACCGAAAACTTCCCCGGAATTTTTACTCGAATAGAACCTAATTCTGAGGAAAAATCCACTGCATTTGCCGAAATCACAAGATCTTTTGCCATAAGGTTTGCCTCTTTCTCAATCCCATAAGATTCTTTTACGCAAGTAATTTCCTGAAAAAGTCTCTTACCATATTCATCATCGGTATTTACTATCGCAAAATCACACATCGAAAACAACTTTTTCTTCGCTTGATAATAATTTTCAAAGTTCTTATGATAATCCATGTGGTCTTGACTCAAATTGGAAAACGCCGCAATCGCAAAATGGCTGCCATATACTCGTTCTAAGTCCAACGCATGCGAAGAAACCTCCATCACAACCGCATCCACCTTCTCATCTGCCATTCGACGAAACATACGCTGTAACTCAATTGCTGCAGGAGTAGTATTTTCCGAAGTCTTTAAGATTTTATCTGCGATTCGGCATTCGATGGTTCCAATCAATCCAACCTTTTGACCCTTCGCTTCCAAAATCGATTTTATCATATAGGATGTTGTCGTTTTTCCTTTTGTTCCGGTAATTCCAATCAGCTGAAACTCTTTCGATGGATTTCGATAAAAATTACAAGCCATTTGCGCAATTGCCCGACGACCGCCATTTATCTGTACAAACCGAACTTCCGGTTTCATTACTGCTTCCTTCTGTGTAATTACAATCTTTGCCCCTTGTTTTATTGCCTCATCGATATATTGGTGACCGTCAAATTTCGTACCCTCCAAACAAACAAAAGCACACCCGTTTGCAATATCCCTCGAATCACTCGTTAGATAAGAAATCTCTTCTGTTAAGTCAGTATTTTTATTCACGATTTCAATTCCATTTAAAAGTTCATTCAGTTGCATGGCTTCCTCCTTATCATCTAATTACGGACACGATCTATGTCTCTTTTCCTCTGTACGGACAGCATTTATGCTGTCCTACATTCGTTCCTGCCTATTCTGTGGACAGCATGAATGCTGTCCCTACACACCTCTACGCCCCGTACGGACACAATTTATTGTGTCCATCTAATCAACCTCTTTAATCTTAAAGGTTACCTTCACTAAGCTTCCCTTTTCTACAGCTGTGCCCGCTGCCGGAATCTGTTCATCGGCGACGCCCAAACCATCCGTATTAACATTCAGTCCCACATTCTTTAACAGTGCCGTTGCCTCTGAAATTGTCTTTCCGTAAACATTCGGCACTTCCACCATCGTCTTTTCAGCATTTTCTTCAGTATATAAAATAATACTCGAATTTTCAAGAACCTCAATGTTTGGTTTTGGAATCTGATCTTTTACAATGGAAGTATCCGAATAAGTGCCCTGAAAATTATATTTTAATCCCGCTTCTTTCAGTTTTGTTCTTGTCTCGGCAACCGTCAATCCTCTTACTTCCGGCACGATTACGCCGGTATTCATCTCATCCGCATTGTTTGGCTGAATCTGCAAATAGCGTAAAGTCTCTTCAATAATTTGTTTTGTTACAGGTGCTGCAATCGCACCACCGCCGTGGCTTGGTCCTTTTGGATCAAATAAAGCTACCAATACCGCAATTTCCGGATTATTCGCCGGCGCAATTCCAACGAAGGAAGCCACATACCATGTAGATGCACCGATTCCCTGTTCTGCCGTTCCGGTCTTTCCCCCAACTTCATATCCTTTAATATACGCATTTCCACCGGTGCCCTCCGATACTACTTTCTCCATCATGCCTCTTACTTTTTCGGAAGTTTCCTTCGAAATAACCTGACGTACCACTTTCGGCTCATTGCTATATAACGTATTTCCATCGGAATCTCGCACTTCTTTCACAATTCTCGGAACCATTAATTTTCCATCGTTGGCTACTGCCGAAATTGCTGCAATTAAACTAATCGGCGTAATATTAAAACGCTGTCCGAATGCTGCTGTCGCAAGCTCGGTATCGTGAACATTCTGAATCGCATGGAATACCCCCGTCGCCTCGCCCGGCAGTTCAATACCGGTCTTTTCGGTAAAACCAAAGGCATCAATATACTTATAGAACGTTTCTTTTCCCATTTTTACACCAAGTTGTATAAACGCAGGGTTACAGGAATTTCCCAATGCCTCGGTAAACGTCTGTACACCATGTGGACGATAATACCGCCAACACTTCATTGTTGCACCGCCAACCGTAATTCGGCCAACACAGGTAAAATGATCGTCAAGCGTTGCTGTTCCGGAATCCAGTGCCGCACTTGTGGTAATTACCTTAAAAGTAGAACCCGGTTCATACGTATCGGAAATCGCTTTATTTCGCCACGCGGACTCCCTTAACTTCTTCTTTTCCGTCGCATCCAAACTATCCCAAATTGCTGCCTGTTCTTCATCATACGGTCCGAATGCTTCATTCGGATCATAATCCGGATAAACCGCCATAGCAAGCACATCTCCGGTAGATGGTTTCATTACAATTGCCACGCCACCCTTTACGCAATCATTATCGATTACCGCAGGCGCCAATGCCTTTTCGGTAAAATACTGAATGGAAGAATCAATGCTCAGCACCAAATCTCGACCGTTTTGCGGTGCATAATACTCTTCGGAACTGAAAGGAATATCATTTCCCTTTCCGTCAGTCTCTGAAATCACACGCCCCGGAATTCCCGTCAAAACATCCTCATACGATTTTTCAATTCCGTAAAGTCCCTGATTATCCGAACCAACAAAGCCAAGAACATGAGCGGCAAGACGATTGTTCGGATAATATCTCTTATTGGTTTCATCAATCTTAACGCCCTTTGTCTTTGTCTCATTAATCCATTCTCTCAAAATATCGGTAACATCCTTCTCTACATTCTTCGCAATTGTCACAAGAGCCGCTTTTGAAGTTACTTTTTCATAAACCTCATTATACTCCAAACCGAGCAAATCCGCCAACTTCTGTGACAATTCCGCCGCATTCGCCACTTGACTCGGCGTTACGCTAATCGTCTCCATCGACGCGCTAATTGCCAAGACCTTATTGTCCGACGAATAAATCGTTCCCCTGGAAGAATTAATTGTTCGATCTCTCGTCTGTTGATCATACGCCATTTTCTGTAATTTTTCAGACTCTACCGTCTGAATCCAAGCGACTCTTCCCGCCAAAACAACCAAAGCAACTAAAAAAAGGCCCATTAAAACCAACATTCTTTTTTTCGTTTTTATGCGCATTGTATCTTTTTTCATAAAACACCTCTTATTCTGCTAAAATAAAGAATTTGCTACCGTTTAGCTTAAAATTATCGTATTTATAACGGTCGGGACGTCGAGGACGCCGTCCCCTACAAATATATCATTTATGCTGCCCTGCAGCTTTTCTACCTCTCTCCTTCTGTACGGACACAATTTATTGTGTCCCATAGCTTTTTTACCTCTCTCTTTCTGTACGGACAGCATTCATGCTGTCCTGCCTTTTCCCCATTAAAACAAAAACTGAGGATGCAGAGCTCCAAAAAGCGCATTCTCAGTTAAAAAACTCTACTATGTTAAATAATATTTTTTCTAAACCGGTTTTATTCTCATTTGTTGCTTTATTATTGATTAAATCTTGTTTAGCCACCTTTATATATTCGATCTGATAATTTTGCGGCTTTTGCAATCCCAACGTCTCAGATGCGTATTTTTCCACTTCACTTAAATTCAAACTCTTTTCCGCATTCAATTGCAATTGAGCATTCATATTATTCAGTTCTGTTAATTGCTTCTTTAATCGAATGGTCTCCATATTCATATTATTAATCATCGCATAACGACACACAATCGCTAATGCTACCGCAAAAGTAAACGTTCCCCAAAAAACTCTTCTCTTTACTTTTCGCTTTTCCTGTTTCTTTACTGCTGCTTTCGGTTTTTGAAGCGTTTTCGGAGGTTGTGAGTTTATTTTGGGTTTCTTTATTTCATAATCTTCATAGAAATAATCTTCCTGCCTTAACGGCGCCATAAACTCACCTCCTAAAACCTTATTTTGCAAAATAATAAGCTACTCTGCAAAACAGGGGCACAAATGTTGCCCCCGTCTTCTCATTAGTAAATTGTATTTCATTTGTAATTTAAAATTTTTATCTTTTGCAATGTTATTTTTTATCGTTTGTAATGAATTGTTACAATAGTGCATACATCCCGGACACAATGAATTGTGTCCCTACAGGATTGTGCCTTCTATAACCTTTTTCTCTTTTGTAGTTCATTGTTACGGTAGTGCATACATCCCGGACACAATGAATTGTGTCCCTACAGGATTGTGCTTTCTATAACCTTTTTCTCTTTTGTGTTTTATTCTTTTTTCTTTCGTATATATGTAAAAGGGGGATGCCCTTTAACATTCGCTCATCTTTTCTGCAATTCGTAACTTAGCACTGTGTGCTCTTTGGTTTATCTCAAGTTCTTCCTTTGTAGGTAATATCGGTTTTCTTGTTAAAATATTAACCCTTTTTCTTTTGTTACAAACACATTTCGGAAAATCCGGCGGACAAATACAATCTTTTGCCGCATCTATAAATACATCCTTCACAATTCTATCTTCCAAAGAATGAAATGTAATAATACAAATTCTTCCTCCGGTATTCAAACAATCGATTGCATCGCTTACCGCATTTGTCAATAACGAAATTTCTTGATTGACTTCAATTCGAATTGCCTGAAATACTCTCTTTGCAGGATGTCCGCCGTCTATTCTGGCGCTTTTCGGAATTGCCGCTTTTATAATATCCACTAATTCAAATGTCGTTCTGATTTGGCGTTTTGAGCGTTCATTCAATATGAACTCCGCAATTCTATCCGCCCATTTTTCTTCTCCGTAGTCCCTAAAAATTCGGACTAATTCCTCTTTTGTGTAACCGTTTACCACATCAAATGCGGTAAGTTCATCATTTGTATTCATTCGCATATCCAGAAAAGAATCATATCGGTAACTAAAGCCTCTTTCAGGATTATCCAACTGGTAAGAAGAAACACCCAAATCCAATAAAATTCCATCCACTCCGGATACATTTAACTCTCTTAAAACATCTTTGATATTCCTGTAATTGTCATTCACCAAACGAACTTTCGGAGCAACATCCTTTAATCTTTTCGAAGATGCTTCAATCGCCTCCGTGTCGCGATCAATTCCAATTAACATTCCCTGTTTATTTAACAACTTCGCAATTTCTAAAGAATGACCTGCACCCCCGAGCGTGCCATCCAAATAAACCCCATTAGGTTTAATCAGAAGTCCATCTAAACACTCATTTAACATTACAGGCTTATGTACAAAATCCATCACTACACTCCTTAGTGGCTATCACTGCTATATTCCCAATTCTGCCATTTTTTCAGCCAATACGTCTGCTTCCAAATCCTCCGCCTCACTGTAATTGTCCCATTTTTCCTGACTCCAGATTTCAACTCGCGTTGAAACTCCGATAATCACAAGATCACGATTCAATGAAGCATAGTCACGTAACATTGGTGGTATCAACGTTCGTCCTTGTTTATCAATTTCACACTCTACGGCTCCCGAAAAGAAAAACCGTACAAACGCTCTTGCATCCTTGTTGGTAAGAGGGAGTTCTTTAATTTTGTTTTCAAAGTTTGCCCATTCCTCTTTCGAATACGCAAATAAACATCCGTCCAATCCCTTTGTCAAAACAAACTTGTCGCCAAGACCATCACGGAATTTCGCCGGGACAATAATTCTGCCCTTCGCATCTAAACCATGCCTGTATTCGCCGATAAACAAACTTCTCACCTCTTTCGTGGAGTTTTATACCACTTTACTCCACTTCGAACCACTTGCAAGATAATATTAACCTTTTGCCTCCACTTTTGCAAGATGTAAGTATCAAAATAGGACTTTAGACCTACTTCATCTTTCTACATTGATTGCGCCATCATTGTACGGACAGCATTCATGCTGTCCTGCTTTTCTGTCCTCACTGCGGACAGCATGAATGCTGTCCCTACAGCTTTTGTGCCTCCTCTATAAATTTAAGCGTGACAAGCAATCTGCCATTGAATTACGTCTTGAAATTTATGTAAACGTATGTTATACTATTACCGGTCGTACATTTTACTTGTATGAAACTCTGTTGTTTCATGGACATG
Source organism: Clostridia bacterium (assembly GCA_017934955.1). Lineage (GTDB taxonomy): Bacteria > Bacillota > Clostridia > TANB77 > RGIG9151 > RGIG9151. The sequence continues at coordinate 15,531 of JAGBIO010000004.1, forward strand.
GCACTTCGCCGGAAAGGAAGGTCGTACAATGCTTAGGACAGCAATGGCACACATTATCTATGAAGAGTTTTTTTCTCATCAATATTCGGAAGAACCGATGGGAAAGGCACTCAGTAAACAAGTGATTCCCGCAATTCAACGTTATCTTCCGTTCTATGTCAGTCCGATTTATCTGGAAGACGGTAGGCAGCTGCTTACTTCTCACGAAGCCACCGAACTTTGCCGAGAAGTCGGAGTAGAGGAATTTGCAAAAGCCGTCTATGAAAACTTTGTCAATATCAATCTCCATCCTACGGTGAGCGAAATCCTCGCCTCCCATCCGCTTCTCGCAATCAATCAGACTGACATCAAGCTTCTGCTTGCCATCGCAATTTGCCTCACGAAGGAAGACCTTCTTCGCCAAACGCTGGAGGATCCGATCAATGGCAGAGTCATGAGATCGGAGGATACTTTTCGGTATCTTAAAAAGTGCTATCTGCTCTTCATGTAATACAAAACGGCATACCGCTCGGTATGCCGTTTCTTTTAACTCTTTATCCATTCTTTGAATCGTTCTCCACGTTCTTCAAAATTCTTAAAATAGCCGTAGCTGGCTGCTGCCGGCGACAATAGACAAATTTTATCTTTCTGCGTAACTTTCTTCGCCACGTTTACAGCCTCTTCCAAATCCTCAACCAAGTAAACTCCGGAACAGTTTAAGCCTTTTGCAATTCGTTTTCCGGTCTCGTATGCCAAAATGATATTCCGTACTCTTCCTTCATTCAAAAAAGCAATTAAGGAATCATAATGAACGCCGCGATCCATACCGCCCAAAATCAAAGTATCCACTTCTTTTAGGCTTTCTACCGCAGCCATCGTTGCTTCCGGAACGGTAGAGATGGAATCGTTATAGTAGCGAATTCCTTCATAAGTTCCTACAAACTCCAAACGATGCGGCAAGCCTTTAAAATCGCCTACTGCTTTTTCCCATACCTCTTTAGGAATTCCCAATAATTTCGCTACCGCTACTGCCGCAGAAATGTTGTTTTGATTATGTTTTCCCAACAAGTGACTCGGTATAGCAATCGGAAACGGAAAGGCTATCTTCTTGCCTTTTGCATAGCTTTCCACATACTTTACCGTTAATTCATTCTCGGCATTATATACCACAAAATCTTCCGCAGATTGATGTCGAAAAATATTTACTTTGGAAAGCTGATATTCTTCATAGGATTCATAATGGTCCAAATGTTCCTCAAACAAGTTCAATAAAACCCCAATATGCGGTGATACCACTATTTTTTCCAATTGATGGGAAGACATCTCGCAGACCAAAACCGTCTCATCTGTTATTTCTTCCAAACACTCGAATATCGGGATTCCGATATTTCCGACAAGTCTTGTATTCACCTTCGCTTCCTGTAAAATGGCATAAATTAAGGAAGATGTCGTACTTTTCCCTTTTGTGCCGGTAATTCCGATCATATTTTTTCGATAAAAATTCAAAACCAACTCTGTCTGAGAAGTAACTTTTTCAAAATCGACTTTTCCTTTTAACTCCTTAAAAGAAATTCCGGGACTTTTTATCACGACATCAAAATCATTAAGTCCTTCACAATAATCCGTGCCGTAATATACCTTTTCCGGTACTTCTGCCTGTCTTTCATCTGCAATTGCCAATTCTTTATAATTCACATACTTTTTCACGAAATGATAAGTCGCTTTTCCTTCACGCCCGAAGCCTAAAATTACAATAGACTTTCCGTCAAGCGCCTTCTTTATTTCCTGTATCAGTTTCGTCATTTTAATTCCTCCATGCTTACGATTCTGCCAATCTGCGGACACAAATTATTGTGTCCTAATTCTACCGTCTGCCTATTCTGTGGACAGCATAAATGCTGTCCCTACAATGTTTGTGCTATCATTGTAGGGACACAATTTATTGTGTCCTAATTCTATCGTCTGCCTATTCTGTGGACACAATAAATTGTGTCCCTACAGTGTTTGTGCCTTTTCTATAAATTTGAGTCTGACCTGTAACAATGATTGTGTTCATTTATTTTTGCCATAATTCAGGATATTTTTCAATCAAAATTGGTAAATTTTCTTGATATTTTTCGGCAATCATTCGAATTGCTTCCTTCACTTCCGCCCTTGTCCCGACACACTCGAACGGTTTTGTTTTATCGATTCCCGCAAGTTCCCGATAATACTTTTCCAACTCCAAATCATTTAATAAATTTCTTCCGAAAATCGTTGTCATTTCTTCTTCCGACAAAAAAGGTGCCAAAATAATATACACAAATAAGCACTTTGAACACTTCCCACACCATTCGTTTTTTCCGCCGACGCTTCCGCGATTACAACTTCGAAAAATTTTATGATACTGCTTATACTCCGCAAACTGTCTCGCTATATCGATTTCCCGCATACCGCGTAGCAAGCTGAAATATTTCATAAAAGGATTAACGTATCGCTCGGTATATTCCACAAAATCCAATTCAAATTCCAACGACTTGGAATATTGGTGGTTTGCTCCTGTTTCCTCATCGGTACTCTCATTAGCACTGCTTTCATTGGACAAAACAATATACTGTTTTCCTGCTAATAATGCACAAAACATCCCTAAAAATGCCAAAGACGCTGAAAAAGGAGTATGTCCGTTTAAATATCCTTCTTGATTTAACTGCAATAACAGAGGATCGATTTTCCGCATTACAATCACGGAATCTTCCGCGTTATATCCCGCAACCGTTACCGTATCCAACGTCGCCCCACGCGGATTTACTATAAAGCAAGTATTATGCGCTTTTTCCTTCTTCAATAGCTCCAAGGTAACCGCCGAATCTTTTCCGCCTCCTACCGGAATCAAATTTCCTTCTACGTTTCCGATTTTCGATTTCGAATAAATCGTGTCTGTCGCATTTTCAAAGACAACAAAATCCTCATAAGAAATCTCGATATGATTCAAAAAACGAAATTCGCCCAATCCGTTATAAAAAAGTTTCTTCCAAAAATCCATTTGTTCTTCTCGCAACGCCCCTGCTTTTAATATAACCTTCTTAGGACAAGCCGCTTTATAATAACTGATTAATTCACAAAGTCCCAAATGGAACAAAAATACATCTTTATCTTCTAAATTCTCCGGTCGAAAAAAATCTCTCTTTAAGATACTTAACCGATGCACAAAATGAAACTCTCCTAAAGAATAGTAATAATTTATATCATAAGAATCGTCTGACTCGGAACATGTAAATTTATCGTAGGAAACAGCGTCAAACTTCTCGCGCAATTCAGAAAATGTCATGTCAAACTTCCTTTCCTCTTATATTCTCTTCTTCGAACGCCGATAGCCGTGTAATAACATTAACAACAAAAAGACTCCAAACACGCCCATTAAAGTATAAAGTTTCGCCACTAAAGTCGAAAACCCTACCAAACTCAGTAAATAGGAAATCACGCAAATCACAAAAAAATGCTTCACATTCTGTCCTACCCGCGTGTAAATCCCATATAGCAAACTAATGGCTGTCGTCAGTACCGCAAAGAAGAAAGAAATAAAATAAAGCCACGTCTGCGAAGGGCCGGTTAAAGCTGCAATCGGTATCTCAGCTCCTTGTATTTTACCATAATTCATAAAAAGTGCAAAGTATATTATACTTCCAAAAATAAAAATGGTAATCGCCGAAATCACAGAACCTTTTTTCATACTGCTTTTGTCTCTTGCATTAGCCCCTAACGCTGCCAATACCGAAATCGACAGCACCAAATTATACGACGCGTATAAAACGGCGGAAAGGATTACCGGAATCGCAGAAATATTCCTAATCTCCGTAATATGGGTGATTTGCGTAAATTCGGTTCCCGCTAAAGATTTTAAAGATATGTAGGAAGTTAATAAAATTAAAACCGGTACCGCTACAGAACTTAGCTTCATCACCCCGTTGATTCCAAAAATCACAATTCCGAAACTAATCAGTGCCATCATCAGACTGCCGAGAGCAAAAGGAATTTGAAAAAACTGTTCACACAATGCCCCAAATCCGGAAAACATCGTGCTTGCCGTTGCAATAAAAAAGCAACAAATCAAATAATCAAAAAACGGTTTCCATTTACAACGAAAGGCATAGCCTAAAATTTTATCATAGGAATCCGCCTTACTGCTATATCCCATATTCATAATCTTTTCTCCAAGCAACATAAATAAAAAGGCAACCAAGATGAAACCAAGATAGCCGACAATCCCGTAATCCACAAAAAAACGTCTGATTTCTTGACCCGACGCAAATCCGGCACCGATTATCGCGCCGATAAAGGTAAAAGCAATCATTCTATCACCTCCAATTATCCTTCTATAAAACTATTCTATACCGAAAGAAGAATTTTTAGACATAAAAAAGTGTTTTGCGCAGGCAAAACACCTGCGCCGAACGCGAGTTGCGTAGCAACATTCCTTTCGCGCGAATGTGCTTCCCCGCAGAGCGTTTTTTGTTGTATAGGCAAAATCTTTGATTTTTCCTATACAATAAAAAAACACCTCTAATACTTAGAAGTTTTATCTAAACTATTAGAGATGTTTTTACTTTTATTAATTTGCTCGATCATTTAAATATGTATTATATAGTTCCTGCACAAATTCTTTATTATGACGATAACCCGTAAGGATTGCTCCTGACATAGATTCATTCTGAGCTACCTGCTTCTTAACAATATATGCAGAAGTTTTGGTGACATTCAGCGGATCTCGTACTGTAGGATCTGTACTATAAACTCCCACTTTTACACCCTGATTTACTAAATTCATTACCTCTGGCTCGTTATACGCTGCATCCATAAAAGTTACCTCAAAATTAATCTGTTTCGTATCTCCACTTGAAGTGGTAATTTCTGCTCCGTGCAAATTTTTCGTCATATAAACTGCAGGAACACCACCGCCACTAAAAGCATCTATATAAATATCCGAACCAATCTTACCACTGGCAATTTGTTCTTTTAAATATTGGGTAATGGAATCGGTAGCACCTTCCCCCCATCCGTTTAGCCCGTAAGTCTTCTTATTACTAGCAATAGAAACGCAGATTACATTCATATTAGCTAAAGCTGGTACATCTTCTATAAATGCCATTGCTTTAGAAAGATCACGTTTTTCTTCATCGCCAGGAAACATAAGAACTGTTTTGGCATTCGGTCCAATGTAGTGTAGAGCAATATTTGCACCGCCATAATTGAAAGTTTCAAATACTAATTTTTCAAATTCCGACGAAACACCTTGACAATTTGTGCATACCAGAGCACCACCGGCATCTTCATACATTTTTTTTGTAACAAGTGTTTCGTTGCAAAGAACGCAAAGACTTTCATGAGCCAAGCAGAATAGCGGTGAATGTACAATAGATTCACTATCTTCCGTTTGAGTTGTGTTTTGACTTCTCCTAAAAGTTCTGCAATCCACTGCCCTGCACTTATGTTCTGCACAGTAATACGAATATCTTCCTATATCCTTGGCTCCCGTATCCCTTACATCAGGGGTTGTTGCTGTTACCATAGGTATCGTACTCACTCCTACTATTGCCTCTTCGCACATACTGCAAGTATGCGGATAACAATATAAATTTGCGCCTTCGCCCTTTTCTCTGCATTTCAGTCCTTCTCTTGTAGGACCACTATTTGTGGGATCCACTTCCCAATTCCACACAAAACGACAAGCGTGTTCTGCGCAATATTTTGAGAAATATACTAAAATATCACCGTCATCATCTCCGCAAGCTACCTTGCCACCACATATTTCGCATTTAGAACAGCCTTGGCATAAGTAAAAGTTTCCTTCGCTGAATCGATATTGATTCTTATTCGCTTGATCCGGCGAAATTTTGGAATTTATCACATCAAATCGTTCTGCATCTATCTCATGTTGTTTAAAAATGTCGTTATATTCATCTGTTTTGATTCCCATTAATTTTCCTTTTTCTTTTTCCGCAAATACTGTATTTTCCAAATCTCCCAAGAATTCATTTTGTACATAATACTCTTTTGGTTCATAATTTTCTGCCACAACATCTATTTTTCCGTAATTTTCCCGAATTTCCGATACAGCATCATCTAATTTTTCCCATGCCTCTTGTCTTGCTGTTATTGTCGCATTGCTATCTTCAATCTCTCTTCCGTACCGATCGGTTGTCGTTATCCGGATACGATTTACAATATCATTAAAAATATCTTCTATAAACTTTTTTTTGTTATGTTCTGTTAATACATATAAGGCTTCGTTTTCTTTTTCCTCTGTATCTTGTGCATAGTACCCTGCCAAATTAAATGTATAAGTGAAATTTACGTTATATCCTATTGTCAATACGACTTTTTTTCCTTCGATTTCTAAATTCATTTGGTCTTGTGCTTCATGCGGATCTTCTCCCCAACATTTTTCGACTACCTTAAATTCTGCACTTCTTGCATCGTCATAAGCCGGAAATTCCCAATCCGCATATTGATTGATATCCTCAGCTTCTGCATAAGTTTCCTCAACAAAATTTTCCGGTACTTTGGGGGCCGTACTTTCTGTCGAATTCGAATCTCCACCGGAAAAGTTTCCAGCAGAACTTCCACCGGAAGAGTTTCCAGCAGAACTTCCACCGGAAGAGTTTCCAGCAGAACTTCCACCGAAAGTTACCATCGAATCTTGTCCGTTCGCATTTTCTGATTCTCCGGTATATAAAAGTTTCCATTCATCATTTTCTCCAACACCTAAAATCAGATTTCCGCTTTTTTCATCTAAATTTTGCGTATTTAAAACATAATATTCGCCGCTTTGTACTTCGGAATCAGTAATCACTACTTTTCTGTATAATGCTCTTAATTGATTAGTAATCGAAATCAGTTCATTTGCCTTTTTTTCAGCAGCTTCTTCTGACAGTTCCTCCACTTGCTTTTCAATTATTTTCATAACAGAGTCATCATCAAAATATTCTCCTACGATTTCACTGCTTGAGGCTTCCACAAACGGGGATAAATCAAATTGCACGCCGGTTTCTCCGGAACGGAAATTTATCGTTTTCTGTTCTTCTATCGTTAAAAGATTCTCTGCATTCACGTTATTGATTTCATCTGCCGAATACCATTCGGCAGATACTTCCCCAATCGGATTTAACAATACTGTGCCAACGGCATAAGTAAAATTCGTTAAACAAAAACATGCCACTAAAAAATAGACAAATATTTTTTTCATAAAAACACCACCCTATAACATAGAATACCTACTTTTATTTTACCACTTTTTCTAAATTATGTAAACGACTTTGCTTCATTTTCCAAGAAGAGGGGTTATTGTTCAGACTATATTTCTCTACAATGTTTGCACAATCATTGTAGGGACACAATTTATGGTGTCCGGAAAATAGGCGGAGTCCACAGAAAAGGCAGAAAAGCAGGACAGCATGAATGCTGTCCCTACAATAATGTCGCAATCATTGCAGGAGACGGCGTCCTCGACGTCCCGCTTTCTATTATGACTTTCTCACCTTTAGCGCATATAATGCTGCATTGGTTCTATCTGTTACCCCAAGTTTTTTAAATATGTTATTCAAATGATTTTTTACTGTTTTTTCACTCAAAAAAAGTCGTTTTGCTATTTCCTTATTTTGAAGTCCTTCCGCAACTAATGCCAACACCTCATTTTCACGATTGGTCAGCAACTCCGTTTTGCTTGGCATTGACAATAAAACCGCAGAAGACAATAAAGGTTTTACATATTGAATTTTGCCTTTTACAAAAAAGCCGGTATAAGAAATTCCGTTTTTTTCCGCTATTTGCTCATTGCGGTTATCGACGAACTTCTCGCTAACCTCTAAAATTTCAGTTATTCCGAGTTCTTTTGCTATTTTTAAATTTTGTTCAAATAAGTTCGTCGGATTCAAAATAATACATTCCGCACCACTTAGTTTCGCCAATTGATAACCTTCTTTTAACTTTACTTGTTCAAAAACATCGTTTATTTTCAAATCACAAATAATAGCTAATTTCATTACTTTCTCCCGGCTTCCTTTTATAATTGATCATTATGCAATGCGTGATTGATTCCCTGAGATACGACATCTGAAACGCTTGTAATAATCGCATCAATTTCTTTCGGAGTCACTACCAAGTCTCCCACATATGGGTTTAATACCTCTTTAATCAACGCATACTTATCCTCTTGACTCATCTGCTTTATTCTATCATAATCGGTGCCGTTTTGTGAACCTATTTTATCAATATTCTCTAACATTAACTCAATGGTATCGTTCGCCATCGTCGCCGCATCAACGACCGTCGGTACTCCGATTGCGATAACCGGAACACCAAGTGTTTCCTGCGATATTGCCATTCGTTTGTTCCCGATTCCGGATCCGGGATTAATTCCGGTATCTGCAATTTGGATGGTTGTACTGATTCTTTCTAATCTGCGAGAGGCAAGTGCATCAATCGCAATTACCAAATCCGGCTTGATTTTATCGACTACCCCTTTAATCACTTCTCCCGTCTCCATACCGGTTGTACCAAGAACTCCCGGCGAAATCGCACTAACCGAGCGAAGCGGGCGATTCACATATTCCGGAGCATATTCCAAAATATGTCGCGTTACTTCCACATATGAAATTACTTTCGGACCTAATGCGTCCGGCGTTACATTCCAGTTGCCAAGCCCTACTACCAAAACCGATTTATCTTTATTCTCCCCGATTAATTTTCTTAATTCTCTCGCCAAAACCATGTAAATTTTCTCATTAATCTCCGGCTCATCTTCTTTAATTTGCGGAACGTCCAACGTAATATAATTTCCTATCGGCTTTCCGATATTTTCTGCTCCTTCCGGCGTCTCCACTTTTACTCTTGTAATTTTCACATTATCAATCGTTTCATCCTCCGCCGTAACTCCCGGCATATCCACACTTAGTGCTTTTTTATACGCTTCTTTGGTCTCAATCGCCAAATCCGTTCGAAATGAAAATTGCATATTTTTCTCCTTTCTTAAATGCAGGTTTACTGCTTATTCAACGGACAGCATGAATGCTGTCCCTACATTGGTTGTGTTGATTTATCTATCCAGGTGGACAGCATGAATGCTGTCCCTACAATGCTTGTGTTGATTTATCTATCCAAGTGGACAGCATGAATGCTGTCCCTACATTGGTTGTATTTATTTCGCCATCCGTACGGACAGCATTTATGCTGTCCATCTTATTTTGCAAAATTATGCTTTCCGATCCTCTTTACTATCGGTCGGCTCCAAATCCACTTACTGGTACTCGTCGCCGGATTATAAAAATAAATACAACCGCCTGATGGATCCCAGCCGTTTAAAGCATCTTGCGCCGCTTTCACGGCGGTTGTTGTCGGTTCCATATTGATTTGCCCATCATACACCGAATCAAACGCACCGTTCTGGTAAATCACGCCGGCAATCGTATTCGGAAACTCGCTATGTCTCACTCGATTTAAAATAACCGCACCCACGGCAACCTGTCCTTCATACGGCTCTCCTCTCGCCTCTCCGCTAATCGCACGCGCCAATAAATTCAAATTATTGTTGGTAGAATTCGAACCGGTCGGTAAACCCAAAGCCGCCAATGTCTGTTTTCCTGCAATTCCGTCTACCGTTAGCCCATTTTTCGCTTGAAATCTTCTCACTGCTTGATAGGTTTGATTTCCATAAACTCCATCAACAGCGCCGTTATAATACCCCCATCTTTTCAAACGCGTCTGAATCTGTATCACTTCATCTCCCCGCGATCCCCAATAAGAAACAACCGCTGTACTTCTTCCATAGGTTTTCACTACACCGAAGCAAAGATAAAAAAGCATAATAAAAATTGCAAATACTCTCCTTTTCATAAAATTCCTCCCAAAAGTATTTGCAACTATTTTACCCTATATTTCTATTAACATACATCAATCGCAAATGTGCAATAAAAAAAGGCTTAAAAGCCTTTTTTATTGCACATTTGCGATTGATGTTGCCGTTAAAGCTACCGGAACAGAATAGCTTAAGTGTTCGCACATTCTCTTATTTTCTTTTGCCAACAACATTTCCATAATAGTAGATTGGCAATTGAAGTTTGCGGAATATGTCGGTACAAAACTCATGAAGTAATAGCTGAATGGTACTACGAAATAAGTATCAAACATATTTTGAATATCCATTACATAGATGGATAAGAATAATTGATCATCTTCCATTGCGCTATCCAAATCTTCAATTTGCGCTGCTTTTTCATTGAAATAATCCACATACTTTTTGCGATTGATTCCGAGTGCGTTAAATACTTCATCGTAATATTCTTCCAAATTGGTCGTCTTTCCGGAAAGCATTTTAGATAATCTTTCTTCTGAGAAGAAATCCAATTTTACCGAAGATTTTGTTTCTTCTCCGTTTCTTTCCAATAAAGTTGCAAGCATTTCTGCTTTTGAAGCTAACGCTGATTTTAATTCGTAAGATGCCATACTTACAGCTGCTGTCTGTAAAACCGCAAATTTATCTGCTTTTGTTAATTTTAAGAATTCTTTTCCTGTTTCGGAAATTTTAATAGAATCATAACGGCTTGTTTTCTTTGTATGACGTTCGGTCAAACCGATAGAATTACATAAGTTTGTAATGTAATCCAAATATGCTGCATCTTCAAAGAACATTTCATCTGTTAACGTTGCTTTGGTTTGTCCTAATAAAGTATTTGTCTTAGAACAAGGAATTTTCTTTGACAACGTTTTTAATAACTTCGTGCAATCGTCAACAATCGGATGATTCTTTTTGGAAATTTCATATAAATTGTATTTTGAAGTAAATGTGTTTTGCAATCTGTTTAAGTTAATATGTAATTTCGGAACAACCAAAGATTCTGCATTAATATCTTCATTTAAAACAGAAAACGGATTTTTGTTTTTATACGCTTCGGTTGTACCGGAATATAACCATTTTCTAAATGGAATATTAATATTTTTCAACACATATTCTTTTTGCTGTTTTACAATCTCCAATTCCTGCATATTCTTTAACAAGCTCTTTTCAAATTCCGAAAAAATATTAGCCGTAATTTTAGACATCTTTTTCTTCCCCCTTATAAACATCTGTCACTATTCCTAATATCGAATCTAATTTCAAAAAACTTAATAGTTTTTTGAATATTTTTTTTATTTTTGCAAACAATTAAAATGTTAAGAAACTCTACATAGTTACTATATCCTACCAAAATCTTATTGTCACTTTTTTAGGAGGAAAAATGGAAAATTTAATCATTAATCACTCAAAACCACTTTACGGCGAAGTTACGGTCAGCGGCTCAAAGAACGCCGTACTGCCGATTTTAGCTGCTACCGTTTTAACAAGCGGTGAAAATATAATTCATGATGTTCCGGAATTGGAAGATGTAAAAATTATGGAAGAAATTCTTTCGACGGTTGGTTCCAAAATTTCTTCAGATTCCCCAAATTCTTTAAAAGTAGAAACAACCGCAATCAAAAATTTTGAAATTCCTTATGAACTTGTTACAAAAATGCGTGCTTCTATTCTTTTATTGGGACCCTTACTTGCTCGTTGCGGAAAAGCTTCTGTCTCCTTTCCGGGAGGTTGCGCTATCGGCAGTCGTCCGATTGATTTGCATTTAAAAGGATTATCTGCCATGGGAGCAGACATCGAACAGTCGAACGGACTAATTACCGCAAGCGCCAAAAAGCTAATCGGGAAAAAAATTTACTTAGACTTTCCAAGTGTCGGAGCTACCGAAAACTTAATAATGGCAGCTGTCTTAGCGGAAGGAGAAACCATTTTGGAGAACGCCGCAATTGAACCGGAAATTGTGGATTTATCTACTTATCTTTCCTCTTGCGGTGCCCAAATTCAAGGGGCCGGAACCGATACCGTAAAAATTACCGGAGTTCCCGAATTAAAAGGAAGTGAACATACCGTTATTTCCGATCGTATCGAAGCAGGTACTTTTATGATTGCTTCTGCAATTACCGGCGGAAATGTACTGATAAAAAATGTTATTCCTGCACATCTAAAACCGATTACCGCGAAGCTAAAAGAAGCCAATATCGAAGTATCGGAAGAACTAAATGCAATTCGCGTAAAAGGCGGAAATCTTATCAAAAATGTCGACATCAAAACATTGCCGTATCCCGGTTTTCCCACTGATATGCAAGCTCAATTTGCTACCTTAATGACAACTTCTGCCGGAAACAGCATTATCGTAGAAACCATTTTTGAAAACCGCTTTTTATATGTTCCCGAGCTCATTCGTCTCGGCGCAAATATTAAAATTGACGGCAGAGCCGCCGTTATCTCGGGAAATGCTTCCTTAAACGGTGCTAAAGTAAAAGCCACCGATTTAAGAGCCGGTGCCGCCTTAATTTTAGCCGGTTTAGTCGCCGACGGCGTCACTACTGTCACCGACCTTTACCATATCGACCGTGGCTATGAAAAATTAGATCAAAAATTATCCGCCTTAGGCGCCAATATTTCACGAATAGAAACAGAATAATACGAATAAAAATTTATTATCTATTCTTTTTTCACTCTTCTTTATTCTTTAATGTTTTTATATAGGAGGCAATCATATGAAAAAAATGTTCTTCTTCACCCTTACTTTACTTCTCATTTACTACATCTTTACCCGGTCTCCCGCAAAAGAAAATCTTATTGCACATGTCAACAATGACAACATCATCTATCTTACGCGTGCAAAAACACAAGATATCGTAGAACTCAATTTTGAAGATTATATTGCGGGAGTTGTTTACGCGGAAATGCCGGCAAGTTTTGAAGTTGAGGCGTTAAAAGCACAAGCCGTTGCGGCTCGTACATATACCATAAAAAAATTAGCTTCGGGAACACATATTTGCGATGATTCCACACATTGTCAAGCATGGAAGGAAGCGGATGAAAGCGAAGAATATAAAAAAGTAGCCCAAGCCGTCAAAAGCACCGATTCCGAAATTCTTACCTACTTAGGAGAAGCCATCAGTGCTTTCTTTCATTCAGCCAGCGGTGGGAAAACCGAAAACGTAAAAGACGTTTGGGGCGGAGAAGAAATTCCTTATCTTCTCTCGGTAGACAGTCCGAACGAAAATACATTAATGTCTACCTTTTTTAGTGAACAAGAGATTTCTTATGCGGATTTTGCCAACAAAATCAATCATTATACCGGAAAGAAAACAGTTTCTTATGATTTATCTCAAACGAAAAATATCGCAAAATTCAAAAAAGAAATCAAAATTGTCAGCCGTACCGAAGGGGATCACGTAGAGTCCATAAACGTCTCCGGCACAACCTTCTCCGGTACGGAATTTCGCAATATTTTTGACTTGCGTTCTACGAATTTCACAATTACTTTAAAAGACAAAACAATTTTGATTCAAGTAAAAGGCTACGGACATGGCGTCGGCATGAGTCAATGGGGTGCCCAGGTAATGGCAAAGGCAGGAAAAGATTATCGGGAAATTCTCTATCATTATTATCCCAATACGCTATTGGAAAAACAAGCCTATCAAAAGAAAGCCTAAATACATAAGGGTCGTAAAAACACCTCAATTAAATTATATTTGTTGTATAAAAAAATTTAATATGGCTATACTCCCAATATACATAAAAAATGGGAGGAATTACTATGAAAAAATTTTATATTTTAACTTTTGTTGGGATTGCTTTATTGCTTTTCGCCGTTATGATCGGTGAAAGTGTGATTTCGAAAAATCAACAGACAAAACCGAATTTGCAGGAAATTCATCAAGTAGAACAGCAGCATCAAGTACAAACGGAATTAGAAATAACACAGGCAAATCAAACGAAAGTAACCGAAATCAAACCGATTCCGGAAGAAACGGAAAAGAAAAAAGAATTGCAATTTATGAAACCGGTTGAAGGCGAAATCGAAATGAACTACTCACCCGAAACATTAATTTATTCAAAAACACTCGGTGAATGGAAAGTTCACAACGGAATTGACATCAAAGCCGAAAGAGGAACTGCCGTAAAAGCCGCTGAAGCCGGTAGAATCACAGATATCTCCGAAACTACCGATAAAGGGATTGAAATTACGATTTCTCACGCCGACGGCTACCAAACCGTTTACTCGAACTTATCCACAAAGTCTATGGCAGCCCCAAATCAAGAGGTGGAAAAAGGACAAGTCATCAGTGGCGTCGGGAACACCGCCGCTTTTGAATATTACGAGCCGGATCATTTACATTTCGAAGTCTATAAAGACGGAAAATTAGTTGATCCAAACAGTATTTTTTAGAAAAAAAGAGTTACAATTCAGACTATAATCTTTCTATAATAATGGTACAATCATTGTAGGGACAGCATTTATGCTGTCCTGCTTTCTGCCTTTTCTGTGGACAGCATGAATGCTTTTCCTATAAATTTAATTCTGAATTATAACCTTTTTCTTATTTCACTATGTATGCTTTCGTTCCGTCGCCGTTTCCAACATTAACGGCGTTTCCTTCGTCGGTATCGATGTGCATTGCTAATGCAAACTTATCGCTGACTCTTACCACTACATCTCCGAAGATAAGGCTTCTGTCTTGACTTTCTACTTTTACATTTACGTTTTCTTTATCTTGTACACCAAATTTTTCAGCATCTTCAGGTGTCATATGAATATGACGTTTTGCGATAATTAAACCTTTATCTAAGGTTATTGAACCTGTTTCTGATTTTATTTCTACGCCCGGTGTTCCCTCGATATCGCCCGATTCGCGAATTGCGCCCATAATTCCGAGAGCAAAGCAATCGGATTTTGCAAACTCAATCTGCGATGCTTTTCTTTCCGGTCCCAATACAGCCACATTTTCAAATGTTTTCTTCGGTCCGATAACCGTTACTCTCTCTTCTGCCAAGAATTGACCCGGTTGCGACAAATCTTTTTTCGGCGTCAACTTATGACCCTTTCCAAATAACATTTCTACTGCTTCTTGTGTCAAATGTACATGACGTGCCGAAACTTCCACTTTAATATTTTCCATAAATTTTCCCCCTTAAAAAAGTGTTTTGCGCAGGCAGAACACCTGCGCCGAACGCGAGTTGCGAAGCAACTTTCCTCACGCGTGAGTGTGCATCCTCGCGGAGCATTTTTATTGAATAGGCTAAATCTTCGATTTTTCCTATTCAATAAGAAAACGAGGCGTGTGACCGCCTCGTTAAAAATTTGCTCATAATATGTCGATTACGATCGAATATTATTTTAGCACACAACCTAATTTTTTTCAATGATTAGGTTGCATTATTGTAGATGTCCTCAAGTAAGCTTTGATTTTCTGAATACTTATATACTCTTCCGTTCCATTTCGTATTCTTATAAGTATTCAAGTAAGTTACCATATCAAATTTCTGTTTCGAATTTGTCAAATCAGCTTCCTTAAAGTCACCCGACATTTCATAAATTTCAACATTGAATTTTACTGTAATCGGTCCGTTTACGCCCTCTAACTTAGCCGGTACGTAATACAACCAACGCCATGTAATCTCTTCTGTTGAAATTCCGTTATTGGTAGCATTGGAATTCCACGAACTGCTTGTCTGATAACTTGCCTGATAATAATCATTTAACTTCTTTGCATTCGGTTTTCCGGATGTATTGTGAACAACAATTACTTTTGAAAAATCTTTTACTTGATCCATATAAGCCTTATCCATCACACTACCGGTCAAACCATCTTTAATCTTCTCCCATAAAACCGGATTACCGTTTTTATCAAGAATTTCCGGTCTTACGACTAATACAGCACGTTCATGGTCATACGTCATTGTTACTAATTCGAATTCCACCGCATATCCCATTTTTAACTCATCCGAACGGTTGCCTTGCGCTTTTAACATCACTTCCGCCTCACTCAATGTAATCGGCGTTGTAAAGACTTTTCCGGTCAACTTACCATTTTCAACAAAGTAATCTTGCCATCTTAAATCTCTTACCGAAATAATCTTAAAGTCTTCAATAGTACCTTGCGGTATTGTCTTTTCTGCAGTAAAGCTTACAATAATCGTCAAATCTTGTGTAACTTCCAAGTCGATTATCGATAAGCTTCCGCGAGATTTCCCATTTACAACCCATCCGTTAAAGAAGGAGCCTGTTTCTTCAATTGCTTTTAGCACAAGTTCTGTGCCCTTTTTGCATGTAATGTTGCTTCTTGTTGAATCTTTAACATATTCACGTCCGTTAGACACAACGTATCCGTTTCCATCGCCTTCCTTGATAATCGTAACCGTATAAAGATTAGAAATTGTAGGAGAGATGTTGTCAAATTTTGCATATAACGTTGTATTCTCTCTTACCGTATAATCAAAATTCATTGAATTAGAAACTTTAATTTCCTTACCGTTTATATCTTTACGATACCAATATTTGAATTTATAATCTTCCGGATCATAATCATCAACACCTACATAACGTTCTGTTCCTTCTTCAACCACACCATCTCCAAACAAGGTTGCTGCACCGGCAGGGTCTGATTTCAACGTTAACGTATAATAAGTCTTTCCGGAATCCGGTGTGTCTCCCGGTTTAAAGTATGCCATTAACTCAATATCGTAATCCGGCATAACAATGATACCTGTTGTATCTCCATTCTCAAAGTCAGGATATTCTTTGAAATGGTTCTTCAAATCAGAAGAAATCCAGTCAGTAAATTCATATCCGGTAAATGCTTCAAATCGAACTTCATATTCCTTTCCTGCCTCTAAAGTCTTTCCCGGTTCATCAGATGCATTTTGTGAGCCATCTATTCTCCTCCAGCTATACTCTTCTCCGTCAACCTTTACGAAAGCATCTCCCCAGATATAGTTATTGGATGTTACTTTTAACTTAGGCGTAGTCGTTTCTTCAGGATTTTCTTTTGTGAAAATAGCCGTTACCGTTAAATCACTACGTGGCATGATAACCTTGCCACCCAATTCATCCATGTAAATACCCGGAATAATTGAATTATCTGCCTCCGTATCCCATCTATATTCCCACGTTACTTTATAACCTATCTCCGGCTTAGCAATAACATCATATAAATTTCGCGGTATCGCATTTTCAACCTTATCCGTCTCTACACCATTTACAATTGCCGTTGCACTTCCACCACCTGTTGAAGTCACATACAAGGTATAAATTCCGGATTTCTTAAATACAGCAATCGCCTCAATTGGATAATCCGGCATAATGAAATAACCTGTTCCGTCTTCATCATAATAAACGTCCGGAGTAACAATCACGCCATCTTTATCTTTGAAATACCAATGCGAGAACTCCCAACCTTGATTTGGCGTTACCGCAATCGTTACCTTACTTCCCGGCTTAATATCTGTTAAATCCTGCGGTACACGACCTCCTTCCGGCGGCTCCGCAGTAAAATCAATTGCATGTCCCTCAACTACAGGCTTCGGTTCTTCAGGATCTTCTGGATCTTCAGGCTCCGGTTCCGGAATCGGGGAGAAGAATGCCATAATCTCCAAATTCTTATTCGGCATCAAAATCATTGCTTCATTTGCAGCAAGTCCATCCGCATCAATAAACGGAGTATCGGTTGTCGAATAATCCCAATTTGTAAAGTAGTATCCCGGATTTGCTTTGTATACTACTTGATACTTGGCACCTGCTACTGCCTTCATATTGGTAGCAGTCTCAGGTACATCATTTATAATGACATACGCATTACCCCATTCAGGATTATTACTTGTTACAGACAAGGTCGGATTATCTTGAATTGTATCATTCTTAAATACCGCCGTTACCGTTAAATCACTATATGGCATTGTAATCGTAACAACTCCGCGTCCTTCTTTATCCGGTGTAATATACGGACGATATTCCCACTCATCAAACGTATAGCCTTCTTTTTCTACGTTATAATAAATTTCGAATTTTTCTCCGGCATATACATTTTTAACAGTATAAATATATTGTCCTAAATGATTTTGTGTTACTTCAATTCCTTCTCTCGGATGCTTATCATTTCCTTCCGTCCAAGCATTACCGCCATACATAGATGTCACATAAAGTGTATATGGACCGGCTTCTTCTTTGTTATTATATCCAAAATGAATAATTAAGGTTGTATCTTCAGCCGGCATCTTAAAGGTAAAGTTCGGATTTTCCGAAACAACCTTTCCATCCTTATCTACACTGTAGATATACTCCCAACCTTCTGCCGGTTCTACTTTAATATTAAGCGTTTTATCCGGCTCTGCTTCATACCAACTGCCTGACGGTATATCAATATCTTCAACAAAAACCGAACCTTCCCCGACAATCTTTATGGTAAGCTTATTGGTTGGTGCAACTTCTTCAAATACAGCATGAGCAACAATATCATAATCTGTCATAATAAAGCTTCCGCTGCCATATTTGTCATACTCTCTATCCGGCGTTAAAGCTCCTTCATTTAAATGATTTCCATTCTTATGCTCTGTCGCATCTGTAAAATACCATCTTACAAATCGACAACCGGAGTACGGAGTAACTGCCATTGTAATCACGGCTCCGCCTCTCACACCAATCAAATCTTCCGGCACCGTACCGCCACGTCCGTCACATCTGTCTTCTAATTCACTTACAAAGTAAATTTTGTGTAAACGGTCTTGCGGAATATCTTCCGGATTCGGATCCGGATTCGGATTATCCGGGTTTGGTTTAGGCGTAGGTGGTTCCGGGGTTTCCGGATCTACAAAATCCGGTTTGTCTTTTTCTTCCTCGTTATCGCCCGGCTCCGGAATTGGCGAGAAAAATGCCTTTATTTCAAGATCATTATTCGGCATTTTAATTCTACCGTATCCCGATTCCTTATCTACGACTACAAACGGACTGTTAAAACTGTCATAATCCCAGTTTGTAAAGTAATATCCCGGATTTGCAACAAAGTACACAAGGTACTCTTGTCCCGCAATCGCGCCATCCGTTCTATCCGTCCAAGCTCCGTTGATATATACCCATGCATCTCCCCAAACTTCATTATTGGAAGTTACCCTTAAAGTATACGTTTTATCACCGTCTTCATCGGTGTTAGGAGCTTCTTGTTTCACTTTCTTAAAGACTGCGGTTGCCGTTAAATCACTATACGGCATCGTAATTTGAACCGAGCCTTCTGCTTGAGAATCTGCTTTAATTCTCGGGCGATATTCCCACTTTTCAAATTCATATCCTTCATAAGTCTCATAATATAATGTAAATTCTTCTCCGCCGTCAACATCACGAACGGTATAAATTCGACTTCCGAACTTATTATACATTTCATCTTCATCATTAGAAATTCTTGGATCATCCAACCAAGCATTTCCGCCTTCTGTCGATGTTACATATAATATGTATTTATCTTGCTCACCATTCGGAATCGGAGGATCCTTTTCAAAGTTCACGATAAATGTCATCGGTACATTAATCGGTCCATAGCTAAAGTTGTTGTTTTCAGATCCTTCCAACTTATTACCATGTGCGGTAGTAATGTCTCGATAAACATATCCTTCATTCGCTGTACTATGAATTGTAATACTTGTACCTAATACAGCCTTAATAACCGTACCTGCACCTTCATTATCGCTTATTTTTAACCCTGTAATCGTTTCTGCTTCTGTCTCCCCTTTATACGCAATATAATCTACCGTTACCGTTCCCGCAGAATCTGACGGATTAATCTTTATCGTTACATCAACCGGATAAACGACTTCATCAACCGGTGTTCCGAAATAGATTTTGAACACAATCTTACATCCATGTTCTTCCAATCCTATGATCTCAATTTCTCCATAGTGAACACCGCGAGTAGAGTCATAAAATGCGTTTGCAATATCTACGATTTTATAAGAATCGGTATCCCAATATCGTAAATCTGCATCCTCATAATCATATCCTCTTTCTCCCCAAACAACTTCTTCGTTTTTATTATATCGAGTATCAATTCCGGTAAAACGTTTTCCGTTGCTTTCCACTTCAAAACCTTTGAAATTAATGATGACACCGTTATATTGACTAAATTCGGTTTCCGTTTCTCCGAAAATTTCATACTTTTCATCATAGATACATCTTGTACCGTCTAACTCAAGAATATCTCCCGGACGATATAATTTCTCTTGATTCCAAGCTAATTCATTTACAGATAAATTTGCTGTAAAATGTTCTAAAGTCCTATCAGGCACATACGCTAACGGAACTTTAATTTCTACCGTTTGGGTAGTCCCGTCCGGTGCCGTCGAAGTAACATAAATCATACCATACGGCTCTTTATTGGCATCAAATCTAATTTCCTCACGAACCAACTCGTCAAGATTAAAAGAGACGTTCCAGTTGGCTTGTTTACTTATCACCCCTTCATCTACATTAATTCCACTAGGCCATTTTGCAGCTTCCTCTCCGTAGGTTAATTCAAAATTATTTACAGTAAATCCTTCAAATCTTACCGAAATATCCCCATAAAGTTTTTCATGGCCGTCTATTAAATGCTTACAACGTTGCGCAACGGTTGCTGTTGCATTCGCATTAACCAATTCATAGTTCCAACTATTGCAACAATGAATATATTCAGGTTGCAAATACTGAAGAGAAATAATATTATTGTCAAATATTGTCACATAATTGCTTGGAATATCAGGATCCGCATTAGCTAACAAATAAACATCGAAATCTCTTTTCTTTTCAATACGTGCTGTATTAAGCTCACCTGTCAATAATTCTAATGCTTTTTTCATAACTTCTGCCTCTGAAGCTAAACCGCTATCGCCGTATTTTTTATAAGAAAATTCTTCTATCCATGTTTTTCTGTTCTTCCATCTTTCCACCGCATTGGCATGACCTGCCTCACCGCTTCCTAATTCAAAATGGCCACCATTAAATGCTCCTCTATTTTGACATGCATATTCTGTATTCCCATCATGTACACCTACTGTACAGGAAGAAGAAGGACCTTTATGTACATAAGTAGCAGCCGCTCTCACTTTCCAATGAAAATAATTATTTAATGGTGCAACAAGGTTTTCTGATTTACTTAAAAAGATCAAGTTATACCAATGAATATTTTCTTGATTAGCATAATTCGTTCCGAAAAGTTTAATTTCATCTCCCTTACCATAACGTTCTTCAGTATTTCCTTCTATTTCTGCCACATTTTGCACTTTTAACGGAATTGCTGTACTCAATTTTTTTCCTGTTTCTGTTTCAACTTTGTATCGATCATATTGTTTATCATTAGTATGTACCGAAAGATCAGCACAAGTAGCAATGTTACTTGGTTGCGTGAAAACTTCCATGCCTTCATAATATCCACATACAGAACATTTATCATGCCCATCAATCTTTATAAAGTTATGTTTTTCACTTACACCTTCAAAAAGACTTGAACATTCATCCGCCTTATTACATTTATAATATGGTATATGATCATCCTTCGTTCTCAAATAAAACGCAACATTGTTTGACGGTAAATGCTCTGCAAATACTTTCCCGCAAACCAGACATTCTCCACTTTTACGTTCTATTCCATCATATATTCCTGCTAAATGCACGCCAATGGTTCCTTGACATTCAAGACCACATTTTGTACAAATTCCATCTTTTTTAGAAAAATCATGGTCTTCTTCTGCTTTTCCAGCACATCCCGGGTATGTGCAATTATAAAGCTTTATATGTGTCAAATCGGTTGCGTTGTCTTTATCATATCCAATTACCGTTCCGTTATGAGTTTGATATACAGTACCACATTTTGTACAAGTACCACCATTTGCATGGGTACCACCATCGTGTTTGCAAGTCACTATTTTAACACGAATGATAACAATACCACTTCCGCCGGCAGCAGCTGCACCACCGCCATTATGGTCATATCCATCACTGTCTTTCCACGTATGGGCGCCACCATGACCACCGCCACCGCCTCCGGTATTCGTTCCCCCGGCGGTTGCTGCGGTACAAGATCTGGAGAAACACGCACCTTGACCACCGTTACCGCCGCCGCCTGCGCCTCCGGCAGCTCCGGCAGCTCCGGCACCATCTCCGGCTCCGCCGCCTCCGCCGCCTCCGCCATAGCGACTATAACTACTATTGCCAAATGCATATGAGCCTGCAGGACCTGCACTTCCACCAGCTCCGCCACCCTTTACAGCACCTCCGGCAGCGGTTGTACCAAACGCAGACGAACTACCTCCGGCAGTATCAACTGCTCCTCCGGCTCCAATTGTAATCGTATAGTTCGTGCCGGTTGTAACAGAAATATCGGAACGGTTTGTTACAGTTCCACCGCCACCACCATTTGCAGCAAAATGCTCACCTGAACTACCGCCGGCACCACCACCAACAATACATGCATCTAACGTGAGATTCTTACTAAAAGTAAGTGTTCCGGATGATTTTAAATAAACATACCAATAAGTATCGTCTTTTGTTGTCATAGAGTTTCCGGTATAGGAAAATGGAAGTACATCTGATTGATTAAATTTACCACGAATAATTACGATACCACTTCCGCCTTTCGCAGCTGAACCACCGCCATTCCAACTATAACTGCCATCAGAGTCTTTCCACGTATGATCACCACCTTGGCCACCGCCACCGCCTCCGGTATTCGTTCCACCGGCGGTTGCTGCGGTACAAGATCTGGAGAAACATGCACCTTGAGCGCCTTTACCGCCACCGCCTGCGCCTCCGGCTCCTCCGGCTCCTCCGTTACCGCCAGATCCGCCGCCACCGCCACCTCCGCCATAGCGGCTATAGCTGCTGCTATCAAACGCATAGGAACCGGCAGAACCTGCTCCTCCGCCGGAAGAACCGCCACCACCCTTTGAACCTCCGGCAGCGGTTGTGCCGAATGCTGAGGAACTACTTCCGGCAGTATTTACTGCTCCGCCGGCACCAACCGTAATACTATATCCTTTGCCGGATGTAAGGGATACGTTTAATCGATTTACTACTTTTCCTCCACCGCCTCCCGGTTGTGATCCACCATTACTACTTGATCCTCCGGCACCACCGCCAACGATACATGTATCTACTACAACATCAGAAGTAAATTTCAATGTTCCGGATGATTTCAAGTAAATATACCAATAAGTAGCATCACTACTCGTTGAATAACTTCCGCTGTACGAAAAGTCAGGAATTGCATAACTGTTTAGCTGAAAAGCAATTCCAAAAAACATTACAAAACATAAAAGTTTCAAAATCTTTTTCATACCCTACCTCCTCTTGTCTCACACTCATCGAGTCATTAAATATGCATTCAAAGCCATTATGGCAACATCCCCACGATTTGCCGGGGTCGAATAATTTTCAGTCTCTATTGAATTTAACAAACCAACACTCTTCGCTTTATTTAAGTAATTATACGGCCAAGAAAAAGTGCTTTTGTTTATTTCTTCTTTATATCCCCGCATATTTAACAAAATTGTGACACCTTCTGAATAAGTAACTAAATTGTCCGGTCGAAACGTTCCATCCGGATAACCGCTTAAAATATTATTCTTCGCTGCCGCTTCAATATATTGTCTTGCCCAGTGTAAATCACAATCTGTAAATCTTCCTGTAATTTTCACACTATCTAAATTGGCCAATTTATTCGCAATAACGGTAAATTCCGCTCTGGTAATCGAATTTTCCGGTCGGAAGGTTCCATCCGGATAACCATTTAAGATTCCCAACGAATTTAATAAGGTAACCGCATTTTCATATTTAGTTCCTGTTATATCGGAAAATGCTTCTTTCTTCCCCTCTAATTCATCTAAAATAACTTCATTTTTCTTAGTTGCAAGTACTTTACCGGCATGTTCCACGATAATCTCAACAAAAGCCTTATTATCCTCTAACGGAACATTCGCCAAAGAAAAATTCATTTCTTTTTCTCTATAACTTAAAGTAATGATTTCATTTTGTGTATTCAACAAGTTCTGTTTCGAATCATATATGTTACAAATAATCTTACAATTCATCAAAATACTGGCATCTGCCGGTCCTACCACACCTGCAGTAATTGTTAAATCTTTTTTTACTCCTAAATAAGTAACATTGGCTGCCGCTCCCGGAACAACATATCGAAACTCATATGTTTTCGATACTTGGTTCGAATTTTCATCTAATAATACAAGATGAACCAAATAACTTTCCGGATCCTCTATACGAGGTAAATCAATTAAAATTGTCGATTCTTCCTTCGGTTGAAGATCAAATGCTTTACCATATGAAGTTGATACGACACCACCTAACATCGTTCTTTCATATATTGTAATTTTCGGAATCACTCTCTTTTTACTTTCTGAGTTCAATATAAGATTTAGTTGTGCCTGTATTTGACTATCCTTATTGACTGTCGGACCGGATTTTGAACCATACGAAACATTGTCTACCATAATACAAGTACCTTCGAAATCATTAATATTATAAATCGAGGTTTGAATCGGTGTTGTAATTTTATCCAATCTTATATTTGTGCTATATTCCGAAATCTTATTTGTTCTTTCATAAAAATCAATCGAAACCGCATAATTTCCTGAAGCCAAATTTTTCGGTAATACACAATCATATTTCAATTCTTTACTTTCATTCGCCCCGATACTGAAGGAAACCGGTTCGAAATATGCGTAATTTTCAAAAAATGAAAACGAAGAATTCGGATAAGTTTCAAGAACCGTTAATCTCGGAATATAATACATTTCCGCATGATATCCATCCGTCTTATTATTAAACGTAAAACCAATCATAGCACGTTCAGCGTTTTGAAACTCTACGCCGGCATCCGTCACAGAATACTCCATCGCAGAAGTCATTGAAAAACTCAACCCTATGCTTATCATCATCACTATCAGCCATTTTTTCATCTTTTAAATTCCTCCTTTTCCATCCTCTATTTTATCGGAATATTCTTAAAATAATCAAGAAACATTCTTCTATTGCCGCTTCTCTCTACTTATCCACATCTTATCAACATCCCATCTCTTTTGGTACGAAAAAAAGACAAAAAATCTCCTTGCACTCAGAGATTTTTTGTCTCACTTACTACCTGGTTCACATCATAACTTCCCTTATCCATTTTACTCAAATACAATAAAAACTCAATATTTCCTTCAGGACCCTTAATCGGCGAAAAGCTAAGAGCTTTTACCAAAAAGCCCAATCCTTCCGAAAACGCAATTACCTTTTCAATCACTTCTTTATGCACCGCAGAATCCCGCACCACGCCCTTTTTACCAACCTGTTCGCGTCCTGCTTCAAACTGTGGTTTTATTAAGCATACCACTTCACCGGTATCCTTCGTCAAAGCAAAGGCAACCGGCAAAACTTTCGTTAAAGAAATAAAGGAAACATCAATCGATGCAAAATCCGCACTTTCCCCTAAATCTTCCGGCGTCACATAACGAATATTCGTCCGTTCCATGCAAACAACCCGCGAATCTTGTCTTAACTTCCACGCAAATTGACCGTATCCCACATCAATTGAAAATACTTTCTTCGCGCCGTTTTGAAGCATACAATCGGTAAAGCCGCCGGTTGACGCCCCGATATCAATACAAACTTTATCGGTTAAATCTATATGAAACTTTTTAATTGCTTTCTCAATCTTTAAGCCACCCCGACTTACATAAGGACAAACATTTCCACGTACCTCAAGAACTGCATCCGTCGGCACTTCATCTCCGGCTTTATCGACCTTCTGATCGTTCGCATACACAATGCCCGCCATAATTGAAGCCTTCGCCTTTTCTCGAGATTCGAAAAAACCTTTCTCCACCAACAAAACGTCAATACGTTGTTTTGTCATACATCTTCACCACACTTATCGCTTACATTTCCACAATCCTTTTTAATCTCTCATTAATCATTTCCAAAGCCACCATATTATATCCGCCCTCCGGCACAATAATATCCGCATACTTCTTACTCGGCTCCACAAACTGTTCATGCATCGGCTTTACCGTATTTAAATACTGGCTCACAATCGAATCGATATCTCTTCCTCGACTCTTTACATCCCGTGACATACGGCGAATAAATCTCACATCCGCATCGGTATCCACAAAAATCTTCATATCCATCATATTACGAAGTTCTTCATTTTCAAAAATCAAAATTCCTTCCAAAATAATCACTCTTGTCGGCTTAATATGAATCGTCTCTTTATTTCGCGCGTGTTCCACAAAAGAATAAGTCGGCATATCAATTTCTTTTCCCTCACGTAAATTTCTTAAATGCTCAATCAACAAATCGGTATCAAAAGCATCGGGATGATCGTAATTTTGCTTCGTTCTTTCTTCAAATGTCATACCTTTGTTGTCCTTATAATAATTATCATGACAAATCAATGTCACCGAATCCGCCAAGCTCTCTTTAATCCTTTTCGACAATGTAGACTTCCCCGAACCGGTTCCGCCGGCAATTCCGATAATCTTTATGTGATCCAATATCATCGCCCCTTTTTGCATCTATTATAGTTATTCTATCACATTTTGGAAGACATTTCAACCAAAATATGTAAACTTATCAAAAAAATCGACATTTTTTCACTCCCTACATTTAATAATCGTCTCCCTTTTGAATAATAACTTAAAAACAGTAAAAACTATCCCCAAAAGGAGGAATTTTCATGGAACTCATTCACGTCTCCCTCACCGCTATCGGTTCGGTTGTCGTTCTTTTTCTATTAACAAAACTTATGGGAAATCGGCAAATTTCTCAACTCACAACTTTCGACTATGTTAACGGAATCACCATCGGCTCCATCGCTGCTGAAATGGCAACTTCTTTAGAAAACGATTTTCTAAAGCCTCTCATTGCCATGATTATCTACGCCTTAGCCGCAATCGCCATCTCTATCGGCACCAGTAAATCCATCAAGCTCCGTCGTCTTATTACCGGAGAAACGCTCATTCTATTTGACAATGGAAGACTTTATCAAAGCAATCTCAATAAAGCAAAAATGGACTTAGGAGAATTTCTCACTCAATGCCGCATCAACGGCTATTTCAATTTAGCAAGCCTTCAAACCGTTGTATTAGAATTAAACGGACGCCTCAGCTTTCTCCCGAAATCCACCGAACGCCCACCAACCGCTGCCGAATTAAACTTAGCTCCTCCCCAAGATAAACTCGTCACAAACATCATCCTCGACGGAAAAGTTTTAGAAGATAACCTAAAATTCACCGGCAACAACAGAATCTGGCTGCAAAGGCAACTCCGAAACCAAGGTTTTACCAAACTAAAAGATGTCTTCTTAGCCATCTGTGATTCCAATAATCAGCTAACCGTTTACCGAAAATACACGCACCCGATGACACGAGATATGTTTGAATAAAAAGGAAAGGCAATAGCGCCTAATAAAAATATTTTTTTGCGCTATTGCCTCTCCTTTTTATTCAAACATACCACTCTACTTCACCGTAACCGCCAAAATCACTTCCAACCCAATTCGTAAATCCAGATCTCCCTTTTTACTTTTCCCATCTAACTCAAAAAACTTCCGCAGGATTTCCCGCAGCTCCTCCTTCGAAAACCGCTTCACCTGCATCACCAGTTTCCGATATACATACGGATTAATTCCCAAATAACCCGCTGAAGCCGTACCTTCCTCTTCCGCGACTTTTAACAAAAACAGATTTCGAAAATGCCGATACAACATCAACAAAATAAACTGCTCGCTCTCCTTCTTCAAAAGAAGTTCATCCACTAACTGCAAAGCACGCTTCTTATCCTTCTCTCCTATCTTATCCGTCAAATCAAAAATCATCCCTTGCAAACTCTTTAGGCAAACCGCATCAATCAGATTCCGATTAATCGTTTCCTCGCTTTGCGCTAAAATCGCAAGCTTCTTAATCTCACTATACAAATAACTCATCGAAGGACCGCAAGAATCCGCCAAATACTTCGCCGTCTCCATATCGATAGACGCACCGGATTTCTTCATTCCACTCACAATCCAATTCGCCAAATCCACTTCCCCGCGATATTTAAACTCCTCAATCGTCGCGGACTTCGGAATTTTCTTAAACGCATTTAAACGCTTATCTACACTCTCCTCATTAAAAATCACAACTACATATTCCGGCAAATTTTCAAGATAAGAAACCACACTCTCCGTAACCGAAGCAGGCACTTTCTTCCCCGAAGTAAACATTCCCGAATCCTTCACATAAATCACTTTCTTCTCATCCAAAAACGGCATCTGCTCACAATTCGCCACCAACTTATCCATATTCTCTGACCCAAGCCGAATCAAATTCATCGCCGGATTCGCAAGATGCAATTCATTAATGATTTTATTCGCGTTATAATCCCGCAAAAAATCCTCTTCTCCATAAAACACATAAAGCGCCATACTCCACCTCCTACATTTTGCATCGGGGACGTTTCCATTTTGCTAAAAATCCTTCTTTTTTGCATCGGGAACATCCCAACCTATTATTTTAATTTTTTTATATCTTCTCCCATAATCTCTAAATAGTCTTTTTCAGCTTGCGTTAAATGAGATTTCATATACTTATCATATTCTTTATGGGCTTTTTCCAGAGCTTTTTCATGAGAAATGGTTCCTGCTCCATTTAAGATTTCTTTATGTGTCATAGTTAAAAATCCATCTAATTCTTTTATCCAATCTTTCATTGTCATAGCATGCATATTTAATGCATTAATCTCTGCAACATCTAAATATGCAGATACCATTCTATTTAATAAGTCCAATTCTTTTTCATTTAAATAATTTTTTGCAATTTCAGTTTCTGCTTTTGTCGGCATATTTCCTTTAAAATTAGTTAATCCTATATTTTCTTTATTGCTATCCACTCTATGAAATATCACTTCTGCCGCTGTATTTCCATGAACCGCATAATGCATTTTATTTTGTATTGTTTTGAAGAATTCTTTTGTTTTCTCATCTTTCGCATCATAATCAATACTAGTAGCATATATATCTAAAACTTTTCTCCAGAACACTTTTTCAGAAGAACGAATATCTCGAATTTTCTCTAAAACTTCTTCAAAATACACTCCGCCACCATTATTTTTAAATCTTTCAACATTTAAATTGTATCCTTTAATTAAATACTCTTTTATCAATTCGTTAGCCCATATTCTAAATTGAGTACCACGAACTGATTTTACACGATATCCTACGGATATAATGACATCTAAATTGTAAAATTTCGTGTTATAATTTTTTCCGTCTTTTGCAGTTAGTAAGGATTCCTTACTAACTGAATTTTCTTGTAACTCTCCATCTTCAAATACATTTTTTATATGCATAGTTATATTATTTCTAGTTGTATCAAATAGTTCTGCCATGGCCTTTTGTGTAAGCCAAACATTTTCATCTTCAAGTCTCACTTCAACTCTTACTTGTCCATCTTCTGATGTATAAATAAGTATCTTACTCTCTTCTCCAATTATAAGTTCTTCCTTTTTCTTTTCCATCTACAACCTCCAATTTCCCAAAATACTACTTCAACTTCTTGTACCGCTCCGCCTCACTATACACACATCCGCAATACTTCTGCATATACAATCCCATCTCTCGCGCCATCTGCTGCCCTTCACGGAATCCTTCCCGAAAATCACGGTAATAAAATGTAACCCCATACTTCTCTGCCATCTTCTCACAAACTTCTTTCAACAACTCATGCTTCTGATAAGGACTCACCAACAACGATGTCGTAAACGCATCAAAACCACGCTCTTTCGCCGTCTTCGCCACGACTTCCATCCGACTCTCGTAGCAATACCGACAACGTTCCAACTCATGCCCGTAAACCGCTCTCGTAAAAGTAATAATATCATACTCATCCATCTCAATCGTCGGAATATTCTCCTTCTCCATCAAAAGCTTATAACTCTCATACCGATTTTTATACTCCATATACGGATGGATATTTGTATTAAACCACATCGAAGTAATCTCTATCTTATCTTCCTTTAAAACCTTAATCGGATACGTCGAACAAGGTCCGCAACAACTATGTAATAACAATTTCATAAACAATCTTCCTTACTTTCCCGAATTTACTTTTTGTGTCAAATAAGCATTAATAAAACCATCCAACTCGCCATCCATCACCGCTTGCACATTTCCCACCTCATAATTGGTACGATGATCCTTCGCGAGTGAATACGGATGAAATACATAAGAACGAATCTGACTTCCCCAAGCAATATCCTTCATATCACCCTTCAAATCCTCAATCTTATCCAAATGTTCCCGCTCTTTAATCTCAAACAATTTCGATTTTAGCATCTTCATCGCCGTTTCCCGATTTTGAATCTGCGAACGCTCTGTTTGACAAGAAACGACAACCCCTGTCGGAATATGCGTAATACGAAACGCCGACTCGGTCTTGTTAATATGCTGACCGCCCGCACCGCTCGCCCGATAAGTATCCACACGCAAATCTGCCGGATTAATTTCAATTTTAATATCATCGGAAATCTCCGGCATAACATCAAGCGACGCAAAAGACGTATGACGTCGCGAATTCGCATCAAACGGTGAAATTCTCACCAAACGATGCACACCTTTTTCACAGGACAAATATCCGTACGCATTCTCGCCTTCCACTAAAAACGTCACACTCTTAATTCCCGCTTCATCACCGGCAAGATAATCCAACTCTTTCACATGATACCCATTTCTCTCTGCCCAGCGTAAATACATTCGATACAACATCTCTACCCAATCCTGCGCCTCTGTCCCGCCGGCACCGGAATGTAATGACAAAATCGCATTATTTTTATCATAAGGTCCTGAGAGAAGCGTCTCTAACTTCATCTTTTCCAATAATCGACTCAACCTACCGATTTCATGCGAAATTTCTTCAATCGAATCCGCATCCTCCGCCTCATTCGCAAGCTCATTTAAAGTCTCCAAATCCTCTAAGTCGCCATTTACTTTATAAAACTTCTCCACCGAAGATTTTAAATTCTTACTCTTCTGTAACACTTTTTGAGACTCCTCAAGATTATCCCAAAATCCATCCTTCGCAATCTCCGCTTCTAACTCCGCAATCTGTTTCTCTTTACCGGCGATGTCAAAGAGAAACCCTCAATTCATTTATAATTTTCTTCAATTCTCCGATCTTTCCGCGAAATTCTTCAAATTCAATCATCTATAACACCCTTTCTTTTATTTATAATCTATCGGGACGGGAAACCCGTCCCCTACAATCGTTTGTGATAATTTTGTCACTGATCAGACTATATCTCCTATAATACCGGTACACCCATTGTACGGACAGCATGAATGCTGTCCTGCTCTTCTGCCTATTCCGTGGACAGCATGAATGCTGTCCCTACAGTGTTTGTGCCTTCTCTATAAATTTAAGTCTAACTTGTAATGTTCGCTCTACTCGCTTTCATTTCTCTCAAGGAAACTCATTATCATATGAACTGCCTCATCAATAATATCGCAAGGAGCTTTCTCCACAAAAACAGCATTTCTTGCATATACATCCAATGTTCTTGCTTGATCACACAATATCGTACCTGTTGTTTTTGTCCTTGCATCCAGTTTTATATGAAAAGGATGCTTTTTATCCGTATTGGTAATAGGACATACCATCAACATCTTGCTAAAGCGATTAAACAAATTATTCGTAATAATAATCGCCGGTCTTCTTCCTCTTTGTTCATGACCGCTTTGTGGATTAAAATCAAGATAAACAATATCCCCCTGTGAAAATAAATTCATCATATATTTTCTTCACCTTCTGTCTCTCCCCAATCAACCTCATCTTCATTTTCTTCATTCTTTATTTCGTAAATTGGCTTATGATAAAACTCTTCCAAACGATCTTTTAAGGTCATATAATTTCTTTTTGCTTTTTTTATGATAATCTTTCCATCGGAATTTTCAAACTCAACTTCATCATTAATTTTTAATCCTACTTCCTCCAAAATATATTTAGGGATTCTTATTCCTTGACTATTTCCCCATTTTTGAACAATCGCTCCCATATATCTCCCCTCCATAAACAGTATATACTTAGTATATACCAAATGTCAATAAAAAACTCATTTTTGTCCACATCTAAAGTTACAGTTCAGACTATGAGCTTGTATCTTACGAAAAATATCGGTAGAATACAGTTTGTAGGGACACAATTTATTGTGTCCCAATTCCAAACATCTGCCATTTCTGTGGACACAATAAATTGTGTCCCTACGATGATTGTAGCGTCATCGTAGAAAGATATAGTCTGAACTGTAACCATCTAAAATTTGGGTGGACAAAATGAGTCTTTTCAGTAAAATTAAAATATATAAATAGCTTTATTCTGCGTCTTTTCCACAGCATTTCTTATACTTTTTCCCGCTTCCGCAAGAAGTGGATTTTCTTATATTATCAATACTATTTATATTTATAATATTATTTGTATTTATTGTATTTTAGATGAAAGAATCATCTATATTATTCGTATTATCTGTATTATTTTATATTATAAATATTTCTCTACTGTGGACACGTCGTGGACTTTGTCCACATCCGTTCACTTAATATGATTATATCATATTTTTATTTTTTATTCAATGTGCGTTTTTATTTAATTAGAATTATTTAATTCAATATATTCCGAAATATATTTTACGTTGAACATATTATTAAAGTCTTGTCTATATATACCATTTGATATCATAAAGTTTTCATCAATGTTATTATCTGAATATTTCATTATCATATCAAAACTGTTATCATAATTAGGATCTGTTAGGAATCCAAATGCATCCATTTCATCAATATCAAAAGTAACGTTTTTTCTTTTATTTAATAAATTTGTACGTCTTTCTAAATATCTTTCAAACAAATTAAAATCTAATGGGGCTAATTTCATTATTGAACCAAAATCCATATAATTCCAACAAATTGGATATATATTTACTGGATTTATATATTCGGTTTTTATTTTTTGTATTTGTGTTTGCAAATATTCTATGTTGTACAGACTTAAATTAATATAATATATTTTTTTATTAGGTTTTAATTTTATTATGCTGTTTGTAGATTTTTCAATAAATTCATTATTACCCACACTTATATAATCATTTAAATCGTTAATGGTTTTATATCCTCTTCCAAATGATTTAATAAATTTTTCATATAATTCTTTATTAGAATTGGTTTTATTAATATCAAAATTAGAAGATTTACATTCAAATATAATATATGAGTTTGGTAACTCTAATAACAAATCTATTTCATGATTACTATTTTTATATGTATACTTTATATTTTTGTAAATATATTCTTGTTTATAATACTTTGTTAATTTTTCATAACATAAATTTTCAAATTTTTTACCTTTATTTTGATAATAGTTATCAATATTACTAATATTTTCTAAAATTTTATTTTCTATTTCATTAAATAAATTATATATAAAATCCCAAATAAAAAACAAATAATATTTACCCTTGTAATGAATTAATTTAGTTGAATCTACAATACTCTTTTGCATTTTAATATCTATTGATAAAAAATCAAATAAAGAATCTACTACCTTCTTATTATTAAAAAATTGATACATTTCTTTACGAGTAAAATAGCATCTTTTCGAATAAGGGAAAGCCTCTTCATATTCTTTTAATATTTCCGAATCCTTACATAAATGGCAATAATTATAATTATATATTCTATATATTAAAACAACGATAAAGTCACATAAATCCTTGTAATCAAAATTAAAAATTTTTATCCACTTTTCTTTTCCAATAATATTATATAACACTTCTATTCTTTCTAATGTTTCTTCAAAAGGGTAAGTTATATGAATCACTTCTTTTTCTATCCAATAATCATCATTATTTTCTTCAACATTCACAATTCTATTTGAAAAACTGTTTCTATTTTTATACTTTTTGATAATTTCTCTTATTGATATATCTTCTATATTTTCGTCTTTCAACATGAATATTAATCTCAAATAATCTTTATCAATTGGAAAATAAGATTTTTTATTAAAATTATAGTAGTCATAATACAATCTATTTAAAATACTACACACATTATCACAACCTTTCAAAAATATTATATCATTAATTATTTTAAATTTATATTATTCACATTAATATTTGACTCAAAGAGTTGACTTACATTTTGTATATCTTTACTTGTGCTAAAAATATAATACTTTTCTGTAGTTTCAATTCTTTTATGTCCTAATACCTCGGCAATATCTTTTATCTCACAGCCATTTCTTAAACTAATTGTTGCAAAACTTCCTCTTAAATCATAAAATCTACAATTTATTCCTAACTCATGATGAATTATTTTAAAAGGATATCTTATAATATCGGTTCCTGAATATGTTCCGTCTTTCCTAGTAAATACCATTTGAATTTGGCTATTTCTAGAATGACTTTCTATTATCTTATATTCTACTAACTTACCATATTTATTTTTTACTTCTTTTAAGATATATTGCTTATATTTTTTACCATATTCTTTTTTATATTTACTTTGCAGTTTCTGATAGTCTGATAATATAGAATGTAAAGTATCACAAATATAAACTTCTCTACTGCTATCTGTTGTTTTAGTTGTGCCTAAATACCATCTACCATTTTCTTATTTATCTTTTGCATAAACAGTCTTATTAATTTTAATAATTCTATTATCTAAATCAATATCATTCCAAGTTAAAGCAAATACTTCTCCCGTTCTCATACCAGTATAACAAGCAGTAAAAAATGCACATATAAAAACTTTGTTATTCTTAAATCTGTTTAGAATTATTTCTATTTCTTCTTTAGTATAGATGTGTCATACATCGTTTTTTTTAATTCAAATGATAGTACCCTAGGTATTTGTAAATCTGCTGCAGGATCATATTTAATAAATCCAAAGTAATAAGTTGCATCTCTTAATGAACTCTTAATAACTTTTTGATAATTTCTCAAAGCTTCTTTTGTTTTTGATGTTTGATATAGCTTTAATAATGCTTGATTAAGAATATATGGTGTTAATGCAGACAGCCTAAAATTACCTAATTCCTTTTTTAACTGACTAAATGATTCTTTATATCTTTTGGCAGTTGAATACTTATAATTTATTTCAAAGTATTCTCTCATCCAATAATCTAGATAATCAGAATAAGTCATTTGCGATCCTGTTAATAAATCTCCATTAAGGTATAAATTCATAGTTTTTTTGACCTTCGATATATGCCTCATTTTTAGTTTTAAATCCAGATTTTGTTATAAACTTTCTTTTACCATTAACCTTTTCTATTTCAAATCTATATTGATATACATTTCCTCTTTTTGTTACATTTAAATTTTTCATTTATATCCTCTCCCTTCAAATTTTTAGCAAAAAATAAATGCTAACATAAATATGTTAACATTTAAATTAATTTTAATTATAAATTGTTTTTAATTTCTGGAAATAAATCGTATAAGTTATACCCTAATAAATTATCAAAATATTTTTTTAGTTTCATTGTTTCTTCTATATGATAATGAGTTTTAGCAAACACACCATGTCTTAACAACAAATCCATCATTCTTTTATCAACAGTTAATACTTTAGTGGTACACATTAAGTCGCAAAGATTAATAATCTTTTCATATACTGAATATTCTTTTTTTATATATTCTTTTACAAATTCATAATTAGGATTTTGTTTGTCGGTTTCATCTCTATCATTTGATATACAATCTATGTCATTATTTAAAAATGAATGTTTAATACAAATTCCTGCATATACTTCGTCATATCCTAGTGATTTTATATATTCGTATCCTTTTATTGCATGCGGAAACACACCATCTTCTTTATATTCAAATTTCTTTCCAATATCATGTATGTATCCTAATGTTTTAACAAAATCTTCATCTAAATTTAATGCCTTTGCAATTACACTT
The DNA here is from genome assembly GCA_017934955.1 of Clostridia bacterium. GTDB lineage: Bacteria > Bacillota > Clostridia > TANB77 > RGIG9151 > RGIG9151. The sequence continues at coordinate 51,341 of JAGBIO010000004.1, forward strand.
GCTGCGTTTCCTACACAGATTGAATGATTTATCCATCTTTCATTACCTTGTTTTTTACCTTGTTCTTTTTCTATTAATTTTAATGCTTCTTTACTCGTTAATTTCATCTTTACCACCTAACTTTCTGAACAAATCTTTATATATTTCTTCTCTATTTATATCAGTTACGATTTTTATTTTGTGACTATTATCAGTAAGACTATATGAACTATCTTCATTAATAATAGGACAACTAATTTCTTTTACCTCAAACCAATCTTTATTTATCATATACGCTATAACAGATATATCCCATATTACTCTTTCCTCTTGAATTCCGTGATATCCATCATTATAAAATCTATCTATTAAATAATTGCATAATTCTGATTTATTACCAAGTTTTTCCTTTAATGTGTTTATATCTATTTTTAATTTTGAAATAACATTATTACAAGGTAATATTGTTAATTTAACTTTTGAATCAAATACTACTTTAACTGCTTTAATATCTTGTCTAAAATTATATTCCATATTATTGACATATCCTAGTTCATTTCCACCTAACCAAATAACTTCGATTTTATTTATTATACTAGGCTCTTTTTTTATTGCTAAAGCAATATTAGTAATTGCTCCTATTGCAAGGATATATGTTTTCTTATTTTTAAGAGCTACTTCAATTATTTTATCTACTGCAGGATTATTTTCATAATATCCATTTTGTAAATAATCCATTGAACCTTTAAATACTTTATCTTTAATATCAAAGTTTAACCATTTACTTATTTTTATAACTTCATTATAACTTAATTCTTGTCCTTCAATAACTGAAACATTTCTTGTAGTATGAGAATATGGCGCAATAGTAATTGCTTCGATATTAAATAATTTTTTATTTTTAATTAAATATGATAAGGCGAATTGGTCATCACATTCATTATAAGTATCTGTATCTAATATTACATTTATTTTTTTGTTATTAATATAGTTATAGATTTCTTTCCAACTATTTACTCTTTCAAATCTTGTTTCATTTTTATTATAATCTGTATTAAACAATAATGACTTAATGTTACTATTCGTACATTTATCACAAACCTTAGTGGAATCATCTATCATTATATCAATATTTTTTTCTAAACATATATCTGCTTTTTCTTGATGATTATATGCATTTGTTAGAATTAACTCATCATATTCAATATCATATTTTTTTAGCCAGTTTATAGTCATATTATATGGGTCAGAGTATTCTCCATTATCTCTACCACTTATTATATAAATAATATTTCCTTCGTTTCTTAACATTTTAATATATTTTGAACAATCTTTTATTGGTTCAAAAAGATATGCTAATCTTTCAATATTATTTTTATAATATTCTTTTTCATATTCTTCTGACCAATCAAACATATTTCTAATATAAACTTCTTTATTTACTATTCCACTATTTCTTAATAACTTATCATGATTCAAATAATCATTTAATAATACTTCATTAAAATTAGAAAGAACGTTGTCTATATCTACTCCTATTCGCATATAATCACCTCTATCATTTATATTATATCATTAAACTACAAAAGGAATGTTTACAATATTTTTAAGTAAACATTCCTTTATTTTCAAATGTTTGTGGATATTTAAATTAAAATTTGTAAACATATTTAAAATTTTGTAGACATTTTGTTATTTGAAAATTCTTTAAATTCCTTATTTTATGCTACTTTCCACAGCATTGTTTATATTTTTTTCCCGAACCACATGGGCATGGGTCGTTTCTGCCAACATTTGCACTCTTCTTCACCGTCTTTGGCTTTTCCGGCTCTCCGTCACCACCACGAGATTCCATCATCACTCTCGGTTGTACCATTCTTACTTGCGGTGCTTTTTCACGACGAATATGGAACATCAATCTCACAACGTCCTCCTGAATCGACGCTGTCATCTGTTCAAACATATTGTACCCTTCCATCTTATATTCCACAACCGGATCTCTCTGCGCATAGCCGCGGATAAACACACTCTGCTTTAATTGATCCATTGCATCGATATGATCCATCCAGTGAGAATCTACTGTCTGTAAAAGAATCATTCTTTCTACTTCTCTAAACTCTTTTTCGCCGAATTCCTTCTCTTTCTCTTCATACAACTGCAAAACTTTTTCCTTCAAATCTTCCGCAACATCTTCCGGCGTTAATTTCTCCAAATCTTCCTTTGCATAAGTAAAATCCGGAATGCCAAACAAATACTCTACCCTTGCACGAAGACCTTCAAAATCCCAATCCTCCACATATTTTTCCGTCGTATATCTGGTTGCTAAAACCTCTGCAACCTCTTCAATCATATGAAGAATCTTTTCCTTCATATCTTCGCCGCAAAGCACTTGCCGTCTCTGCTTGTAAATAACATCTCTCTGCAAATTCATAACATCGTCAAATTGCAATACGTTCTTACGAATCGAGAAGTTTCTGCCCTCTACTCTCTTTTGCGCATTTTCAATAGAATTCGAAATAATTCCCATTTCAATCGGAAGTTCTTCCACTTCCGCACCGCCCAAGCTGTTTACCATCGCCAAAATACGATCCGAGCCGAATAATTTCATCAAATCGTCTTCCAAAGAAATATAGAAACGACTCTCTCCCGGATCTCCCTGACGTCCCGAACGACCTCTTAACTGGTTATCGATACGACGACTTTCATGACGTTCCGTACCGATTACCTTTAATCCGCCGGCAGCCACAACTTTTTCTCTTTCCGCCTCTGTCTCTTTTTTATACTTATTATTCAATTCCATAAACGTCTTTCTTGCCTTTAAAATCTCCTCATCCTTTGTCTCCGCAAAACCGGTTCCTTCTACAATCATCTCTTCTGAGAAGCCCTGTTTTCTCATTTCCTGTTTTGCCAAATACTCTGAATTACCCCCAAGCATAATATCGGTACCACGTCCCGCCATATTGGTAGCAATCGTTACCGCGCCGAATTTACCCGCTTGCGCAATAATTTCAGCTTCTTTTTCATGATACTTCGCATTCAATACTTCATGCTTAATTCCCCGACGCTTCAACATCGCACTAAGTTCCTCGGATTTTTCAATCGTAATGGTACCAACCAACACCGGCTGTCCTTTTTCATGACTCTCTGCGATTTCATCCACTACCGCATGGAATTTAGCTTTTTCAGAACGATACACGATATCATTCATATCTTTTCTCTGCATCGGCTTATTTGTCGGAATTTCTATAACATCCAACTTGTAAATTGACTGAAATTCCTGTTCTTCCGTCATCGCCGTACCCGTCATACCCGATAATTTATTGTACATTCTGAAATAGTTCTGGAAAGTAACCGTCGCAAGTGTCTTACTCTCGTTTTGCACCTGAACGCCTTCCTTCGCCTCAATCGCTTGATGAAGTCCCTCGTTATAACGTCTTCCAAACATCAAACGACCGGTAAACTCATCCACGATAATGATTTGACCATCTTTAATAACGTAATCCTTCTCATTTTTCATAATTCCATGTGCTTTTAACGCTTGATTGATATGATGTGCAATCGTCGCATTCTCCGGATCCGATAAGTTCTCAATTCCGAAAAACTGCTCCGCTTTTTCCACACCACGGCTAACCAATGTTGCCGTATGTGCCTTCAAATCCACGATATAATCGTAATCGTCACCCTCTTGATCGCCGTCATCAATTACTTTTTCATCCGATTCCACAATCACTTTTGCCTTCAAACGTCTTACAAAGGTATCCGCTCTCTTATACATATCGGTAGACTTTTCCGCAGGTGCTGAAATAATCAACGGAGTTCTCGCCTCATCGATTAAAATACTATCTACCTCATCGACAATCGCATAATTTAGCTCTCTTTGCACCATCTGGTTCTGGTAAGTTACCATGTTATCTCTTAAGTAATCGAAACCATACTCATTATTCGTTCCATAAGTGATATCGCAAGCATAAGCCGCACGCTTCTCATCCGGTTGCATTCCGTGTACCACAAGACCAACTGTCAAGCCAAGATACTTATAAACCTTACCCATCCAGTCACTATCACGCTTTGCCAAATAATCATTTACGGTAATAACATGAACGCCTTTTCCGGACAACGCATTCAAATAAACCGGAAGCGTCGCCACCAACGTTTTACCTTCACCGGTTTTCATCTCGGCAATTCTACCCTGATGAAGCACAATACCACCGATTAACTGCACCTTAAAATGCTTCATTCCCAAAACACGCCAAGCAGCCTCACGCATCGTCGCAAAAGCGTCTACCAAGATATCATCTAATGTCTCGCCCTCCGCCAATCTCTGCTTTAATTCTGCCGTTTTTCCCTTTAACTCTTCCTCACTCAACTTCGAATATGTATCTTCAAGCGCTAAAATTTCCTCAACTTTAGGCATAATTCTTTTAACTTCTCTCTGACTGTATGTTCCAATAATTTTTTCAATTAAATTCACGATAAAAACCTCCTTTTTTCCTATTGTTAATCTATCACATCCAACATTCAAATACAATAGCTAAAGTGTTATAATTCACTCCTAAATTTATATATTTTTCTCAAATGTTTCTCAATCCCCTGTAGGGACAGCATTTATGCTGTCCTGCTTTTCTGCCTTTTCTGTGGACAGCACAAATGCTGTCCCTACAGTGCTTGTGCCTTCTTGATAAATTAATGGTAAC